>DASPZZ010000095.1:0-43495 GCA_035635995.1 Binatia bacterium | reverse complement strand
CGGGCGGTTCGGGAAGCACGGCGACGCGCTCTACGACCTCGCGTTCGGGCGTGACGATCGTCCGGTCGAGCCGTTCGGTCTGCCCAAATCGATCGGGGCGGAGGAGACGTTCGGCGTCGACTGCATGAACGCGGAGCAGCTCAAGACGACGCTGCGGGCGCACGCCGAGCGGGTCGCCGCCGAGCTGAGAGACGGCGGGTTCTCGGCCGGCCGCGTCACGGTCAAGCTGCGCCTGGCTCCCTTCGAGACGCACACGCGCAGCATCACAGGGGAGCCGACCCAGGACGGCCTCGAGCTCTATCGGCGCGCGCTGGCGCTCCTCGAGCGCGACCCGGTCACGCGGCCGGTGCGCCTCATCGGGCTCTCGGCGTCACGACTGGGACCGGCCGGGACGGGCCAACTGGACCTCCTCGACCCCGCGGCCCTCCGCCGCGAGCGCCTGGCGCGTGTGGTCGACCGGCTGACCGCTCGGTTCGGTCAGGGCGCCGTCGTGCCCGCGACTCTCTTGAGCCGCGGGCGCGTCGACGACTGATGGAAGCGCCGGTCCGGGCTAGTAGCTGAGCGGATCGGTCAAGCGCACCCAGCGGCCACCCTTGACCACCGCCAGGAAGGACGAGCTCGCGCCCTGGTGCTTGTCAGGGCCGAAGCTCGCCTCGGGCCCGTTGAAGATGTCGCGGTAGCTCCTGATGGATTCCATCCCACGGACGAAGTTGTCGAGCGTCAGCTCGGGACCCGTCTTGTCGAGCGCCACCACGGTCAGGTCAGCGGCCACCCAGCCGTAGACCGCGCCGATGTTCGGGTCGACCTTGTAGCGCTCCTTGTAGCGATCGAACCAGCCCTGCGCGGCGGGGCTCAGCGTGTCGCGGTACGGCATGTCGGTCAGGCCCATGGCGTGGAGCCCTTCGGTGACGCCGCCCTGCGCCGCGGCGACGAAGAGATCGTAGCTGGCCGTGGAGCCGAGGAAGTCGACGTCCGTCCAGCCGATCTTCCGCGCCGTCGCGTACGGCACGATCGAGTCGCGCACGATCGTGCCCAGCACGACGAGGTCACAGCCGGCCGCCTTGAGCTTGGTGACCTGGGCCGTGAAGTCCTGGTCGGTCGGCTTGTGAGTGGCCGTCTCGACGACCTTCAGCTTCATCTTGTCGGCCTGCGCCTGAACGCCGTCCAGCACCTCCTTGCCGAAGTCGGTGTCCTGGTACATGGCGCAGAGCGCCTTCTTGCCCTTCTTGGTCACGAAGTAGTTGATGCCGGCCCGCACCTGGTCGACGTAGGAGGCGGCGCTGTAGAACTTGAGCTTGTGAAAGGGCTCGTACATCGAGCGCGCCGCCGAGAGCGGGAACAGGTTCGGTACGCCCGCGTCGAACTGGTCCTTGAAGAGCGCGTTGTTCATCGGCGTGCCGAGCCCCGCGACCATCGCGAAGATGTGGTCGCGGTTGATCAGCTTGGTGCCGGCCTGCACCGCACGGGGCACCTGATACTGGGTGTCCTCGACCACCAGCCTGACCTTGCGCCCGTGGAGGCCGCCCTTGTCGTTGACCTCGTCGAACCGCATCTTGACGGCGTTCGACGAGGACACACCGTAGGTGGCGGCCGGCCCCGAGAGGTCGGTATGCATGCCGAGCACGATCTCGGTCTTGCTCACGCCGCGGGTCTCCTTCTGCGCCGCCGCGATGGCCGCCAGCGCGACCGCCCCGGCCAGCACGCCCAGAACCACCAGTCGCTTCTTCATCACTCGCTCCTTTCGTAGTGGCGCCGCGCGGATCGGCCACCCGACCCCTCGGCCGCGCTACGCCTCCGTGTACATGGCATCGATCACGTCCTTGTACTTCGCGTTGACGAGCGCGCGCTTCAGCTTCATGGTCGGGGTCAGCTCCTCGTCTTCCGCGGTGAGGATCTGCTCGATGAGGCGGAACTTCTTGATGGTCTCCACGCGGGCCAGCCGTCGGTTCACGTGCTCGATCTCGCCGCCGATCAGCTCCTGGATCTCCCTGGCGCGGCAGAGCGAGGCGAAGTTGGTGAACGGCACGTTCCGCTCTTGCGCGAACTGCGCCACGGTCTCGTGGTCGATCATCACCAGACAGGACAGGAACCGCCGCTGGTCGCCGATCACGACGGCGTCCGCGATGTAGGGCGAGAACTTGAGCTGGTTCTCGATCTCCGACGGTGTGACGTTCTTGCCGCCCGCCGTGATGATGATGTCCTTCATCCGGTCCGTGATCCGCACGAATCCCTCGTCGTCCATCACGCCGACGTCGCCCGTGTGGAGCCAGCCGTCGACCACCGTCTCCGCGGTCTTCTGGAGGTTCTTGTAGTAGCCGAGGAAGACGTGCGGGCCCTTCAGGAGGATCTCGCCTCGGGGCGAGATCCGGACCTCCGTGTCGGGGCGGGCGACGCCGACCGTGCCGAGCTTGATGCGATCCGCGGGCATGGCGGTGGCCAGCCCGCAGTTCTCGGTCTGGCCGTACACCTCCCGCATGTCGATCCCGAGCGCCATGTACCACTTGATCAGCTCGGGCGCGATCGGCGCGGCCCCGGTGGCGGCGCCGCGCGCGCGGTGCAGCCCCATCGACCGCTTGACGTTGTCGAGGACGAGGAAATCCGCGACCCGGAAGAGCATGCGGAGGCCGAGCCCGGGTCGGCGGCCCGCGATTCGCCGCTCGGCCACGCGCGCGCCGACGGAGATCGCCCAGTGGTAAGCGAGCCGGCCGACGCGGGTCGCGTCCCGCATGCGCAGCGCGACCCCCGAGTAGAACTTCTCCCAGATCCGCGGCACCGCGAAGAAGAGCGCGGGCGCGACCTCGCGGAGGTTCTCGGGCACGGTGTCGATGCTCTCGGCGAAGTTCACCGTGGCGCCGGTGCGCAGCGGGCTGAAGACGGTGAACGTGCGCTCGGCGATGTGGCAGAGCGGCAGGAAGGAGAGCTGCTGGTCGCCCTCGTGCACCGCGGTGATGTAGTCGGCGTAGTCGATTTGGAACAGGATGTTGCGGTGGCTCAGCATGGCCCCCTTGGGCGGACCGGTCGTGCCCGAGGTGTAGACGAGGATCGCCAGGTCGTCGGGCCGCGCGATCTCGACCATGTCCTCGAATGCGCCGGGGTGCTCCGTCCCGTAGCGAGCGCCGAGCTCCAAGAGCGCGTCGAACGGCATCACCTGTTCGTCCCGGAAGGCGTGCAGCCCTTCCATGTCGTAGACGATGATTCGCACGAGCTCCGCGCAACGGGCGCGAACCTCGAGAATCTTGTCGAGCTGCTCCTCGTTGGCGGCGAAGAAGAAGCGGGTGCCGCTGTCGTTGACGATGTATTCGACCTGTCGGGCGGCGTCGGTCGTATAGATGCCGTTGGTGACGCCGCCGACCGACATCGTGCCGAGGTCGGTGTAGAGCCACTCCGGGCAGTTGTCGGCGATGATCGAGACCACGTCGCGGGGCCGGAGGCCGAGGGCCAGGAGGCCCAGGCCGACGTGCTTCGCCCGCTCGCCGTACTGAGACCAGCTCACGGCGCGCCACACGCCGAGCTCCTTCTCGCGCATGGCCACCCGGCGCCCCCGCTCGCGGACGACGTGGCGGAACAGCCTGGGCAGCGTGTCCTCGCCGAAGACGGTCCAGGCCCGATCGGCCGAGCGCTCGGTCATCACCGCCATGTCTTCTTCCTCTTCCAGCGCCGCGTGCCGCGGACGCTCGTCTCCTTCATGCCGAGATAGAACTCCTTGATGTCCTCCTTCTCGAGGAGCCGCGCACACGTGTCCTCCATCACGATGCGGCCGACCTCCAGGACGTAGCCGTAGTCGGCGACGTGGAGGGCCATGTGGGCGTTCTGCTCGACGAGCAGCACCGTGACCCCGCGCTCGCGGTTGATCCGGACGATGATCGCGAAGATTTCCTTGACCAGCCGGGGCGAGAGGCCGAGCGACGGCTCGTCCAGCAGCATCATCCGCGGGCGAGCCATGAGCGCGCGGCTGATCGCCAGCATCTGCTGCTCGCCGCCGGAGAGCGAGCCGGCGCGCTGCTCGGCGCGCGATCCCAGGATCGGAAAGTACGAGTAGACCAGCTCGAGGTCCTCGGCGACACCCCCGGCGTCGCGGCGGGTGAAGGCGCCCATCAGCAAGTTGTCGCGCACCGAGAGGAACGGGAACACCTCACGCCCCTCGGGGACGTGGCTGATGCCCAGTCGCGTCACCTTGTCGGGGTCCATGCCCTGGATCTCGCGACCCGCGAAGGTCACCGTGCCCTTCTGCGGGTCCATCACGCCGGAGACGGTCTTGAGGATCGTGCTTTTGCCGGCGCCGTTGGCGCCGAGGATGGCGACGACGGAGCGCTCCGGGACCCCGAAGCTGACACCCCGGATGGCCATGATCGGGCCGTAGTAGGTCTCGAGGTTCGCGACGGCGAGGAGGGGGTCGGCCATTGGCTACCCGCCGAGATAGGCTTTGATGACATCGGGATGGTCCTGCACCTCGCGGGCGCTGCCGAGCGCGATCGGCCGGCCGTAGTTCACCGCCAGCACGCGGTCGGAGACCGAGCTGACCAGGCTCATGTCGTGCTCGACCATCAACACGGTGATGCCCAGGACGGTCCGGATGTCATGGATCCAGAACGCCATGTCCTCGGTCTCCTCGACGCTGAGCCCCGACGAGGGCTCGTCGAGGAGCAAGAGCCGCGGCCGGGTGCAGAGTGCCCGCGCCATCTCGACGACCTTGCGGACGCCGTAGGCGAGGTTGACGACGAGGCTGTCGCGATACGGCTGCAAGTCGAGGAAGTCGATGACCCGCTCCGCCGCCTCGCGGTGCTCCAGCTCGAGTGCCTGCACCCGCGGCAGGAACAGGAGCTCTTCCATGAAGCGCGAGCGTTTGTGCACGTGGCGGCCGAGCAAGAGGTTCTGGAGCACGGTGGCGTGCTCGAAGAGCTCGATGTTCTGGAACGTCCGGGCGATGCCGCGCCGGGCCACCTCGTGGGGCGGCACGCGGGTGATGTCCTGACCGTCGAAGAACATGCGGCCCCCGGTCGGATCGTAAATCCGGGAGACGAGGTTGAAGATGGTCGTCTTGCCGGCGCCGTTGGGACCGATGATGGTGAAGACCTCGCCCGGCTCCACCTGGAAGCTTACGCCGTCGACCGCCCGAAGCCCGCCGAAATCCCTGACGAGCCCGTCCACCGCGAGGAGGCTCATCGCAGCCGCTCTGACCGCATGTACGCCTTCTGCCGGCGGAAGGTGGCGCGCTTGTAGAGCGGGAAGGTCGCGAGGTAGAGCTGGATCTTTCGCCAGCGGCCGTAGATACCGAGCGGCTCGAAGAGGATGAAGAGCACGAGGATCAGGCCGAAGAGCCCGGGCTCGAGTCCGGGCTTCTTGACGAACTGATCGACCGCGAGGAAGGTGGCGCTGACGGCCTCCTTGCCCAGGGGCGCGGCGAGGGTGGCCGCCCACGCCGGGACCGAGTCGCGCGCCTGAGAGATCGCCACCGGGAGCAACGCCACGAAGACGGCACCGAAGAAGGCGCCGTGGAGGCTGCCGAGACCGCCGACCACCACCATGAGGAGGAACTGGATCGAGAACAGCACGCTGAAGATGTCGGGCGCGAGGAAGCCGATCTTGTGGGCGAAGAGCGCGCCCGCGACGCCCATCAGCGCGGCGGAATAGGCGAAGGCGCTGGTCTTGTAGACGGCCAGGTTGACGCCCATCGACTGCGCCGCGATCTCGCTGTCGCGGATCGCCACCCAGGCGCGGCCGGTCGGGGAGCGCAGGAGGTTGCCGGTCAACCACAGCCCGGCGATGAGGAACGCCAGGCACAGGAAGTAGAAGGCGGCGTCGCCGCCGAGGTGAGCGCCGAAGACGACGGCCTTGTCCACGGGCTTGCCCTTGAGACCGCCGGTCACCTTCTCCCAGCGGGTCAGCACCTCTTGAATGATGAGGGCGAAGGCCAGCGTCGCGATGGAGAGATAGACGCCGGTCATCCGCAGCGCCGGCAGGCCCACCAGCACGCCGGCGGCCGCCGTCACCGCGCAGGCGAGCGCGACCCCGACGATCCACGGCAGCCCGAGATCGTGGACAACGTAGACGTGGGTATAGGCGCCGATGCCGAGGAACGCGGCGTGCCCCAGGCTGACGAGGCCGGTATAGCCGGCCAGGACCATGAGCGAGAGGCCGCAGAGCCCGTAGATGAAGACCAGGCTCACGTCGACGAGGTACGCCGGGATCAGGAGCGGGAGCGCCAGCAGGCCGAGCAGGAGCGCCACGTACCAGCCGCGCTGGACGCCGTCGCGGAAGATGCCCAGGTCCTGGGCGTAGGAGGTCTTGAAGGCGAAGCGCACCGCTCAGACCTTCTTCCTGGCGATGGTCCCGAACATTCCCTGGGGCCGGACGGCGAGCACGGCCAGCAGGACGACGTACGCCGCGACGTCCTTGAATCCCTGTGGCAAGTAAGCGCCGGAGAACAGCTCGATCAGCCCGATGGTGATCCCGCCCACCAGCGCCCCGGGGATCGAGCCGAAGCCGCCGAGCACCGCCGCCGCGAACGCCTTGAGCCCGATGAATCCGAGATTGATGTCGATCAGCGACACCGGCGCCAGGAGCACACCGGCGATCGCGGCCACGCCCGCCGAGATCGCCCAGATCAACGAGAACATCCGCTTGACCGGGATGCCCATGTAGTAGGCGGCGAGCTGGTTCTGCGACGCGGCCTGCATCGCCACGCCGACCCGCGTGAACGTGAAGAAGGCGTACAGCACGGCGCAGAGCAGGACCGTGCCGACGATGATCGACACGTACTCGTGGCTGACGGCGACGCCGGCGAGCCGGGTGGCCCGCGCGCTGAACGGGGTCGGGAGCGTGTAGATCTCCGAGCCCCAGGTGATCGAGGCGAAGCTCCGGAAGATCGCGCCGAGGCCGATCGTGAGCATGACCACGGAGAACTGCGGCTGCCCGATGACCCGGCGGAGGACCGCGGCGTCCAGCGCCGCGCCGAAGAGCCCCACCAGCGCCACCGCCAGGGCGAACGCCGGCCAGTAGCCGACGCCGTACCAGACCACGAACATGTAGCAGGTGAACGCGCCGAGCATCAGGAGATCGCCCTGAGCGAAATTCACCAGCTCGGTCGCCTTGTAGATCAGGACGAAGCCGAGGGCCACCAGGCCATAGATACAGCCCACCGCGAGGCCGTTCAGCACGAGCTGCAGGATGATGTCCATCGAAGTGCTCCGTTTATAGCCAGTGAGGCCCCGCGCGTCAATCCGGCTGTTCCGCTTCTTCCTCGGGCATCCCGCGCCGAGCGCGTTTGCCACACGACGGCGGTTCGTTTACACTTCGCTGAACAGCGGTTCAGTCGCCGAGAGGAGCCCCGATGGATCGTCCGATCGCCTACGACAAGCTCGCGCGCGAAGACCGGTTCGTCAGGATGCGCGCGCGCGACGTCGCCGAGCTGAAGGTTGCCCAGGGGTTCCCACCGTTCCCCGACCTGTCGAGCGCCGAGTCGATCAAGGAGCGGGTTCACGGGATCATGGTCGGCGAGCTGCAGGCGATGGAGGGTGCCGGCCGAAGCGTGTGCGACTTCCCGGACGCGCCGTGGGAGTTCACGATGGACATGGCGCGGCAGGTGTGGGACGAGTCGCGGCACGTCGAGATCTATCTGAGGCTGCTCGAGCACCTCGGCGGCTACGCCGGTGAGTTTCCGGAGACGACCATCCTCTGGCGCTGCGCATGCGCCGAGGACGCGGCCGCCCGCGTCGCGGGAGTCAACCGCGGTCTCGAAGGGCTGGCGTGCGACGTCTTCAACCAGCTCGTGCACATCGCCCGGAAGATCGGCGACCCGATCCTCGAGCGCGCCGTGGACTTCGTCCTGGCCGACGAGATCACCCACGTCCGCATGGGCTCGAAGTGGCTCACCAAGCTCACCGAGGGCGACACCGAGCGCCGGAGGCGGGCGATCGAGTTCCAGGAGAGCATCGACGAGCGCTTCAACCTGGGCGGCGTCCGCCGTGAAGGAGACCACGACGCGGTGTCCATCTCGATCGCGACGGACGTGCGTCGCATGGCCGGCTTCACGGAAGAAGAGATCGAGCGCCTGATCAAGACGACCCAGCGGTCTCAGGTCTACTGACGCGCGTGCCGCAGCCCCTGGAAGGAACCTTCAGCGCCGACCATTCCGCCCGCCTGCTCCGCAACTACCGCTACGTGGTCGAGCGCACGATGCGCGCCCTCGGAGGCTGGATCGCCCTCACGCCCGAGCTCTCGGCCAAGCTCCTCCTGGGCCGACACGTCTGGGACCTGGCCCAGCAGTGCGACGCCTTCGGCCAGCGCCTTCCCGAGCTTCGCGCCCATGCTCACGTGTCCGAAGCCGCCAATCCCGCGGTCGCCGCTTTCATGGACGCCCTCGAAGAGGCGGAAGGACCGGATCAGACCGTCGAGCGGCTGGTCGGCGTGTATGGCGTGCTCAAGCCACATCTCCTGGCGACCTATCGCGACCACCTGAGCCGCGCCAATCCGGTCTACGAGCCGCCGACCCGCCGCATCCTGGCGCGCTGCATCGAGGACGAGCAACGTCACATCGCGGCGGGCGACACGATCCTGCGCCATCTGGCCGGGACCCCCGCGGCGACGGAGCGCGCGAGCGAGCGCCGCAGCCGCCTCGACGCGTTGCTGTCGGCCGCCGGCGGCGTGACGGGCGCCGGCGGACTTCCTTCCCGTCAGGCGCCGGAGGGCGAGTCGCTCCGGGCCGACCTCTCCGACGACGCGAGAGAATTCATCAGGCTGGAACGAGCGACGGCCGCGTGGCCCATCCCCGAGGGCCTCGAAGAGGCCCACCGATCGTTCGCCGAGGCCCTCGTGGCAGGTGACGAGGCCGAGCTGGAGCGCTGGCTCCTGCCCGGCCTGATGCTCGGGGACACCGCGTGGACTCTTCTGCGTGGTGCCCGATACTCCCGGCACCTGACCGTGGCGTTCGCACGCCTTGGCCATCAGCGACTCGTGAAGACGCGGCTGGACGGCTCGTCGAGCTTCGCCGTGGTGCTGGCCCGCTGGGCTTCCTCTCACGTAGGCTGGCGCGTGGCCGCTCTCGACGTCGTCGGGCACGACGCCGCCCGCCCGGCCTGATCGTCGTTGTTCGGTAGGGTCCTGGTCGCCAATCGAGGAGAAATCGCCCGTCGCGTGTTCCGCGCCTGCCGTCAGCTCGGGCTCAAGACCATCGCCGTGTACTCGGAGGCTGACCGCGGAGCGCCCCACGTGCGCGACGCCGACGAAGCGGTCGAGATCGGCGCCGCGCCCGCGCGCGAGAGCTATCTCAGCGCGGAGCGCATTCTCGCCGCGGCCCGGCAGGCGCGGGCCGAGGCGATCCATCCAGGCTACGGCTTCCTCTCCGAGAACTGGCGGTTCGCCGAGGCCGTCGATCGTGCGGGGATCGTGTTCATCGGCCCGCGACCGGAGGCGATCCGCAAGATGGGCGACAAGATCGAGGCGCGCCGCCTGATGGCGGCGGCCGGGGTCCCCGTGCTGCCGGGCAGCTTCGAGCCGGTGGCGGACGTCGGTGCGGCCGAGGTCGTCGCCCGCGAGGTCGGGTACCCCGTGATCCTGAAAGCGGCAGCCGGCGGCGGGGGCATCGGCATGGCGCGCGTCGACAAGGCCGCCGATCTCGGCACCGCGTTCGCTGCGGCGGCTCGCCGTGCCCAGGCCGCGTTCGGAACCGGAGAGCTCTATGTCGAACGTTATCTCGAGCGGCCGCGGCACGTGGAGGTCCAGGTGTTCGGCGACGACTCGGGAACGGTCGTACACCTGCACGAGCGCGAGTGCTCGATCCAGCGCCGTCACCAGAAGCTCGTCGAGGAGTCACCGGCGCCGAACCTGGCGGCGGCGACCAAGATGGGGCTCACGACCGCGGCGGTCGCCGGCGTCCGCGCGATCGGCTACACGAACGCCGGGACGATGGAGTTCCTCGTGGACCAGGGTGGGGGATTCTACTTCCTCGAGATGAACACCCGGCTCCAGGTCGAGCACCCCGTCACCGAGGAAGTGACGGGCCTGGACCTCGTGGTCGCTCAACTCCGGGTCGCGTCGGGACAGCCGCTGCCCTGGCGCCAGGATGAGATCGTGCAGCGCCGGGCGGCGATCGAATGCCGAGTGTACGCCGAGGACCCGTCGAAGGGCTTCCTGCCCTCCCCAGGCACGATACAAAAGCTCGAGCTGCCATCGGGAGACGGAATCCGGATCGAGTCCGGGGTCGAGGCGGGGAGCACGGTCTCTGTCCACTACGACCCATTACTGCTCAAGCTGGTCGCCCACGGGACCACGCGGCCGCAGGCGGTCGAGCGGATGGCGGAGGCCCTCGACCGGGCCGTGGTCGAGGGTGTCCAGACCACCGTTCCGTTCCTCCGCCGGGTCGTCGCGAGCCCCGAGTTCCGGCAGGGGCGGGTGCACACGCAGATGCTCGAACAAGGAGCCTTCAATGCCTGAGGAAATCAAGGCGCACATCACGGGGATCGTGTTCCAGGTCATCACGAAGCCCGGTGACCGGGTGGCGGCCGGCGACCCGGTGATCGTGCTCGAGTCGATGAAGATGGAGATCCCCGTGGAGGCGCCGAGGGCCGGCGCGGTCAAGGAGATCAAGGTCCACGAGGGGCAGACCGTCCAGGAGGGCGACGTCGTCGCCGTGCTGGAGTAGGGAGGGCTCGATGAGCGTCGAGATGATCCGTGGACTCTACGACTACCATCGCTGGGCGAATCGCCGGCTCTTCGAGGTTGCGACCGCGCTGGGCGAGGAGCTCACCTCGCGCGAGGTGGGCAAGCAGTTCAGCTACTCGACCATCAGGCGGATGTTCGGCCATCTCTACGGGGCGGATCGAATCTGGCTGTCGCGGTGGACGGGAGTCTCCTTGACGACGATCCCCGGCGCCGAGTTCGCGACGCTCGCCTCGATCCGAGCGCCGTGGGATGACCTCGAGCGCGAGCAGCGAGCCGTCATCGATGGGTTGTCCGCGGCCGACCTCGACCGGGTCATCGAGTACCGGAACGCTGAGGGCAAGCAGTTCAAGTTTCCACTGGGGCCGCTGCTCCAGCACGTCGCGAACCACGCCACGCATCATCGGAGCGAGATCGCGACGATGCTGACGATGGTCAGCGACTCGCCCCCGGACACAGGGCTCGCCACCTACCTAGTGACGACGAGCCAGCAGCGCTAAAAGCCCCGCCCGCCGGCCGATAAGCTTGGGGCCCCTCTAGGCTGTCCTCCATGGCGTGTCGCGAATTCGAGGAGCGCCACGGCTTTCGCCGGGGCGCTTCCGAGCGAAGGGGGGCTTGGGGGGCCCTTCGAGGCCCCCATGGCATGTCGCGAATTCGAGGAGCGCCACGGCTTCGCCGGGGCGCTTCCGAGCGAAGGGGGGCTTGGGGGGCCCTTCGAGGCCCCCCATCCCAATTAATTCTCGATGAAGGCGCGAAGGTTGCGGCCGCGCAGGGGGTGGCGGAGCTTCCTGAGCGCCTTGGCCTCGATCTGCCGGATACGCTCGCGCGTCACCTCGAAGCGCTTCCCGACCTCTTCGAGGGTGTGCTCGCCCTCTTCGCCGATGCCGAAGCGCAGGCGCAAGATCTCCTTTTCCTTCGGGGAGAGCATCGACAGGGCCCGCTCGACCTGCGTGGTGAGGTCCTGGTTGAGCAGCGACTCGTTGGGCGAGCCGGCGGACTTGTCCTCGAGGAAGTCTCCGAGCTCGGAGTCCTCGCCGATCGGCGTCTCCAGGGAGAGCGGCTTGCGGGACGACTCGAGGATCAGCCGTACCTTCTTCGCCGGCACCCCCGTACGCTGCGCGAGCTCCTCAGGGGTCGGCTCACGCCCGATCTCGTTCACCAGGTTGCGATTCACACGCGAGATCCGGTTCAGCGTCTCCACCATGTGGACCGGGATCCGAATCGTTCGCGAGTGGTCCGCGATCGCGCGGGTGATCGCCTGGCGGATCCACCAGGTCGCATACGTCGAAAACTTGAAGCCCCGCCGGTACTGGAACCGGTCGACGGCCTTCATGAGCCCGATGTTGCCCTCCTGGACCAGATCCAGGAGCGACAGGTCGCTTCCCAGGTAGCGCTTCGCGACCGACACGACCAGGCGCAGATTCGCCTCCATCAGCTCGCGCTTGGCCTGGCGCACCGTGCGGTCGCTCCTCTCGATCTGCTCCAGGAGCGGACCAAGCAGCTTGCGAGGAAGCCCCGTGCGCTTCTCGAGCAGGCGGAGCTCACGCGTCGCCGCCGGGGTGTGCCCTCGGCGACTTCCGCGGTCGAGCTCGCTGATCTGCTCCCAGCGGCGCCGCACCTGCGTGACCAGCTCGTCGATCAGCGCCGGCTTCAGCGGCATCTCGGCGACCACCTCCTGGATCGTCTGACGGGCGGCCGCGATCGTGGTCGCCGTGCTCTTGCGGTAGGCCGCCGACCGTCGTCGGGCAGCGAGCGACGTCTCGAGCGTGGCGATCTTCCGCGCTAGCCGACGGATACGCTCGAAGGCCAGGACCACGGGCCGGATCGCCTTCGCCTCGAGCTCGCCGCCCTCGGGGAGAACGATCACGTCATCGGCGGGCATTTCGCCGCGACGCAGCTTGTCGCCCACCTCGAGGAGCGCCTCGACCGCCATGGGAATCCCGGCAAGCGTCCGCCGGAGGGCGATCTGGCCGACCTCGATACGCCGGCCGATCTGGACCTCTTGGGCGGCCGTGAGCAGGGGGACCTTGCCGATCTCCTTGAGGTAAAGACGGACCGGGTCCTCGCCCTTTGTCAGAGCTCGCCCATAGGTGTCCTCGGCGGCCGCCCGGGGAGTCTCTTCAGCCTCGTCATCGACCACCACCTGGCCTCCACGCTCTCCCGTCGATGTCGCGCTAGCGGACGTCACAGAGCCGTCCTCAACCGCATCGGCTGATTCCCGAAATGTCATCGTGTCACCGGCTTTCTTTCATGGAGGTTGCTGTTGATTCAGATGCAAAATCCGGCTTCAACGTTTCATCGAACTGGACTTTAATCCCACGGACGCCCGGCCCAGGGCTTACCCTATCGCGCTTTGCGGGGTTTACCTGAGCCTCGATCCGGCGCCGGCCCCCCATTCGTATTCCCGCAGGCTTGTGACCGGGGCTTCCTTTCCTCTATTCACCGGTGCTTGGTTTTAAACCTCAATACCCGGGCTGAGAGTTCCGGGCGACGCAAAAGCTTTGGGCGGGGTCACTCCAGGGCTGCCGGGAGAGGGTAGAATCGACGGCGTGATCCCGCCGAGTGCCAGCTACAGCTTCACCGTTCGGGTGCAGATCGCGAGCCGCCCGGGCATGCTCGGTCGGGTCGCGTCGGCGATCGGGAACGCCGGGGGTGACATAGGCGCCGTCGACCTCGTGGAGACCACGCGCGAACGGACGGAGCGCGACATCACCGTCAAGGCGCGTGACAGCGTCCACGCGCAGCAGATCGTCGGCCGGCTCAGGCGGGTGGCCGGGGTTCGGATCGGCGCCATCTCCGACCGCACGTTCCTGATGCACGTTGGCGGCAAGATCGAGGTGCGCAACAAGGTTCCGATCCGCACACGCGACGACCTGTCGATGGCGTACACGCCAGGCGTGGCTCGCGTCTGCCTCGCGATCCGGGACGACCGGCAGCTCGCCTTCTCGCTGACGATCAAGCACAACACGGTCGCCGTCGTGACCGATGGCACGGCCGTTCTGGGCCTGGGCGACATCGGCCCGGAGGCGGCGTTGCCGGTGATGGAAGGCAAGGCGATGCTCTTCAAGGAGTTCGCCGGGGTCGATGCGTTCCCGCTCTGCCTGGCCACGAAGGACGTCGACAAGATCGTGGAGACCGTCAAGCTCGTGGCGCCGGCGTTCGGCGGCATCAACCTGGAGGACATCGCGGCGCCGCGGTGCTTCGAGGTCGAGGAACGGCTCCGCAAGGAGCTGGAGATCCCCGTGTTCCACGACGACCAGCACGGGACGGCCGTCGTGGTCCTGGCGGCCCTGCTCAACGCGCTGAAGATCGTCCGCAAGGAGCCCCGGCGAATCCGTGTGGTCGTGACGGGTGTCGGCGCCGCCGGCACCGCCACCATCAAGATCCTTCAGTCGTGCGGCGTCCGTGACATCATCGGTGTCGACGAGCACGGTACGATCCACCGAGGCCGGACGCAGGGTATGGACTTCATGAAGCGGTGGGTCGGAGCCGCCACCAACCCGCGCCAGGTCAAGGGGAGCCTCGGGGCGGCGCTCGAGGGCGCGGACGTGTTCATCGGCCTCTCGGTCCCGGGAATCCTGGTCGTGCGCGACCTCAAGCGGATGGCGCGCGATCCGGTCGTCTTCGCCATGGCCAATCCGGAGCCTGAGATCCGGCCGGAGGAGGCCGAAAAGCACGTTCGCGTGATGGCGACCGGTCGTTCGGACTACCCCAACCAGATCAACAACGTGTTGTGCTTCCCCGGGTTCTTTCGGGGCCTCCTCGACGCCCGCGCGCGGGCCGTGAACGACGAGATGAAGCTCGCGGCGGCACGGGGGCTGGCGGCGTGCGTGGGCCGGAGCGAGCTCAGCGCGGAGTACATCATTCCCAGTGTGTTCAACAAGAGCGTGGCGCCGGCGGTGGCCGAAGGGGTGGCGCGCGCCGCGCACGAGACCGCCACGGCCCGTCGCCGCCGGCGCCTGGACCTCTCCGGGATCCGGTGACGCCTCGCTGGTCGGTCGTCATCCCGGCGTTCAACGAGGCGCGTCGCCTTCCCCAGTTTCTGGAGACGGTCGTCGCCTACTTCGAGGGCCGCGACGAGCCGTACGAGGTGATCGTCGTCGATGACGGCTCGACCGACGGCACGTCGTCGATCGTCGAGGCTCGACAACACACGGCGGTCAAGGTCCTTCGCCTCCCGCGGAACGCCGGCAAGGGCGCGGCGGTGCGGGCGGGGATGCTGGCGGCCAGGGGGCCTTACCGGCTGTTTGCGGATGCCGACGGCGCCACACCGATCGTGGAGCTGAAGCGACTCGAGCCGATGCTGGTCGCGGGCGCCGACGTCGTGATCGGCTCGCGGGTTCTCGCCGATCCCGGCGTCTCGGTGACGGCGCAGCCCCACCGCGTAGCGGCCGGCCGCGTGTTCAACTGGCTCGTCGCGAGGGTGGGCCTCGAAGGGGTCGCGGACTCGCAGTGCGGCTTCAAGGCGTTCACGGCTCCGGCCGCCGGCCGCCTGTTCGAGGCGCTCTGCACGCGAGGATTCGGATTCGACGTCGAGCTCCTCCTGCGGGCCCGGGCTGCCGGCTGTCGTATCGTCGAGGTGCCGGTGAACTGGGTCGATCAAGCGGAGAGCAAGGTCGGGGTCCTCCGCCACGGGCCCGGGATGCTGTGGCAAATCCTTCAAGCCCGAAGGCGGGTCGGGAGGCGCTCGTGACGTTCGCTCGGAGAATCCAGGGGATTGAACCGTTCCTCGCGGTCGAAGTGGCCGAACGGGCCCAGGAGCTCGAGCGGGCCGGCATCGATGTGGTCCACCTCGAGTTCGGCGAGCCGGACTTCGAGGCGCCCCCGGTCGTCCGCGACGCCCTGGAGCGCGCGATCAAAGACGGCCGGACGCGATACGCGCATAGCCTCGGCATCCTGCCGCTCCGGGAAGCGATCGCCGAGCACTACGCGGGGACGTACGGCGTGAGGATCTCGCCGGACCAGATCCTGGTGACGGCCGGTACGTCCCCGGCCATGCTCCTCCTCTTCGGTCACCTCCTGGATCCGGGCGACGAGGTCGTCTTGAGCGATCCCTACTACGCGTGCTACCCCAACTTCATCCGCTATGCCGAGGGGCGGCCGGTCTACGTCGGCGTGACCGAGGAGGATGGCTTTCAATACCGCCCCGAAGCGATCCGCAGTCGACTCGGCCCGCGCACCCGGGCGATCCTGATCAACTCCCCGGCCAATCCCACGGGAACGGTCCTGTCACCCGAGCGGATGGCCGCGATCGCCGAGCTCAGCCGGGGGAGCGGGCCGCTCATCGTGTCCGACGAGATCTATCACGGGCTCAGCTACGAGGGGCGGGACCGGACGATCCTGGAATTCACCGACCGGGCCTTCGTGCTCAACGGATTCTCGAAGGCTTACGCCATGACGGGATGGCGACTCGGCTGGGTGATCGCTCCGCGCCAGCACATCCGGGCCCTGCAGACGCTCTACGGCAACTTCTTCATCTCGACCAACGAGTTCGTGCAATGGGCGGGCGTCGCCGCTCTCCGCGACGCGGGCGATGACAGCCGGCGCTTCCGCGCGATCTTCGACGAGCGCCGGCGGGCGATGATCGCCGGCCTCCGGTCCATCGGGTTGGGTGTAGGCACCGAGCCGACCGGGGCGTTCTACGTCCTGGCGAACGCGCGCCACCTGTCGACGGACTCGGTCGGCCTCGCCCGCGAGCTTCTGGAGTCGAGTCACGTGGCCGTCACGCCCGGCGCGGCCTTCGGCGCCAACGCCGAGGGCTACCTGCGGTTTTCCTACGCGTCGTCGCTGGAGCGCATTCAGGAGGGTCTCGACCGCCTCCGCCGGTTCCTGGGCGGACGTCGACGAGACACGACGGCGGGCGCGTGAGCCGCTCCGGCCTTCGTCGCTGAGGGATGGACCCCGCGTACGTCGCCGTCCACATGGAAGAGGACCGGTCGCACTGGTGGTTCCGCGGCCGGCTCGCCGTGATCACCTCGGCTCTCCGTCGCGCCCTGCCGCCGCACCGTGTGCGCCTGCTCGAGCTGGGCTGCGGCACGGGCAACGTGCTCGCCGCGCTGTCCGAGTTCGGTGAGGCGGTCGGCATGGAGGCGCATGTCGATCTCATCGCCGCCGCGCGGGCCGCCGGCCTCGACGTGCGGGTGGGCCGGCTACCGGATGATCTCGGCGTGCCCGCTGGCTGGGCCGACGTGGTGCTGCTGCTCGACGTGATCGAGCACGTCGACGACGACGTCGCCGCCCTCGAGGCCGCGCGCCGGGGGGTCAGCGAGGGTGGTCTGCTCGTCGTGACCGTGCCGGCGTATCAGTGGCTCTGGAGCGGCCACGATGAGGTCCTCGGACATCGCCGGCGCTACACCGCCGCCGAGGTCCGTGCCGCGGTCGAACGGGCCGGCTTCAGCGTGCTCCGCGTGAGCTACTTCAATACCCTGCTCTTCCCGGTGCTGGCGCTCGTCCGTCTGTGGAAAGGCCTTCGGGGTGATCGAGGTCACGACTTGCGGCGCCCGGCGGCACCCCTCAACTGGCTCCTCGGGCGGGTGTTCGCGCTCGAGCGCCACCTCGTCCCCCGCGTCCCCCTCCCGTTCGGCGCGTCGCTCCTTCTGATCGGTCGGCGATGAACGAGAATCGCTCCGCGCCCGGGCGCGAGTGGGCGATCGTTGCCGGCGCCTACGCGGCCCTGGTGCTGATCGCGGCGGTGTGGCTCGCGATCGACCGCAGGCCGCCCGAGTGGGATCACGCCAACCACCTCGAGCGCGTCGTTCGCTGCGCGGAGGATCTGGCGCAGCGCGACTTGCGCACCATTCTGGAACGCTCGTCGTTCTACCCTCCGATCGTCCCCTGTGCCGCCGCCCTCGTGTACCGGCTGGCGCCGTCGGACGTGGCGGCGGCGCAGAGCATCGTCCTGGCGTTCCTGGGCCTCGGCATGGCTGCCGTGTACGTGCTCGGACGGCGCCTGGCCGGAGGCACCGAGGGCGTCGTGGCCGCGGTCGTGTTCGGATGCGCGCCGTTCGTGGTGTTCTCCGCGCTCCGATTCCAGCTCGACCTTCCGTTGGCGGCGATGGTCGCGCTGGCCCTCGTCGTGGTGCTGCGGACCGAGGGGTTCACCCGCCTGGGATGGTCGCTCCTGGCGGGTGCCGTGTTCGGCGTCGGGATGCTCACGAAACCTCCGTTCGCTGCCTACGTCCTGGCCCCGTTCCTCCTCGCTGCGGCCGCGAGCCGCGACCGCCGGCGCGCGGCGGTCAATGCGGCTCTGGCGCTCCTGGTCGGGGCCGTCCTGAGCCTGCCCTGGTACGGGCCGCGGCTCTTCGGCCTCGTCCCCCAGATCACGAGCCGCTCGTTCAAGCAGGCGGCGGAATCGGGCCACCCCGACCCGCTCACGGCGACGGCGCTCCTCTTCTACCCGACGTGGCTCGCTCCCCAGTTCGGCGTTCTCGCGGTCGTGCTGCTCCTCGTGGGGATTGCCATCGCCGTCCTGAGACGGCAGGGCGTGGTGTTGACCGCACTGCTGGTCCCGTTCCTCCTGTTCGGGTTGCTCCAGAACAAGAACCTGCGCTACACGCTGCCGCTCCTGCCTATCGCCGCCGTGCTGGCGGGGATGGGCTTCGGCGCCCTGCGAGGCCGCACACGCTCCCTCGGCGGAGTCGTTCTGGCTCTGGCCTGCGTGCTCCAGGTGAGCGCGACGGCGCTGGGCGTGCCGCACGGTTTCGCGCTGCCGGGGCTCGGCGTTCCGTTCGTCCTCGAGTCGCCGACGCGAACCGACGACTGGCGGCATCGGGAGATCATGGCGCTCATCAGCCGCGACAGTCAGGGCGCGCCGGTGACCGTGAGCGTCGTCCCGAACGCCAGTTTCTTCTCGGTGAGCAACTTCAGGTACTACGGGACGCGGGACGGTCTCCCGCTTCGGTTCACGCGCGCCTGGGATACCGAGCCGATCGGGATCGAATACATCGTCCTCAAGACCGGCGACATTGGACCATCCTGGACGGCCGAGAAGCCTCGGCGCATCGCCGAACGGCTCGGCACCGACCCGTCTCTGGCGCGGGTGTTCCCGACCATCGGCGAGTTCGCGCTCCCCGACGGATCGACCGGTAGCGTGCGCGCAAGGCGCCTGACCGAGGCGGTGTCCGTCGAGCCCGCGATGTTCGCGCGCGAGGTCGAGGCGGCGGTGCGACGGGAGCTCGCCGAGGTCGCCGCCGACATGCAAGGGCTCGACGTCAGCCTCGTCTACGACGAGACCATCCTGCGTGGCCGTATCGGCCGGGTCCAGGTGCGCGCCGCTTCGGCGCGCGTCGGCGAGCTCCGGCGCCGGGACTCGCCGCTCCTTCGTGTCGGAGACGTACGGATCGCCTTCGAGGGCGTTCTGGTGAACCCCTTCAGCGTCCACGCTACGGGACGACTGGCACCGCTCGACGCCCGGCGCGTCACCCTCGAACAGGTCACCATACGCGAGGCGGACCTTCGAGCCTTCCTCCGGGAACAGAAGGGGTTCAGAACGGCCTCGGTGAAGCTCGAGTCGGGGGCGCTCGCCTTCGTCATGAACCAGCCCGGGCCCGACGTGGCCGCCCGAGTCCGGGTCCTTCCGGCGAGCGAACGGCCGTTCGCGCTGATCGCCGAGCACGTCACGGTCGGGGGAATCCCGGTACCCTCGCCGCTCGTCGATTGGGTGGTTCGCACCTGGGATCCCTCGCCCAGGATCGCGAGCCGCCTGCCCGTGCCCGTGGCGCTCGGGCGCATCGACATCACACCGGAGGCCATCAGAATCTCCGCCAACCCGTAGGGGGGAGTCTCATGCGTGAGTCGCGGGAAGCCAGGCGGGCCCGGGCCCGCAAGATCGTTCGCGAGCTCAAGAAGGCCTATCCCGACGCCAAGATCGCTCTCGATTTCGGGAATCCACTCGAGCTCCTGGTCGCCACGATTCTCTCGGCTCAGTGCACCGACGAGCGGGTGAATCTGGTGACGCCGGCGCTCTTCAAGAAGTATCGCGGTGCCCGCGACTACGCGCGCGCGGAGGTCGCGACCCTGGAGCAGGAGATCCGCTCCACGGGCTTCTACCGCGCCAAGACCCGCTCGATCGTCGGCATGGCGAAAGCGCTCGTCGACAAGCACGGCGGTGAGGTGCCGAGATCGCGGGAGGCGCTGACGGCCCTTCCGGGCGTCGGGCTCAAGACGGCGAACGTGATCTTGGGGAACGCGTTCGGAGAACAGACGATCGCGGTCGACACCCACGTCTTCCGCCTCTCCCAGCGCCTGGGCCTGGCGCGCTCGGGTGACCCCGACGAGATCCACGATCAACTGGTCGACGTGCTACCGGAGAAGGAGTTGACGCTGACGACGCACCTCTTGCAGAGCCACGGACGGCGGTGCTGTGTCGCGCGAAAGCCGCTGTGTCCGGCGTGTCCGGTTCGGATGCTCTGCCCGTGGCCCGGCAAGACCAAGATCCGTTGACAGCCTCTGTCTTCTCCCGTACAGTATGGCGTTGCATTTTTTTCAGTTTGGACGCCTACTTAGGGCCTTCAAGGGGAAGCTTGATGCCGACGCCGATGCCGAAGGAAAGCGAAATCGAGCGCAAGTGGTTCATCGTGGACGCCGATGGGCAGGTACTCGGGCGCCTCGCGAGCCGCGTTGCGTCAATCTTGCGCGGAAAGCACAAGCCGATATTCGTGCCCCATCTCGACGTCGGCGATCACGTGGTCGTGATCAATGCCGCGAAGGTGCACTTGACCGGACGGAAGCTCCGGGACAAGCAGTATCGTTGGCACTCCGGCTACATCGGGGGTCTGCGGGAGGTCAGTGCCGAGACGATGCTCAGGACGCACCCGGAGCGCGTCATCGAGTGGGCCATCCAGGGCATGCTGCCGAAGAACCGGCTGGGAAGGGCGATGGCCAAGAAGCTGAAGGTCTACCGCGGCGCCGCGCACCCGCACCAGGCTCAGCAGCCCGAAACTCTCACGACGAAGGCGGAGGTTCGCTAGATGGCCGCAGTGCTCGACCGGTTTTACGCGACGGGCCGCCGCAAGACGTCCGTCGCGCGGGTGTGGATCAGGCCGGGATCCGGGCGGATCGTCGTCAACCGGCGCGCCTTCGAGGACTACTTTCCGCGCGAGACGCTTCGCATGATCATCGCCCAGCCGCTCGAGGTGACGAGCACCGTCGGACAGTTCGACATCTTCGTGACCGTCGGGGGCGGCGGCCCCACCGGTCAGGCCGGCGCGGTCCGTCATGGGCTCTCGCGCGCGCTCGTGCGCTTCGACGAAAAGTTCCGCTTGCCGCTGAAGAAGGCCGGGCTCCTCACCCGCGATCCGCGGATGCGCGAGCGGAAGAAGTACGGCCAACCCGGCGCTCGGCAGAAGTTCCAGTACTCGAAGCGCTAGTGCCAGAGCGGTCCGCCATGGTCCGTGTCGCAGTCGCCGGAGCAAGCGGCTACATGGGAGCCGAGCTCCTCCGGTTGCTGTCCGTCCATCCCAACGTCACCCTGACGGGCGTGACCTCGGACCGGCTGGCCGGCGAGGCGCTGACCAAGGCCTACCCGCACCTGCGCGGGCTCAGCGACCTCAGGTTCCACGACCTCGACCCCGAGTGGCTCGCCGAGGTCGCCGACGTGGTCTTCCTCGCGCTGCCGCACATGGAGTCGCAGAAGGCGGTGCCGATCCTGCGCCGTCGCGGCCGCCGTGCGATCGACCTCTCGGCCGACTACCGGCTGCGCGATCCGAACGACTACGTCACGTGGTACAAGGCCCCGCACATCGATCTGCCGGGCCTCGCCGACGCGGTCTACGGACTGGCCGAGCTGCACCGGAAGGCGATCGCGCCGGCCGCGCTCGTCGCCACGCCCGGCTGCTATCCGGCCGGTGCGGTCCTGGCGACCGCCCCCCTCGTGCGGTCGGGGCTCGCCCGGCTCGACGGGATCGTCATCGACGGCAAGTCCGGCGTCACGGGTGCGGGGGCACAGGGTCGGAAGATCGACCCGATGTACCTGTACACCGAAGCCAACGAGAACGTGCAGGCGTACGGAATCGCCGCGCACCGGCACACGCCCGAGATCGAGCAGGAGCTGAGCGCTCTCGCCGGCGCCCCGCTGCGGGTCGCATTCACACCCCATCTCGTGCCGCTCAATCGCGGCCTGTTCACGACGGCGTCGGTGCCGCTCACCACGGCCCTGACGACGGCCCGCCTGCTCGACGTCTATCGCGAGTTCTACGCGGGGGAGCCCTTCGTGCGGGTCCTCGACGAGGGCGAGCGTCCGGCGACGCGCGCGGTCGTCGGCTCGAACTACTGCGACGTCACCGTGGTGGCGGACGCGCGCACCGGCCGCGCTGTCTGCGTGTCGGCGATCGACAATCTCGGCAAGGGCGGCGCGGCGAACGGCGTTCAGAACCTCAACGTCATGTTCGGCTGGGGCGAGCGGACCGGGCTCGAGGCGCCGCCGGTGTATCCCTAGGCCATGGCGTCGGCAGAGCTCCAGTGGCTTGACGGCGGCGTCACGGCGGTGCCGGGGATCCTCGCCGGCGGCGTCGTGGCCGGCATCAAGCCGAGCGGCAAGAAGGACCTCGCGCTGATCTACTCGTCGACCCCGGCGCGCGCGGCCGCGGTGTTCACGTCGAACCAGGTGAAGGGCGCCCCGGTGCTGGTGTCGACCGAGCACGTCGGCGGGGGTCAGGCCCAGGCGATCGTGGCCTCCAGCGGCTGCGCCAACGTCTGTACCGGCGACCAGGGCATCGCCGACGCGCGCGAGATGACGCGGCTGGTGGGCGAGCTGCTGCGGATCCCCGCGAGCCACGTGCTGGTCGCCGCGACCGGCGTCATCGGCGTTCCGCTGCCGATGGACAAGATCCGATCGGCGCTGCCCAAGCTCGTCAAGTCGCTGTCGCCGCAAGGGGGTCGGGCGGCGGCGGAGGCGATCATGACCACCGACACGCGCCCGAAGGAAGCGGCGGTGCGCGTCGAGGTCGGCGGGCGCCCGGTCACGATCGGTGGGATCGCGAAGGGGGTGGCGATGCTCGAGCCCCACCTCGCCACGATGTTCTGCTTCGTCGCGTCGGATGCGGTCGTCGCGCGCGGCGCGCTCGGGTCGGTCGTGCGGCGCGCCGTCGATCGGTCCTTCAACCGCACGACCGTCGACTCGGACCAGTCCACCAGCGACACGGTGGCCGTGCTGACGAACGGTCTGGCCGAGAACGCCCCGCTCGAGGCGGGCGCGCGCGGCCTGCGACAGTTCGCGCGCGGCCTCGATGCGGTCATGACGAAGCTGGCGCGCATGCTCGTCGCCGACGGTGAGGGCGCCACGAAGCTCGTGACGATCGCCGTGCGGGGTGCCGCGAGCCGGCGGGAGGCGTTGAACGCGGCGCGCAGTATCGCGAACTCCCCACTGGTCAAGACCGCGATCAACGGCCAGGACCCCAACTGGGGACGGATCATGATGGCGCTCGGCAAGTCGGCGGCCCGCGTCGAGCAGGAGAAGGTCGCGATCGCCTTCGGGGACGAGCGCCTGGTCGAGCGCGGAATGCTCAAGGAAGGCGTGCGTCTGGAGCGGGTTCGGGAGATCATGGGACTCTCGGAATACGACATCACGGTCGACCTGGGACTCGGCCGCGGCGAGGACCGCGTCTGGACCTGCGATCTCAGCGAGGAGTACGTGCGGCTCAACGCAAAGTACACGACGTAGCTCACCAACACGCACGCCGTGCGTTTTCGGTGGTAGTGCACGCCACAGGTCGTCGCGGGGCCGCAGCCCTGCTCGACCGCGGCGAGCCTGCTCTGCGCGGCGGAGGCAAACCGAAGGAGGATTCATGGCGGCGTTGACGATGAAGGAACTGCTCGAGGCCGGAGTGCACTTCGGCCACCAGACGAAGCGCTGGAATCCGAAGATGCAGAAGTACATCTTCGGAGAGCGCAACGGTATTTACATCATCGACCTTCAGAAGACGCTCAAGAAGTTCCGTGAGGCGTACGCCTTCGTGCGCGACCTGGCCGCCGGCGGCGGCACGGTGCTCTTCATCGGGACCAAGAAACAGGCCCAGGAGACCGTGTTCGAGGAGGCCAGCCGCTGCGGGATGTACTACGTCAACCAGCGGTGGCTGGGCGGGACGCTGACGAACTTCGCGACGATCCGCAAGTCGATCACCCGGCTCAAGAAGCTCGAGGAGATGAAAGAGACCGGCGAGTACGAGCGGCTGCCGAAGAAGGAAGCCCTGGAGCTCGATCGGGAGCGGGAGAAGCTCGAGAAGGCGCTGATCGGCATCAAGTTGATGGAGCAGCTGCCCGCGGCGGTGTTCATCATCGACCCCCGCAAGGAGAAGATCGCGGTGGCCGAGGCCCAGCGGCTCGGCATCTCGATCGTGGCGATCGTGGACACCAACTGCGATCCGACCGGGATCGACTATCCGGTTCCCGGCAACGACGACGCGATCCGCGCCGTGCGGCTGATCACCTCACGCATCGCCGATGCCGTCAACGAGGGCCGCGGCACCCTGGGCAAGGACGAGGCCGAAGCGGCGGCGCCGGAGGCTCCGGCCGAGGGCGCCGAGATGGCCGCGGCCGAGGCGGAGGCCTAGGCATGGCTGCGACCGCGCATCTGGTGAAGGAGCTCCGCGACCGGACGGGCGCCGGCGTGATGGACTGCAAGGAGGCGCTCCAGACGACCCAGGGCGACCTGCAGGGCGCCGTCGAGTACCTGAGGAAGAAGGGGCTTGCCCAGGCGGCGAAGCGGTCGGGCCGGGAGGCCCGCGAGGGCGCCGTCGGGACCTACATCCATGCCGGCGCCAAGCTCGGGGTGCTCATCGAGGTGGACTGCGAGACGGACTTCGTCGCGCGGACCGAGGCCTTCCAGCAGCTCGTCAAGGACCTCGGCATGCAAGTCGCCGCGGCGAACCCCGCGTACGTCGCCCGGGAGGACGTCCCCGGCGAGGTGATCGAGAAGGAGCGAGAGATCTATCGCGGTCAGCTGGCCGACCAGAAGAAGCCGGCCCAGGTGCTCGACAAGATCGTCGAGGGCAAGCTGGAGAAGTTCTTCACCGAGCAGTGTCTGCTCGAGCAGCCGTTCATCAAGGACGCCTCCGGCAAGACGAAGGTTCGAGAGCTCGTCGACGGCGTCAACGCCAAGACGGGCGAGCGGATCGTCGTCAAGCGGTTCGCCCGGTTCCAGGTGGGCGAGGGGGGGTAGCGTGACGGCGGGTGCCGGCACCGGCCGCCCGGCCTACCGCCGTATCGTCCTGAAGCTTTCGGGGGAGGCGCTCGCCGGGAGCCAGGGCTACGGGATCGATCCGCCTGTGCTCGATCGGGTCGCCGCCGAGCTTCGCGACGTGGCGGCGCTCGGCGTGCAGGTAGCGATCGTCATCGGTGGCGGCAATATTTTCCGCGGCGTGGCGGCGAGCGCCAGGGGAATGGACCGCGCCACCGCCGACTACATGGGCATGCTGGCGACCGTCATCAACGCGCTGGCGCTGCAGGACGCGCTCGAGAAGGTCGGCCTGCAGACGCGCGTGCTCTCGGCGATCGAGATGCGGGCGGTCGCGGAGCCCTACATCCGCCGCCGCGCGATCCGCCACCTCGAGAAGGGGCGCCTGGTGATCTTCGCCGCCGGCACGGGCAACCCGTTCTTCACGACGGACACCGCGGGCGCGTTGCGGGCCGTCGAGATCGGCGCCGACGCGATCATCAAGGCGACGAAGGTCGACGGGATCTACTCGGCCGATCCCAAGCAGGACGCGAGCGCGCAACGCCTCGAGCGGATGACGTACATCGACGTCCTCAGCCGTGGTCTCCAGGTGATGGACGCCGCCGCGATCTCGCTCTGCATGGACAACAAGCTGCCGATCATCGTCTTCGACCTGACCCGATCCGGTAACATCAAGCGGATCGTCCTCGGCGAGCCGGTGGGTTCGATCGTATCGTCGGGAGGCTGACGCACATGGCCGACACGCAGGGTGTGATCAAGGAAGTCGAGACGAAGATGACGGGCGCGCTCGAGGTGCTCGGGCGTGAGTTCGCGGCGGTCCGCACCGGCCGCGCGTCCGCCGGCCTGCTCGACGGGATCCGCGTCGACTACTACGGGACGCCGACGCCGGTGAACCAGATGGCGTCCATCTCGGTCCCGGACGCCAGGACCCTCGTCATCCAGCCCTGGGAGGCGAGCCAGCTCAAGGCCATCGAGAAGGCGATCATGGCCTCCGATCTGGGGCTGACGCCGGTCAACGACGGCAAGATCGTCCGCCTGGCGATGCCGTCGCCGACCGAGGAGCGGCGCAAGCAGCTCGCGAAGACCGTGCACAAGATCGCCGAGGAATCCCGCGTCGCGGTCCGAAACATCCGGCGCGAGGCGAACGACCGCCTCAAGACGATGTCCAAGGACAAGAAGGTCTCCGAGGACGAGGAGCGCCGCAGCCACGATCAGATCCAGAAGACCACGGACCGGTTCATCGCGAAGGTCGACGAGCTGCTCAAGAAGAAGGAGCAGGAGATCCTGTCATTCTAGCGTGCCGCGGGATGACCGGCGCATGACGCGGGCCGACGGCGAGGCCGAGCTGTTCGAGACCGTCCGTTCGCAGCCCGTGCCCGAGCACGTCGCCATCATCATGGACGGCAACGGGCGCTGGGCGACCAGCCGCGGCCTGCCGCGCGTCGCCGGCCACCGCGAAGGCGTCAAGGCGGCGCGGTCGATCGTGCGCGCCGCCTCCGTCCTCGGTTTGCGCTACCTGACGCTCTACGCGTTCTCGACCGAGAACTGGAGCCGCCCGGTCGACGAGGTCTCGACCCTCATGAGCCTCCTGGAGCGGTCGGTCCACGCGGAGCTCCCCGAGCTGATGGCGCGCAACGCGCGGCTCCGCGTCCTGGGCCGCCCGCAGGGCGTGCCGGCCGGCGTGCGACGCGGCATCGACCACGTGGTGCACGAGACCCGCAACAACACCGGCTTGACCGTGCTCATGGCGTTCAACTACGGGGGCCGCGACGAGCTGATCGACGCGTTTCGCTCGCTGGCCCGCCAGGTCCAGGCGGGCGAGCTCAAGCCCGAGGACATCTCGGAGAAGGGCATCAGCGAGGCCCTCTACACCGCCGACGTCCCGGACCCCGATCTCCTGATCCGGACGAGCGGCGAGATGCGGATCTCGAATTTCCTTCTGTGGCAGATCGCCTACACGGAGCTATGGCTCACGCCGACCCTCTGGCCGGACTTCGGGCCCGCCGATCTCTATCGGGCCGTGGCCGAGTTCCAGGGGCGCACGCGCAGGTTCGGAAAGGTGTGACGTGGCCAAGACCGAGGCGGCGAGCGTGACCGTTCGCGACGCCGGAGCCGGCGTGTCACCGGCCTGGAAGCGCATCGGGAGCGCGGTGGTCCTGATCCCGGTGTTCGTGTGGGTGACGACGGGCGCTCCGGCGTGGGTGTACCAGCTGGTCGTGGTCGCGACGAGCGCCCTGGCCTGCGGCGAGCTGGCCCGGATGTTCCAGCGCACCGGGCGGCCGATCCGGACGTCGCTGACCGTCGGGGTGGGCGCCGCGCTCACGGCCAGCTTCGCGACGAGTCTCTACACGGTGTTCGGCGGCGACGGCAAGTCTCTGCGGTGGATGCCCACGCCCGAGCTCGCGCTCGTGGTCGGCGTCGGGATCATCTGCAGTGCCCCGCTCTGGACCGCCGGGCGCCCGCTGGTCGAGTCGACCGCGAACACGCTGTTCGGCGCAATCTACGTCGGCTGGCTCTTGGGATACGCGATCTGGCTGCACGGCCGCGCCGACGGACCTCAGCTCGTGCTGTTCCTCGTGGGCGTGACGTGGGCCGGCGAATCGGCGGCGTATCTGGTCGGGTCCTCGGTGGGCCGCCACCGGATCGCGCCCACGCTGAGCCCACGCAAGACCGTCGAGGGCTCCATCGCGCAGATCGTGGTCTCGATCGCCGGGGCGCTGGTATTGGGTGCCTGGCTGCTGCCCGGCTGTAGCCCGGTGGGCGCGGCCGGAGCCGGGATCGTCCTGGGCGTGATCGGGCAAGTGGGCGACCTCGCCGAATCCGCGATCAAGCGGAGCGTCGGAACCAAGGACACCGGGGACCTCATCCCGGGCCACGGCGGCATACTCGATCGGATCGACAGCTTGCTCTTCAACGCTCCAGCGCTCTACCTCTATTCGCTGTACGCCTGGTGCCGCGCATGAAAAGTATTACGCTGCTCGGTGCGACGGGATCCATCGGTCTTCGAACCCTCGATCTGGTGTCGAGCTTCCCCGAGGAGTTCTCGGTGGCGGGGCTGGCGGCGCGCGGGTCGAACGTGGAGCTGGTCGCGGACATGTGCAAGAAGTACTCGCCGCGCGCCGTCGCGCTCCTGGACGTGGAGGCGCGCGACCGGCTGGCGCGGCTCCTTCCGGCGCCGCGGCCCGAGCTGCTCGCCGGGCCCGACGGGTTCGTGGCGCTGGCCCGCGACGTGAAGGCGGACATCGTGGTCTCGGCTCTCGTGGGAGGCGCCGGGTTGCTCCCGACCATGGCGGCGATCCAGGCGGGCCGCACCGTGGCGCTCGCCAACAAGGAGACGCTGGTGATGGCCGGGCGCCTGATGACGGCGGCCGCCCGGGCGCGCGGCGTGAAGCTCCTGCCGGTCGACTCCGAGCACAGCGCCGTGTTCCAGTGCCTCGCCGGCCACAGTCGAGCCGACGTTCACCGGATTCTCCTCACGGCGTCCGGCGGGCCGTTCCGCGAGACGCCGAAGGCCCGGCTCGCGACGGCGACCGTGGAGGACGCGCTCCAGCACCCGACGTGGAAGATGGGGGCCAAAATCACCATCGACTCGGCCACGCTGATGAACAAGGGGCTCGAGGTCATCGAGGCGCGCTGGTTGTTCGACGTGGCGCCCGACCAGGTCCAGATCGTGGTGCATCCGCAGTCGATCGTGCACTCGATGGTCGAATACATCGACGGATCGGTGATCGCCCAGCTCGGCGTGGCGGACATGGGTGTGCCGATCCTCTATGCGCTCACCTATCCCGAGCGACGGCCGACTCCGGCCGCCCGGCTCGACCTCGCCCGGGTCGGCCAGCTGACGTTCCACGAGCCCGACGTCGACAAGTTCCCGTGCCTGCGGCTGGCGCGGGCGGCGCTCGAGGCCGGGAGCGCGGCGCCGGTGGTCCTCAACGCCGCCAACGAGATCGCGGTGGCCGCGTTTCTCGACCGGCGCGTGGGCTTCACCGAGATCGCCGAGCTCATCGAGGAGGCGCTCGATGGTTCGCAGGCCGGCGAGCTGGGATCGATCGAGGCCTGCGTCGCGGTCGACGCCGACACCCGCCGCGCCGTGCGGCACGCGATCGACGCCCGTCACGGAGCGCGGCCCTCGTGACCACCGTCCTGTCCTTCATCGTCGTCATCGGGATCCTCATCCTGGTCCACGAGCTCGGACACTTTCTCGTGGCCCGCTGGACCGGTGTGGGAGTCGAGCGGTTCTCGATCGGCTTCGGTCCAGTGCTGGCGCGCTGGCGCGGCAAGGAGACCGAATACTGTCTCTCCGCGATCCCGATGGGCGGCTACGTGAAGATGGTGGGGGAGGAGAACCCGCTGGAAGGGGGCGGCACGGCCTCCGTCGATCCCCAGAAGGCGTTCGCGCTGAAACCGCTCTGGGCGCGATTCCTGATCGTGTTCGCCGGCCCGGGAATGAATTTCGTCCTGGCTTCGGTGATCTTCGCCGTCATCCTGGCGACCGTCGGGCGCCCGGTCTGGCCGGCTGTCGTGGGACGCGTCGCCGACGACGGCCCGGCGGCGGCCGCCGGCCTGCAGCCCGGTGACGTGGTGACCGCGGTCGACGGGCGCCCGATCGCGTACTGGGAGGATCTCGACCGGGCGATCGCGACCTCACAGGGCAGAGCCCTCCGGCTGACGATCACGCGGGGCGGGGCCCAGCGGGAGGTCGAGATCGCGCCGAGGCGAACCGTCACGCGTGACCCGATCTTCAAGGAGCAGCGGGAGATATGGGATCTTGGCGCGGGGCCGCAGCTGACGCCGCAGATCGGAGCGGTCAACCCGGGCTCGCCCGCCGAGCAGGCCGGCCTCCGCCCGGGCGACGCCGTCGTCACGGTGGCGGGCCAGCCGGTGTTCACGCCCGAAGAGCTCATGCAGGCCATCCAGAAGCGCGGCGGCCAGACGTTCGAAATCGTGGTCCAGCGCGACGGCAAGCCCCTGACCCTGAACGTGACGGCGACGGCCGTGAAGGAGAAAAACCCGACCGGCCAGGACGTCGAGATCGGGCGCATCGGCGTCGGCATCGTCACGAAGGTCGTGCGCTACGAGACGTACAACCCCGTCCTCGCCGTGGTGTACGGCACCGCCAAGACCTGGGACATGACGGTGCTGACGGCCAAGGGGCTCTGGAAGCTCGTGACGATGGAGCTGCCCCTGTCGAACCTCGGTGGGCCGATCCAGATCGCGGCGGAAGGCGAGCGGCAGCGCAGGGAAGGGCTGCCCTCGCTGGCGCTCTTCACCGCCGTCATCAGCGTGAACCTGGCGGTCCTCAACCTGCTGCCGGTGCCGATGCTCGACGGCGGCCATCTCCTGTTCTTCGTCATCGAGGGTATCCTGGGCCGGCCGGTGTCCCTCAAGAAGCGCGAGGCGGCCCAGCAGCTCGGGCTCGTTCTTCTGCTCCTCTTGATGGTGTTCGCGATTTACAATGACCTCGTTCGGATCGACGCTTTCAGAATCTTCAGATAGGACGGCGCAATGATCACACGACGGAAGACGAAGCAGATCCAGCTCGCCGGCGTCACGGTCGGTGGCGACGCCCCGATCACCGTGCAGTCCATGACCAAGACCGACACGCGCGACGTCCAGGCGACGCTGCTCGAGATCTGGTCTCTCGAGGCGGCCGGCTGCGACATCGTCCGCTGCGCCGTGCCGGTCCGGGACGCGGCCGAGAAGCTGGGCGAGATCAAGCGTCAGATCCGGATCCCGCTCGTCGCCGACATCCATTTCAACTACAAGCTGGCCCTGATCGCGCTCGAGCAGGGCGTGGACGGTCTCCGGCTGAACCCAGGCAACATCGGCGGCAAGGCGTTCGTGCAGGAGGTCGTCAACGTCGCCAAGGAGAAGCGGATCCCCATCCGCATCGGCGTCAACGGCGGGTCGCTCGAGAAGGATCTTCTGGCCAAGTACAACGGGCCGACCGCCGCGGGCATGGTCGAATCGGCGCTACGCCACATCCACATCCTCGAGGACCTGAACTACCCGGAGATGAAGATCTCGCTGAAGGCCTCCGACCCGTTGATGATGATCGAGGCCTACCGGATGCTCGCCGACAAAGTCGAGTACGCGTTCCATCTCGGCGTCACCGAAGCCGGGACGCCGGGCGTCGGCACGATCAAGTCGGCGATTGGCCTCGGGGCGCTCCTGTCGGAGGGGATCGGTGACACGATCCGCGTGTCGCTCTCGGCGGACCCGACCGAAGAAGTCCGCGTCGGGATCGACATCCTCAAGTCGCTCGGCCTGCGGAAGGGCGGCTTGACCTTCGTGTCGTGTCCCTCGTGCGGGCGAGCGGACGTCGACCTGGTCAAGCTCGCGAAGGAGGTCGAGGACGAGTTCAAGGGGTTGAACGAGGAGATCCACATCGCGGTGATGGGATGCGAGGTCAACGGCCCGGGCGAGGCGCGCGCCGCGGACATCGGAGTCGCGGGGGGGCGCGGCATCGGGCTCATCTTCAAGAACGGGGACGTGATCCGCAAGGTGCCGGAGAAGGAGATCGTCCAGGCGATGCGCGAGGAAGTCGACAAGTTCATCGCCGAGCGAAAGGCCGCGAAGACAGCGGCCGTGGAGGTCGAGTGATGGGACAGTACAGCACCCACGTCTTCGTGTGCACGTCCGGCGACTCTTGTCCGACCCAGGGCAACGTCGAGCAGTTCGTGAAGTATCTCCGGGACGAGGCCGTCAAGGCCGGTCTCAAGACCGACGTCAGAGTCAACAAGGCCGGCTGCTTCTCGCAGTGCGGCCACGGGCCGATGATGGTCGTCTACCCGGACAACGTCTGGTACGGGGGTGTGCAGGAGTCGGACTTGAAGGAGATCTTCGAGTCGCACATCAGAGACGGCAAGCCCGTCGCCCGCCTGATCTACGATCCCGGGGTCAAGGGAGCCAACAAAAAGCCGGGCTTCAAGTAGCCGCGAGCCTCCCGCGACCGGGCTGCCTCGCCGTCCAGCACCAGGGGGTCATGTACGCCTGCGCCTTGCCTCTTTCTGGAACACGTGCTAAATTCTTGAAAAAGTGGGCCTTGCCCGCTTTTTTTAGTTTTGTGCCCGGCAGGGGTAGACATTGATCGACGAGACGGAAAGGACGCTCCTGATCGAACAGGCGGTCATACCGGTGGTAGGCGGCCACGGGCTCGAGCTCGTCGACCTCGAGTGGCGCGGGATCCGACCGCGCGGGGTGTTGAGGCTCTACGTCGACAAGCCAGGCGGTGTGGGAATCGGGGACTGCGAACGTCTGAGCCGAGAGCTCGGCGACGTGCTCGATGCGGCCGCGCTGATCGAGGGGGGGTATGACCTCGAAGTCTCGTCGCCCGGGCTCGACCGGCAGCTGCGAAAGGAGCGCGAGTACCGCTGGGCGGTCGGCAAGCACGTCCGGTGCTGGCTCGCGGGCGGCAGCGAGATGAGCGGCCGCCTGACAGAGGTCACGCCCGAGCGGCTGGTTCTGGATCGCGACGGCGAGCGGATGGAGCTAGGACGGGCCGTCGTCACGAAGGCCCGGCTGGAGGCGGAGGTCCCCTGGCCCCGCAAGGCGTAGAATCACAACCGAGTCAAGGGACCCATGAACCGAGAGCTGATCAGCGTCATCGAGCAGATCGGGCGGGAGAAGGGGATCGACAAGGAGATCCTCTTCGAGGCGCTGGAGTCTGCCCTGCTCTCGGCATCGCGCAAGACCCTCGGTGCGGCCGAGAACCTACGGATGCACATCGACCGCAAGAGCGGCGACCTCCGGGTGTACGGCCGAAAGAAGGTGGTGGCCGAGGTCAGCGACGACAAGCAAGAGATCAGCCTCACCGACGCCAAGGCCCTGAACGCGGACGCGGAGCTCGACGACGAGCTGGAGCTCGAGCAGGAGCGGCCTCCCCAGGACTTCGGGCGGATCGCGGCCCAGACGGCTAAGCAGGTCATCCTCCAGAAGGTGCGGGACGCCGAGCGTGAGGGAATCTACTCGGAGTTCGCCGGCAAGGAAGGCCAGATCCTGAGAGGTATCGTCCACCGGATCGAGAAGCGCAACGTGATCCTCGAGATCGGCAAGGCGGAGGCCATCCTGCCCGAGCGCGAGCAGATCCTGGGCGAGCGGTACAACCCCGGCGACCGGATCCGCGCATTCGTTCTCGAGGTACGGCGGACGGCCAAGGGCCCGCAGATCTCGCTCTCGCGCACGCATCCGGGCTATCTGGCGCGGTTGTTCCAGACTGAGATTCCCGAGATCCAGGAAGGGATCGTCCTCGTGAAGGCGACGGCTCGGGAGGCAGGCGAGCGCGCGAAGGTCGCGGTCGCCTCGACGAAGCGCGACGTCGATCCGATCGGCGCCTGCGTCGGACTGCGCGGCACGCGGATCCAGGTGATCAGTCGGGAGCTGCGCGGCGAGAAGATCGACATCATCGAGTGGTCGCACGATCCCGCGACGTTCGTGGCGCGCGCGCTCTCGCCGGCCAAGGTGTCGTCGGTGGCGATCAACGAGCTCGCGGAGGGCGAGGGGCAGCCGTCGGCGACGGTGATCGTGCCTGACAACCAGCTGTCCCTGGCCATCGGCAAGAAGGGTCAGAACGCGCGGCTCGCGGCAAAGTTGACCGGCATGCGCATCGACATCAAGAGCGAGTCCGAGGTCGAGGCGGAGCGCTCGCCGGTCGCCGCCGCCATCCCGGAGGATCGCGCGGCGCTGGGGATGCTGGGGGCCGATCTCGAGCTCGTCGATGCCCTGGTCGGCGCGGGGCTCGGCTCACCCCTCGCGATCGTCAAGACCGGGCGCGAGAAGCTGGGCCTGGTCGCGGAGGTCGGCGACCGGGCCGACGCGATCTACGCAGCCGCCGAGAAATTCCTGGCGACGCACCCCGCGTCGGGCGACGTCAAGGCAGGCGACGAGGTCAGCCGGCCCGAGGCCCCTCAGGGGGATTCGACGCCCTTATGAGGACATCGCCCAGCCGCACGTGTCTCGGGTGCCGCCGAGCCCGGCCGAAGGCGTTACTGGTCCGGCTGGTGCGGCTGCCGGCCGGCACGGTGGTGACGGATCCCACCGCCCGCGCGGAGGGCCGCGGCGCGTATGTCTGTCCCGACGCTGCGTGCGTCGATCGCGCGCTGAGCCCCGGCCGACTCAGGCATGCCTTCAGGAGGCCCAGCGAAGCCGGCCCGAATCTGGCAGCTGTAGTGCGAGCCGCAGCACGTCCGGGGGCTGGGCCCCCCGCGTGCGAGGCGAGCCCAGGATCAGAGGCGCGAGCCGCAGCACGTCCGGGGGCTGGGCCCCCCGCGTGCGAGGCGAGCCCAGGATCAGCAGTGGTGAGAGCGGTCAGCGAGGTCGAGGTCGACGTGATTGCGGTGAGAGCGTGAGGGAAGTGAGGGGACTGTGGCAGCAGCAAAGATAAAGGTGATCGAGCTCGCCAAGGAGCTCGGTGTGACCAGCAAGGATCTCATGGTCGCAGCCGAGGAGATGGGCCACAAGGGTGTTCGCGCCATGAGTCCCCTCGACAGCATGCTGGCGAACGCGCTGCGCGTGAAGCTCGGAAAGGGCCGCGACCTTCCGGAGGCGCCGAAGCCGAAGCGCGTCCCGAAGCCCAAGGTGCTGGGCGAGGCCGGCGACGGCGCGGCGGTCGTCGACGACGCGGTCGCGACGAAGCCCGCCTCGCGGGCGAGGAAAGCCAAGACCGAGGAGGAAGCGCCCGCGGACGTCAAGCCCGCGGCGACGATCGTGAAGCCCAAGCCCGCCGGGCCTTTGCCCGAAGTCGTCCCGGAGCCGCCGTTCGATCCGACCCCGGAGCCCGAGATCGTGCCGGAGCCGACCGTCGTCGCTCCGCCGCCCGAGCCGACGATCGCCAGGCCGTCCGCGCCGGTGACGCCAACGCCGGGAATGCCGAAGAAGCCGGAGCCGAAGATCGTCCCGTTCCGCCCGATCGAGCGCGGCGCGCCGGCGCCCGCGCCGCGCCCCTCGCGCCAGCCCGCGGGTCCATTCGCGCCGCCGAGAGTCTCCCTGTCGCCGGCCCGGCCGACGGCCCCGGTCCCGCCGCCGCGGCCCGCGCCCTCGCCGGTGCCGAGCGTTGCCCGCCCTGCGGCGTCGGCGGCCTCTGCGGCGCCCGCCGCCCCGCTCATCGCCCCGGCCCCCGCGGTTGCGGCGACCGTCGTCGAAGAGCCGCCCGCGTCGCCCGTCGAGGTCAAGCGCGAGCTCATCCGCGTGCCGGAGTCGGTCACGGTCGGCGAGCTCGCCGAGAAGATGCGGCGCAAGTCGAGCGAGGTCATCAAGACGCTGCTCGAGCTCGGCGTGATGGCGACGGTCAACGAGTTACTCGATCCCACCGCGGCCAAGCTCGTGGCCGATAAATTCAACGTCGACGTCGAGATCCGCTCGGTGGAGGGCGACGTCGTCGACGAGGAAGATGTCGATCCGAGCCAGCTCGCGCTGCGCCCGCCCGTGGTCACGGTGATGGGCCACGTCGACCACGGCAAGACGTCGCTGCTGGACGCCATCCGTAAGTCGAAGGTCGCCGAGAAGGAGTTCGGCGGCATCACGCAGCACATCGGCGCCTACCAGGTCACGACCTCGCACGGCAAGGTGACGTTCCTGGACACGCCGGGCCACGAGGCGTTCACGGCGATGCGGGCGCGCGGGGCCCAGGCGACCGACATCGTCATCCTCGTCGTCGCCGCGGACGACGGTGTGATGCCGCAGACCCAGGAGGCGATCAATCACGCCCGCGCCGCCAACGTGCCGATCATCGTCGCCGTCAACAAGATCGACCGGCCCGAGGCCGACGCCGAGCGCGTGAAGCGCGAGCTGTCCAACCTCAACCTCGTGCCGGAAGAGTGGGGTGGCCAGACGATCTTCGTGCCGACCTCGGCCAAGATGGGTACGGGCATCGATCAGCTCCTCGAGATGACCGCGCTCCAGTCGGAGATCCTCGAGCTCAAGGCCAACGCCGGCCGCGCGGCCAGGGGCGTCATCATCGAGAGCCGGCTCGATCGAGGCCGCGGGCCGGTGGCCACGGCGCTCATCCAGAACGGAACCCTGAAAGAGGGCGATGCGGTCGTGGTCGGCTCCTACTCCGGGCGCGTCCGCTCGCTGATCGACCAGGCCGGCAAGAAGGTCAAGTCCGCCGGGCCGTCCGATCCCGTCGAGATCCAGGGCCTCTCCGGGGTGCCGGCGGCGGGCGACGTGCTCGTGGCCGTCTCGGACGAGCGCAAGGCGCGGCAGATCGCGACGATGCGGCTCGACCGGGAGAAGGCCAAGGGCAAGGCGACGACGCGCATCACTCTCGAGGGGCTGCAGAAGCAGATCCAGACCGGCGAGGTCAAGGAGCTCCGGCTCATCCTGAAGGCCGACGTGCAGGGCTCGGTCGAGGCGCTGGCCGAATCGCTCGAGCGGCTCTCGACCGACGAGGTGAAGCTGAAGGTCATCCATAGCTCGGTCGGCATGATCACCGAGAGCGACGTGATGCTCGCGTCGGCGTCCAACGCGATCGTGCTGGGATTCAACGTGAAGGCGGAGCCGAAGGCAACGGCCCAGGCGCAGGCGAACGGCGTCGACCTTCGGAACTACAACGTCATCTACGAGGCGATCAACGACCTCAAGGCCGCCCTCGCCGGGATGCTCGCGCCCGAGATCCGGGAGACGGCGCTGGGCCGGGCTCAGGTGCGTCAGATCTTCGTCATTTCCAAGCTTGGCCCGATCTGCGGCTCGTACGTCTCGGAGGGCAAGATCGTGCGCGGCGCCAAGGCGCGTGTCCGTCGCGGCGAGGAAATCTTCGGCCAGGGTATCGTCGGCTCCCTGAAGCGCTTCAAGGACGACGTCCGTGAGGTCCTCGCCGGACTCGAGTGCGGGATCGGCGTCGACGGCGTCAACGGGATGCAGCCGGGGGACATCGTCGAGGTCTACACGAGCGAGGAAGTGGCGCGCACGCTCTAGCGGGCAGCCGCGCCGGAGGGAGCCGTGTCGGCAGCGCGCGTCGCGCTCGGAGTGGTCGAGTTGCACCTGCCGGACGTCGCCTCGCTCAAGGACAAGCGTCACGTGCTGAAGGGCCTCAAGGAGAAGGTGCGCGCGCGGTTCGAGGTCTCCGTGGCCGAGGTGGACAATCAGGACCTCTGGCAGCGCGCCACGCTCGCCGTCGCCTACGTTTCAGCCGACGCCCGGCACGCCAACACGGTGATCTCGAAAGCGATGGACTTCATCGAAGACAACGTTGCCGGACGGGTGCTCGATAGCTCCGTGGAGATTCTCTGAATGCAAGGCAAGCGACTGGACCGCGTCAATCAGCTCGTCAAGGAGGAGATCTCGACGCTCCTCCAGCGGGAGCTCAAGGACCCACGGCTCGGGTTCGTGTCGGTGACCGAGGTCGAGACCGCGCGCGACTTGAGAACCGCCAAGGTCTTCGTGTCGGTGCTCGGCGACGAGGCGCAGTGGACGGGGTCGCTGGCGGCGCTCGCCAGCGCCCGCGGCTTCATCCGCAACTGGCTCCGGCAGCATCTCGACCTCCGCGTCACGCCCGAGCTGGACTTCCGGCCGGACCGATCGATGGAGCACGCGGCGCGTATTCAGGCGCTGCTCCGACAGGTGGGCGGCGAAGCCGGGCGGTGAGCGCCCCGATCGAGCACACCGGTCCGGTTCCCTCCGCCGCAGTGCTGGGACCGTTCGGCCGCGGCGGACGCGCCCTCATGTTGGGGCACGTTCACCCGGACGCCGACGTCCTGGGCACACTGCTGGCTCTCGGTCTGGCGCTCGAGGGGCGGGGCTGGGGCGTGGCGTACGGCGGCCCGCATCCCGCGCCGTCGCTGCTCGCCTTCCTGCCCGGCATCGACCGGTACCGCCGCCTCGATACCCTCGACGGTCCAGTCGACGTCGTGGTGCTCACGGATTGCCCGAACCCGGAGCGCACCGAGGGGCTGATCGATCAGGCCCGCCGCGCCGGCAAGGTCCTCGTCAACATCGACCACCATCCCGACAATCGGCGGTACGGGGACGTGAACTGGATCGACACCACGGCGGCCGCCACGGGCGAGATGGTGTACGAGCTGCTCACGGCCCTCGGCGCGCCGCTCACGCCCGCCATCGCCACGAACCTCTTCACGGCGATCCACACGGACACGGGCTCGTTCCGCTACTCGAACGTGACGACCCGGACCTTCACGATCGCCGCGGCGCTCGTTGCCGCCGGCGCCCGGCCGGAGCTCGTGTCCGAGTCGCTCTACGAACGGCGCGCGCCGGACGCGCTCCGCTGGCTTGGGGAGGCCCTCACCCGGGTGGAGGTCAGCGAGGACGGGCAGGTGGGCTGGCTCGCGCTGCCGGCCGGCGTCGTTCCCGAGCGGATCGTCGAATCGGAGGAGCTCGTGAACTATCCGCGCTCCGTCGCCTCCGTGCGCGTCGCCTGCCTTCTCCGCGAGCGGGACGGCGCGGTCAAGGTGAGCTTGCGCGGCAAGGGCGACGTGGACGTCCAGAAGATCGCGGCGCAATTCGGCGGCGGAGGCCACGTCAACGCCGCCGGGTGCACCATCGCCGGGCCGCTGCCCGATGCGGCACGGGCCGTGCTCGGCGCGGTCCGTCGGGCGGTCGATGAGAGGCGGAGCTCGTGAGCGGCGACTCCGTGCGATCCGGCGTTCTGGTCGTCGACAAGGGCCGCGGCGCGACCTCATTCGACGTCGTTGCGGTCGCTCGCCGCCGTCTCGGCGTGCGCCGGATCGGACACGCCGGCACGCTCGACCCCGACGCGACCGGGGTGCTGCCGATCCTCGTCGGGGAGGCGACGAAGCTCACGCCGTATCTCGTCGACCAGGACAAGGAGTACCTCGCGACGGTGCGCTTCGGTTTGACGACGGACACGCACGACGTGAGCGGACGAGTCCTGTCGGAGACGCCGGTCGACGACCTGGCTCCGGCGCGCCTCGAGGAAGCCTGCGGCGCGTTCGTCGGCCGAATCAAACAGGTGCCGCCGATGTACTCGGCGATCCACCACGAGGGGCGACGGCTGTACGAGCTCGCGCGGGCGGGCATCGAGGTGGAGCGAGCGCCCCGCGAGGTCGTCGTCCACTCGATCTTGATCGAGAAGATCGACGGTCCGCGCGCGACGCTGCGTGTCGTCTGCGGCAAGGGCACGTACGTGCGGGTCCTCGCGGCCGACCTCGGTGCGGCCCTGGGCTGCGGCGGCGCCGTCGAGAGCCTCATCCGGTCCCGGGTCGGCCCCTTCGACTTGCGGGACGCCGTCTCCTGGCAGGAGCTGACGGAGGGGCGCTCGGCAGCGCCCGAGGGGCGCTCGGCGGCGCCCGGGGGCGCAGCGCCCGGGGGGCGCTCGGCAGCGCCCGGGGCGCGGGAGCTCTGGTCCAGGGTACGCCCCGTCGAAGCGGCGCTGGCCGGATGGCCCATCGTTCGCCTGGACGGGCCCGGCGCGACGGCCTTCGGCCACGGCCAAGCGGCCGACGTGATTCCGGCCGCGGCGGCCACCGAGGGATTCGTGCGAGTTCACGAGACCGCCGGCCCCATGATCGGCGTCGGAGAGCTGATGGCGGGCGGGAGCAAAGTCAAACCCGTCCGCATCCTGCATGCAGATCGTTCGGGGACTCGAGTCCTTCCGGCCTGACGCGGGCCCGAGCGCCGTCGCGCTCGGCGCCTTCGACGGTATTCACCTGGGCCATCGCGCCATCCTCGGGACGGCCGTGGCGCAGGCGAGGCAAGACAAGCTCCAGGCGCTGGCGTGCACGTTCGATCGCCACCCGATGGAAGTGCTCCAGCCCGACCGCGCCCCGCTGCCCATCACGACGCTCGAGGAGAGGCTCGAGCTCATCGCGGCGACCGGAATCGACACGACCGTCGTCATCCCGTTCACCCCTGCGGTGGCCTCGGTCGAGCCGAAGGCCTTCGTGCAGGAGGTCCTCGTCGGGACACTCCAGGCGCGCGAGATCGTGGTCGGCTTCAATCACCGCTTCGGTCGGGGCGCCCGCGGCGATGCTCAGCTGCTCGAGACCCTCTCGGGCCCGCTCGGCTTTCGCGCTCACATCGTCCAGGCGCTCATGGTCGATGGTGTCGCCGTGTCGTCGTCGGAGATCCGTGCTGCGCTCCAGCGCGGCGACCTCCCGAGGGCAGCACGGCTGCTCGGGCGTCCCTATTCCATCCGGGGCGAGGTCGTCCGGGGGGCCGGTCGGGGCAGGACCCTCGGCTTTCCGACTGCCAACGTCCGGACTGATCGACCGCTGGGGCTTCCCGTCGGGGTTTACGTCTGCCAGCTGACGGTCGCGGCGCGTCAGCATCGAGCTGTCGTCAACGTCGGGGTCCGGCCGACGTTCGGAGAGACCGAATTAGCTGTAGAGGCTTATGTTCTGGATTTCACAGGTGATCTGTACGGCCAGCGGGTAACGCTGACCTTTGTCCGCCGGCTCCGGGACGAGAAGAAGTTCCCGAGCGTCGACGCCTTGCGGCAGCAGATCGAGCACGACGTCGCCGCCGCGCGCGGGGACTCGTGAGCGGGCGGCGCCGAGCCCGTCAGCTTTACTTCGGTACCTTCGCGTGGTACCCTCCGACCGTATCTGCGGACAACAAAAGGACTTTTGGAACCCGCCCCGGCGTGGGAGCACGGCTCCCTGGGGCGTGGCGATTGGGGGGCCTCCGATGCCGCTTGCTGTCGACCGGAAGAAAAGTCTGATCGAGCAGTTCCGCACCCACGAGGGCGACACGGGCTCGCCCGAAGTGCAGATTGCGTTACTGACCGAGCGGGTCAACAGTCTGACCGACCATTTCAAGCAGCACACCAAGGACCATCACTCACGCCGTGGGCTGCTGATGCTCATCGGCAAGCGTCGCGGTCTTCTCGAGTACCTCCGGGTCCGAGCGCCGGAGCGGTACCGGGTCATCATAGACAAGCTCGGCATCCGCCGTTGACGGCGGAATCACCTTTCACTGATCGGTCCTCGGACGGAACGGATCCGGGGGCCCCTGAGCGGGCAGTGTCAGCGTCCGCTCCACACGGCGTTCGCCGGATCCCGGCCGACACGCGAGGACAATTTTTCGTATGACCCACACTGTAGAGGTCGACAACAACGGCCAGCGAATGGCCATCGAAACGGGGAAAGTGGCCAAGCAGGCCGATGGAGCCGTCGTCGTCCGACTCGGCGGCTCGATGGTCCTGGCGACGTGCGTCGCCGCCAAGAGCGCGAAAGAGGCGCAGGATTTCTTCCCGCTGACCGTCGAGTACCGTGAGCGCGCGTACGCGGGCGGGCGGATTCCCGGCGGCTACTTCAAACGGGAAGGTGCCCCGGTCAAGAAGGAGACCCTGACGTCGCGGCTGATCGACCGGCCGATCCGGCCCCTGTTCCCCGAGGGTTTCCGGAACGAGGTGCAGGTGATCTGCCTGGCCATCTCGGGTGACCAGGAAAACGACCCGGATATCCTGGCCATGAACGGCGCCTCGGCCGCGCTCTGCTTGTCGGGCATCCCGTTCGACGGACCGATCGGCGCCGTCCGCGTCGCCCTGGTCGACGGCAAGATGATCGCCAACCCGACCACGGCGCAAAAGAAGGCGTCGAGCCTGGAGCTCGTGATCGCCGCGACCGAAGACGCCGTCCTGATGGTGGAGTCGGGCGCCAACGAGATCTCCGAGGAAACGATGCTCGAGGCGATCGCCTTCGGGCACGCCGAGTGCAAGAGGCTCGCGCGCGCGCAGCGCGAGCTGGTGCAGCGTGCCGGCAAGCCGCGCTGGACCGTCGACACAACCGCCGGGCCCGACACAGAGCTGAAGGCGCGGGTCAAGAGTCTCGCCGCGGCCAAGCTGGCCGCGGCGCTCGCCATCCGCGAAAAGCAGGGCCGGGCGGAGGCGGTGAACCGCGTGTTCGACGAGGTGGTCCAGGGTCTCGGCGCCGACGAGACCAAGAAGGCGGCGATCCGGGAGGCGTTCGAGGCGGTCGAGAAGGCCGAGGTGCGACGGCTCATCCTCGAGCGCGGGATCCGCGTCGACGGCCGCAAGGTGAACGAGATCCGCCCGATCTCGATCGATCTGGCCTACCTGCCGCGCGCGCACGGCTCGAGCGTGTTCACGCGGGGCGAGACCCAGGCGCTCGTCGCGGTCACGCTGGGGACGAAGTCCGACGAGCAGAAGATCGAGGCCCTCGAGGGCGAGTTCTACCGGCACTTCACGCTGCACTACAACTTCCCGTCGTTCTCGGTCGGCGAGGTCCGGCGGTTCGGCTCGCCCTCGCGGCGTGACATCGGTCACGGGGCCCTGGCCGAGCGGGCGGTGGAGGCGATGCTGCCGCCGAAGGAAGAGTTCCCGTACACGATCCGGGTCGTCTCCGACATCCTCGAGTCGAACGGCTCGTCGTCGATGGCCTCGGTGTGCGGCGCCTCGCTGGCGCTGATGGACGCCGGCGTGCCGCTGCGGTCTCACGTCGCCGGGGTCGCCATGGGGCTCGTCAAAGAGGGTGACAAGGTCGGGATCTTGACCGACATCAACGGCGCCGAGGACCACTACGGCGACATGGACTTCAAGGTCGCGGGGACCGAGAAGGGCGTGACCGCGCTCCAGATGGACATCAAGATCGCCGGCGTGTCGATCGACATCATGCGCTCGGCGCTGCAGCAGGCGCGGGAGGCGCGCTTGATCGTCCTGGCGAAGATGCGTGAGGCCATCGAGAAGCCGCGGCCGGAGCTCTCCCCCTACGCGCCCCGGTTCGTCACGATCAAGATCCGACCCGAGAAGATCCGCGAGATCATCGGCCCCGGCGGCAAGGTCATCCGGGGCATCCAGGAGCAGACGGGCACGAAGATCGACGTCGAGGACGACGGCCGGGTCACCGTGTTCTCCCCCGACAGCGCGTCGGTGCAGAAGGCGCTGGGCATCATCCAGGACATCTGCCGGGAGGTCGAGCTGGACCGCATCTACCTCGGCAAGGTGAAGAAGATCGTCGAGTTCGGCGCGTTCGTGGAGGTCATCCCGAACACCGAGGGGCTCCTGCACATCTCGCAGATCGCCGAGTCGCGCATCCGCACGGTCCAGGACGTGCTGACCGAGGGTGACGAGGTGCTCGTGAAGGTCATCGAGATCGACGGAAACGGGAAGATGCGCCTCAGCCGGAAGATGGCGCTCCGCGAGCAGCCCGCGCTCGCGGACAAGGAAAAGTTGAAGAACCCGATGGCGGCGAACCCGCCGCGGGTCTGAGAGGTGGGCGTGTGACCGAAGGCTACCGCAAGGGCTTCCTGCCGAACGGGACCCGGGTCGTCACCGAGCGCATGGAGCACGTGCGTTCGGTCGCGGTCGGCGTGTGGGTCGAGACGGGCTCGCGCCACGAGCCCGAGAATCGCGGCGGGATGTCGCACCTCATCGAGCACCTGGTGTTCAAGGGGACCGCCACGCGCAGCGCCGAGGCGATCGCCCGCACGATGGACTCGGTCGGCGGTCAGATGGACGCCTTCACCACCAAGGAGCACACCTGCTTCTACGTCCAGGTCCTCGACGAGCACCTGCCGCTCGCGGTCGATCTGCTGACCGACATCCTCCTCCACCCGCTCTTCAACGCCGACGAGCTCGAGCGGGAGAAGTCGGTCGTCCTCCAGGAGATCAAGATGGTGGAGGACACGCCCGACGACATCATCCACGATCTGTTCGCGGCGCAGATCTGGGGCGGGCATCCGCTGGGGCGGCCGATCCTGGGCAGCCGTGAGGCCGTGACCGGCTACGACCGGCAG
>DASPZZ010000094.1:0-1546 GCA_035635995.1 Binatia bacterium | reverse complement strand
CGGGCGAATCTTCACCGACCCGGCGATCCCCGGCATCACGCCGGGCGAGCGAAGCGCGATCTACGAATCGCTCATCAACGTGCTCGCGCGGCTGCACACCGCCGACTGGCAGGCGCTCGGCCTCGCCGACTTCGGGCGGCCGGGCAACTACTTCGCGCGCCAGATCCACCGGTGGACCCAGCAGTATCGCGCCTCGGAGACGGAGAAGATCGAGTCGATGGAGCGGCTGATCCCGTGGCTGCCCGAGCACATTCCCGCCGGCGACGAGACGACGCTGGTGCACGGCGATTTCCGGCTCGGCAACGTGATCATCCATCCGACCGAGCCGCGTGTCGTCGCCGTGCTCGACTGGGAGCTGTCGACGCTCGGCCACCCGCTCGCCGACCTCGCCTACTTCTGCCTGCCGTATCGGTTCACGCGCGAGTGGGAGGGGCTGGCCGACAAGGACTTGAGCGAGCTCGGCATCCCGAGCGAGGGCGACTACGTCGCCGACTACTGCCGGCGCGCCGGACGCGGCGCCATCGCCGACTGGGAGTTCTGTCTCGCGTTCGCCATGTTCCGGCTGGCCGCGATCGCCCAGGGCATCATGGGACGCGTGGTCGCGGGCACCGCGAACGACCCGAACGCCGAGGAGCGCGGGCGCCGCGCGCGCCCGCTGGCGGACTCGGGATGGACGCTCATCGCCTCACGCACCTAGCCGCGAGGACCTTACTGCTCGCCGCGCAGCTGCCTCAGCACCTCCGCCGTGTCGGTGAGATCCCAGTGCTCGGCGAATTTCCCGTTTTCGACACGCCAGATATCGATGGTCTTGATCGTGAAAGCTTTCCCCGTTGGGGGAATGCCTCGTATCGGTCGGGTGTGGGTTGCGGAGAGCGTGTTACGCGCCACGACCTTGTCGCCGGCGATGATGCGGTCTTCGACCCGCATCCGGATATCCGGCATCGCGGCGAAGATCCCGCGAAAATTCTCGACCTGAGCGGCGAGGCCGGAAGGACTTCGGCCCGAATGCTGGATATAGGACTCGGTGAAGAGCTCCGGAAAAGAACTGGTGTCGTGCGCGTTCACCGCCGCCACATATTTGTCGAGGAGCGCGGCCCCAGTGGCCGCCGAAGCGGCCGTGGGCGGACACTCTCCGGCCGCGAGCGCATCCGGAACCAGCGCCAAGAGAGCAGTTCCGCCGAGAATCCCGAGACGAAGCTATTCGTTCGGACCAGCCATGTTTGACGTGCTCGCAGACGTTCTGGAGCAGGTCCGGCTCGCGGGGACCGTCTACTTCACCGCCGAGCTTCGCGCGCCGTGGGGGGTGAGTGTGCGACCCGAGGGCCGCGCTCCGTTCTACGTGGTGACGCGAGGAGGCTGTCTGCTGGAGGTCGACGGCGAGCCGGGCGCGCGCTCGCTGGCTGCGGGCGACCTCGCCTTGTTGCCTCGAGCGCATGCCCATGTCCTTCGCTCCGGCCCCCACGGTGCGCCCGATCCCGTTCGGCAGGTTCGTAAAGGAGCATCCGATGGACGAACGCGGGTTCGTCCACTGCGACGGCGGCAAGGG
>DASPZZ010000093.1:0-2832 GCA_035635995.1 Binatia bacterium | reverse complement strand
GGAGCTCGGCCGCCGGGTTGAGCGTGACCACGCGTCCACCGAGGTCGATCGTCACGATGCCGCTGGTGAGCGAGCCGAGGATGTTGTCGGTGTAGCTCTTGAGATCGGCGAGCTCCTCGAACTGGCGCCGCAGGCCGGCGTGAGCCTCTTCCAGCGCCGTCCGCTGCTGAAGGAGCTGCGCGGCCATGTGGTTGAACGCCGCCGCGAGCCGGCCGATCTCGTCCTGGGTCGAGGGCTCGATCCGCTGATTGAGCTCGCCGCGCGAGATGGCGGCGGCCCCTTCCGCCAGCTGCTGGACCGGCCGCGCGATCCGGCGGGCCACCAGCGCCGCCGCGAGGCTTCCGAGCAGGAGCGTCACCAGGGTCAGCGCGCCGAGCTCGAGCCGCGTGCGCCGAAGCTCGGCTTCCATCCGCCCTTTGGTGAGGCCGAGCCGCACGGTGCCCCACTTCCGGCCGTCGACGAGGACCGGCACCGCGAAGTCGTACACGGCCTCGCCGGCGGTCGTGACGGTCTCTTGAGTCAGCGGCTCTGTCGCGCTCGCCGCGCGCTCGTGCACGGCGCCGTGCAGGAGGAGCCCCACGCGCTCGGGGTACCGGCTGTGGGCCGCCACCCTCCCATCGGCGTCGAGCACGACCGCGTAGACGACGTCGTGCTCACCGGCGATCCGCACGACGTTCTGCTCGAGCGCCGTGAAGTTGTAGAGGAGGAGCGGGCCGTAGGAGATCGCCGCCAGATTCCGGGCGAGCGCTTCGCCGCGCCGCTCCATCTCGGAGATGATCCCAGCGCGCTCCTGGTGGTCGACCACCGCCATGACGGCCGTCATGACGAGGACGATCACGAGGACCGTGCCCACCAAGAGCTGCGCGCGGAGCGAGCGCACTCTCATCGCACGCCCTCGAGCCAGATCTTGCGCAAAGGAATGTAGGGATCGCCGAGGCCGTTCACCTCGACGCTCCTCACGTACGGCTGGAACAGGCGCTCGTAGGCGCGGTGGAAGACGGGGACGATCGGCGCGTCATCCAGAATCAACTGCTCCGCCTTCCGGTACGCCTCGACGCGCCGCTGGACGTCGCCCGTGCTCCGGGCGCTCGCGAGGAGACCGTCGACGACCGGGTTCGCGTAGCCGAAGAAGTTTCGCGGACTCTTGGAATGGAACAGCTTCGAGAGGAAGTTGTCCGGGTCGGGGACGTCCGCGTACCAGGCGTAGAGAAAAATCGGGAGCTTGCCTTCGTCGAGCAGCTTCGAGAATGCCTGCCAGTCGGTGTTGTACTGGAAGTCGACGGTGATTCCGACCGCGGCCAGCCACTTCTTCATGAGGGCGTGCTCGCGGATGATGTCGGCCTGCCGAGCGCCCGACCAGATGGTGAGCGGTGGCAGGCCCCTCCCCCCCGGATACCCGGCCTCGGCGAGCAACTCGCGCGCCCGCTGCGGGTTGTACAAATACCCGGCGAGTCCGGGATTGAAGCCGAGCATCCCTGGAGGCAGGATGCCCCGCGCGAAGGCGACCTGGCCGAGGTAGACGCTCTCGACGATCGCCTCACGGTCGATCGCCTGCACGATCGCCTGCCGAACCCGCCGATCGTTGAGCGGCTTCGTGCGTGCATTGAACCCGTAGAACCGCGCGCTGATCATCGGCCGCTTCACGTAGATATAGCCGCCGCGCGCGGCCAGCTCCTTGCGGTCGACTCGGGCCGGCACCGGCGCATCCTCGAGGTTTCCCTTCTGGAACTCGTCCTGCATGGCGTCGCGCTGCTCGCCCGGGAAGATCCGGAAGACGAGCCGCGAGAGCCGCGGCGCCCCGTCGAAATAGTCCTCGTTGGCCTCGAGCACGATTTCTTTGCCCCGCTCCCAGCGGACGAACTTGAAGGGCCCCGTGCCGACCGGCTGGGCGCCGAACGTCTCGCCCTGCGTCTCGACGAGGTCACGGGGCACGATCTTAGCGTGGCCGACGGCCGCGATCGCCACGAACGGCGCCACGCTTTCGTCGAGTGTCACCTGGACGGTCCGCCGGTCGAGCGCCACCAGCCCCGACACGTTCTTCGCGCGCCCGTCCCTGTACTCGCGGGCGCCCTTCACGTTCAGGAACAGCTCGGCCGCACCCGAACGCGTCTTGGGATCCAGAATGCGCGTGAACGAGTAAACGACGTCCTCGGCGGTGACCTCGCGACCATGGTGGAACTTGGCGCGGCGGCGAAGGGTGAACGTCCACTCGAGCCCATCGCGCGACGCTCGCCAGAACTCCGCGAGGGCCGGTACGATCGTGAGCGCGTTGTCGTACTGCACGAGGCCATCGAAGATCTGCTGCGAGATGGACAGGCTGTAGACGTCGCTGACCCGCGCCGGATCGAGGGTCTTCGGGTCGTGACCTAGCGGCCGCCGGTAGACGTTGTTCGCGGCGCCCTGGTCCCTGCCCTGGGCGTGCAGGAGCGACGTCTGCTCGAGCACGAGCGCGGCGGACAAGAGTAGAAGAAAGAGGAAGGGAGGGTGCGCTCCCCTCCCCGCCCTGAGACGGTTCAACGACGACGTCGAAACAGAGGACAAGCGCCCGAAGACTAGTCCGCGCCGCCTTCCGCGGTCCCGATCGCCTGGAAGTACTGCGTGGAGCTGGACGTCGCCGACTCGATCACCGGCGCCACCAGCAAGAACGACGCGACCACCGCCGCCGCCACCACGATGCCGACCCATGCCTTTGCCATTGCTCTTCCTCCTCAACGGGTGAGAAGCCCTCCCCATGAGGGCTCCGGAACATGACCGCGAGGAGCCTAAGCAATTAGACGACCACATGTGAGACCAAAGTCGCAGCCGCATGCCAAGTGTCTGTTTCACAAAGGC
>DASPZZ010000092.1:0-8558 GCA_035635995.1 Binatia bacterium | reverse complement strand
TGAACGCCGTCTGAAACATTGGACATTCCGGTAGGTTGCGCAGTCCGTTACGACGGACCGAGTGATAGACTTCCCACGGGGACGGAGAAGATGCCGACTCGAGTCGTCCTTACGTACCGCGACTACGAAGCGCTCCCGGCCGACGGCCGGCGCTACGAGCTGCACGACGGGGAGCTACTCGTGACCGCGGCGCCGGGCGTTCCCCACCAGCGGCTGGTCGGCCGTCTTTTCGTGCTCTTGCGGCAACACGTCGACCAGTATGAGCTTGGCGAGGTATTCGTCTCGCCCCTCGACTGCATTCTCAGCGAGACGACGGTCGTCCAGCCCGATGTCATTTATCTCGAATCCGCGCGGTCGTCGCTCGCCACCGCCAGGGGTATCGAGGGGCCTCCGACGCTCGCCGTCGAGATCATGTCGCGCTCGACAGCTCAGGTCGATCGCGGTGCCAAGCTTCAGCTCTACGCGCGACACGGGATCACGCATTACTGGATCGTCGACCCGGACGCGCGGAGCATCGAGGCATTCATCTTGACCGAACGCACCTATCAGATCGCCGCGCGCCTCGCCGGAGCTGATCGCGGGCCGCTTCCGCCATTCCCGGGCTTGCAGATCGCCGTCACGACGCTCTTCTCTTGAGCCTCTGACGCTCGTCTGCGGCCTGCTGGCCTCGGCGTGCCTGATTGCTATGTCAGTCGAGGAAGCGAAGAGCGTCACCGGTCTCTACTGGGCGGTCGATCCCTCGATCCAGCGCGCCGAGTGCGCGTAGTGCGGGCCGCGGTCCCCTGACTCGCGCCGGCGCGCCAGCTCGGCCAGGCGCGCTTCCTTCTCGGGCGTCCGCTCGGCGATCTGCTCCTGCGCGTCCTTGAGGTGCGCGTCGTAGTCACGCCCGACCGGACAGACGTCCACGCAGCGCGTGCAGCCGGAATAGACGCCGACGCCGCGCAGGATGGACTGCCAGCTCATGAACGACTCCTTCGACTTCAGGAGGGTGAGCTGGTCTTCGCGCGAGGCCTTCACCAGGCGCTCGACGTGGCTCATGAGGTAGGTGAACCCGTAAGGCGACGCCAGCGGCGCGCAGCGCTCCTTGTCGAGCTTCCACTGGCCGATCGCGTCGGCCGGGCAGGCGAGCAGACAGCGCCCGCAGGCTTCGCCCTGACACAGGGCGTCGGCGAGCGGGCGGTCGGGCTCGAGCTGGCAGCTCGTGAGGACCGCGCCGAGGAGGACCCGCGGGCCGTACTCGGGCGTGAGCAGCATCAGATTCAGGCCGAGGGTGCCGAGCCCGGCCTCGACCGCGGCGTGGGCGAGCGAGAGTGGGCCGCGCGTGTCGCCCTTGGGATCGTACTGGCGCGGGTCGAAGTGGACCGGCGGCACCGTGATCGACGGAAAGCCCGCGTCCTCCAGGAAGTAGACGAGCTTCAGCTCGATCTCTTCCAGATCGGTCAGCACGAGCTCGGTCGAGTACTGCTTGTGCCGGTCGTCGTGCCCCTTGAGCCGGTTGATGCCGGTCAGGAGCCGTCGGGCGAGCACGATGACCGACTTCGAGTCGTCGGGAGTGATGCGCGCCGGCGTTTGCGGGCGCGACGGGTCGGGCGGGTGGTGGTTGAGGATCTCGCCGCGGGCGATGCCGACCAGATCGACGCCGAGCGCCTTCGCCTTCGCCTTGACCGCGGCGGCGGTGAGGCTCACGCGGGCGTGCCGGCGCGCCGGGCGGGCGGACGGTAGCCGTCCTCCCCGATCCAGCGCACGCGCCCGTCGGCCATGCCGCGAATCGGCTCGCCCCGTTTCTTGATTCCGAGCAGCTCGCGAGCGCGCGCGACCTTCGCGTCGGTCTTCTCGGGGATCTCGCGCTGGGCGTCCTTGAGAAAGCGGTTGTAGTCGTCGCCGACGGGGCAAACGGCGAGACAGCGGGGGCAGTCGCCGAAAGCGCCGACGACGCGCAAGAGCCCCTGCCAGATGCCGAACCACTCGTGGCCGGCGAGCGCCCGAAGCTTCGCCTGGTCGCCGTCGCCGCCCAGGAACGCGCTGAAGACGCGCACGATCGTCGAGAAGCCGAACTCCTGCGCGAAGGTCGCGCACAGGCGCTTGTCGAGCCCCCAGTGCTGGACGGCGTCCGGCGGGCAGGAATAGAGGCAGCGCGAGCAAGGCTCGCCGATACAGAGCTGCTCGGTGAGCTTGCCGTCGGGCTCGAGCAGGGCGTCGGTGAGGACGACGGTCGTGTAGCAGCGCGGCCCCGCTTCCTTCGTCAGCAGATTCAGCTCGAGGCCGATCGTGCCGAGCCCGGCCTCGATCGCGACGTGGCGCGTCGAGAGATAGCCGTAGCTCGCGCTCTTCATCTCCCAGACGGTCTCCTGCGCCGCCGTCTGGAACGCCCAGTGGCCCTCGGTCTCGAGGAAGCGCGCGATCCGGTACCCGACTCGATCCATCTCGCGCAGCACGAGCTGGTCCACGTGGTGGATGCAGGCGTTGTCGCGCGCGCGGAAGGCGCCGGCCGGAATGCGCTTGAAGAAGGCGACGCAGCTCCGGATCTCGGGGGAGACGCGCGCGGGGATCTGCGGGTGCGCCGGGTCCGGAGGGTGCGCGTTGAGCACGGCGGCGTCGGCGATCCCGACGCCGTCGGCGCCGAGCTCGCGCGCCTTCGTCTTGACGATCTCGGCGGTCAGCGCCATGCGCCCTATCATGTCACAGCTTGCGCTCGCCTCCTCACCTGGGCGAGACTGCCGAGAGGAGCCACCCGTGCACTCGCATCCCTACATGGAGGTCCTGCACATCCTGGACGGCGTGGCCGAGGCGTGGGTCGACGGCCACGAGAACGGAAGAGTCACGCTTCGCAAGGGCGACACGCTCGCCATCCCGCCGGCGGTTCCGCACAGCTTCAGGGTCGTGGGCGACGAGGTGCTCCGCCTCCTCGGCACTCACGCCTCGCCCAGGCGCATCGTCAACTACAAGGACGGCGTGAAGAGCGACGCGCGCGGCTACCGGGTTCTGGAGCCCTAGCCCGGAGCGCGACCGGCTCAGACCCGTTCGACGTCCGGCCGGCCGAAGAGGCCGTACGGGCGCACGAAGAGTACGGCGATGAGCGCCACATAGGACGCGACGTGACTGAACCCGCCCCCGACGAGCGGGTCGATGTATCCAGCCGCCAGCGATTCCAGGATCCCGACGAAAAATGCTCCGATGATGGTGCCCGGCAGGCTGTCGAGGCCGCCCAGAATCACGATCGGGAACACCTTGAGGCCGAGAAGCTCGATCCCGAATCCGCCGCCCGACGCGAAGCTCCACAGTGTCCCCGCCAGCACCGAGAGGACGCCCACCAGGGCCCACGTGATCGCGAAGTGGCGATGCAGATCGATCCCGACCGCCAGCGCGGCCTGCTGGTCGCTGGCGACCGCGCGCAGCGCCAGGCCGGTACGACTGCCGTGGAAGAACCAGCTCAGCGCGGCGATGCACGCCCCGGCGATCGCCGCGGCGACGATCTTGTCGACCGACACCGGGAGGCCGCCGACGACGAGCGGGTCGAGGGGGAAGGGCGACGCGATCCTGGCCGGGATCCCGGCGAAGACGACCGTCGCGGCGCCCCGCATGAAGATCCCGACGCCGATAGTGACCATGATCAGCGAGAGCAGCGATCGACTGATCAGCGGGCGCAGGACGACCCGGTTGAAGACCAGCGCCAGGGCGACCATGCCCACGCATCCCAGGCCGAGCGCTCCGCCGAGCCCGAGCCCGAACGCGTGGCTCGCGGATGCGGCGACCCGCGACCCCACCATCGTCCATTCACCGACGGCGAAGTTGATCATGCGGGATGCCTTGTAGACGACCACGAAGGCCAGCGCGACGAGCGCGTAGATGGCTCCGGCCAGGGCTCCGTCGACGACGAGAAACACGAAGAACACCTCAGAGACCACCATCGCACGTCATCGCCTTTACCCCGCACCCAGATACGCGCGCTGGACCTCGGGCGCGGCGAGCAGATCGGCCGCGCGCCCGGAGAGGACGACCCGTCCGGTCTGGAGCACGTAGGCGTGGGCCGCGCACTGGAGCGCCATCCGCGCGTTCTGCTCGACGAGCAGCACCGCCGTTCCCTCCGCGGTGAGCCGCGGGATGATCCGAAAGATCTCGCGCACGAGGAGCGGGGCCAGGCCGAGCGACGGCTCGTCGAGCATGAGGAGCCGCGGGCGCGCCATCATCGCGCGGCCGATCGCGAGCATCTGCTGCTCGCCGCCGCTGAGGCTCCCGGCCAGCTGGCCGCGGCGCCGGTCCAGCACCGGAAAGAGCGCGAAGACCCGGTCGAGCTCGAGCGCCGTGTCCGCCCGGCCGCTCCGCGCGAAGCTTCCGAGACGGAGATTCTCGAGCACGGTCATGCGGGTCAGCATCCCGCGTCCCTCGGGCACGTGGATCACGCGCCGTCGGGCGATCTGGTGGACCGGCAGGCCGACGAGATTCTCGCCGCGGAATCGGATGGCACCCTGGCGCGGGCGAACGATGCCGGAGATCGCGCGGAGAAGCGTCGATTTGCCGGCGCCGTTGGCACCGATGAGCGCGACGACGGCGGCGTCCGGGACGGTCAGGCTCACGCCCTGGACCGCCCGGATCCTGCCATAGCTCACGTGGAGATCGTGGACCGCGAGAAGCGCCTCGGCGCTACTCGGTTCCAAGGTATGCCTCGATGACGCGGGGGTCGCGCTGGATCTCCGCGGGCGGCCCCTCGGCGATCTTCTGGCCGAAGTTCAGCACCGTCACGACCTTCGAGAGCTTCATCACGAGGGACATCTTGTGCTCGATCAATAGGATCGTCACGCCGCGCCGATTGACCTGCGTGATCAGCGCTTCCAGCTCGAGGGTCTCCTGCGTGTTCATCCCGGCGGACGGCTCGTCGAGCAGGAGAAGCCGGGGCGAGCTGGCGAGCGCCCGCGCGATCTCGAGCCGGCGCTGCTCGCCGTAGGGCAGCTCGACCGCCGACTGGCGGGCGCGGGCCGCGAGCCCAACCAGCTCGAGGACCTCGGCCGCCCGCTCGCGCGCCGCGGCCTCGCCGCGCAACCGACGGAAGGGCAGGCCGAGGACCGGCGCCAGGAGCCCGCCGTGCGTGCGGCAGTGGAGCCCGAGCAGCACGTTCTCGAGCGCCGTCATCGAGCTGAAGAGCCGGATGTTCTGGAAGGTGCGGCAGATCCCGAGGGCCGTGCGCCGGTACGCGGGCAGGTGGCCGATGTCACGCCCGCCGAAGCGGATGCGGCCGCCGTCCAGGCTGAGGGCGCCGGTCACGAGGTTGAAGAACGTCGTCTTGCCCGCGCCGTTCGGGCCGATGATCGCGTGGATCCCGCCCGCCTCGACGGTGAGATCGAGGCCCGCGAGGACGACGAGCTTCCCGAAGCTCCGGGAGAGCCGGTCAACCGCGAGCAGCGGCTCGCTCACCGCGTAGCGAGAGCCGGGCCAGCAGGGCGGCGTCGAGCAACCCCTGCGGCCGGACGAGCATCATGGCCAGCACCAGGAGCCCGTAGAGGATCTCGCGCCAGTCCTTCACCCAGCGCAGGAGCTCGGGCAGGATGGAGAGGATCGCCGCGCCCACGATCGCGCCCCAGAAGCTCGCGAGCCCACCGAAGACCGCGTAGAGCATGACGAAGAGTGACCGCCCCACGCCGAACGCCTCGGGGTCGATGTAGAGAGTGTAGTGGGCGTAGAGCGCGCCACCGAGCCCGGCGATGAAGCCGCCCGCCGCGAAGGCCGCGAGCTTGACGTAGGTCGAGTTCACGCCCATCGCCTCGGCGGCCGCCTCGTCGTCGCGGAGCGCGGCGAAGGCGCGCCCCATGCGCGAGCCGCTGACCCGCGTGAAGAAGTAGATGAGGATCGCCAGCACTCCGAGCACGTACCAGAGGGTCGTCGCCGGCGGGATGCCGGCGAACCCGGCGGGCCCGCCGAACGCCGGCGCGTTCAGGAACAGGACGCGAACCATCTCGCCGAAGCCGAAGGTGACGAGCACGAGGTAGAGCCCGCGGAGCCGCAGAGCCGGAAAGCCCACGGCGAGCCCGACGAGGCCGCCGACGAGGCCGCCGGCGAGGAGCGCCAGCGGGAACGGCGCCTGCAGGCGCACGGTGAGGTAGGCGGACGTGTAGGCGCCGAGCGCCATGAAGCCGCCCTGGCCCGCCGAGAGCTGTCCCGCCGACGCGGGCAGGTAGAACGACAGCGCCATGATGACGTCGATCCCCGCGAAGATCAGGATCGAGACGGCGTGATCCGACAGCACGCGAGCCTCAGCCGCTCTGGAGCCTGGTGCCGAGCAGGCCGGTCGGGCGCACCAGGAGGATCAGGATCATCACCGCGAACGCGAACGCGTCCCGATAGGACGACGCGAGATAGGCGACGCTCAGGACCTCGACGACGCCGACGATCAGGCCGCCCACCATCGCGCCGGTGACGTTGCCGAGCCCGCCGAGCAGCATGATGGCAAGCCCCTTGAGGCCGACCTTGACGCCGAAGAACGGGCTCAACCCGGTGAAGCTCCAGGCGAGGAGGACGCCGGCCGCTCCGGCGAGCGCCGAGGCGATCGCGAACGTGATCACGATGGCCAGCGACACGTTGATGCCCATGAGTCCGGCGACCGTCGGGCTCTCCGCCGTCGCGCGGATCGCCATGCCCGTCGGCGTCGAGCGCAGAAACACCTCGAGCAAGGCCATCAGGGCGACGGAAGTGCCGAGGATGAGGAGCTGGAGCGTCGAGAGCGTCACCGGGCCAAGGTCGAGCGGCACCGCCGCGAAGGGCGCCGGGAACGCCACCGGCTCGGCGCCGAAGATCTTCACCACCGCGTGCTGGAGCACGAGGCCGACGGCGATCGTCGTCATCAGGGGCGTGACGTGGCTCCCCCGGCTGCGCACCGGGCGGAACGCGACGCGCTCGACGACGACGCCGAGCGCGGCCGCCGCGAGCATGGCGCCACCGAGCGTCGCCCACGGCGGCAAGCCCGCGAGCGCCAGCGCCAGACCCACGTAGGCGCCGACCATGAAGACCTCGCCGTGCGCCAGATGGAGCAGGTTCAGCACACCGAAGATGAGCGTGTAACCGATCGCGACGAGGGCGTAGGCACCGCCGAGCATCAGCCCGTTGACGAGCTGCTGGGCGAACATTGTGCGCGATGATACACCTGGATTGACAGGCCTCGGTCCGCCGTATTACCGTCGCCCAACCGATGAACGCGTCCACGAAGATCCGCATCTTTCCCACGGGCATGCGCCAGCACGAGTGGATGGGCCGCGAGATGCACGTCACGGAGTTCGACCGACTCGCGCTGTCGCTCGCGTGAGGAGAGGAGCCGGCATGATCGGGATACGGCGTCGGGCGGTCGGAGTCGCGCTTGTCACGGTGTTGCTCGCGGGACTGGCGGTGCCCCCGGGGGTCGGGGCGAAGCTGGCGGGCGACAAGGTGAGGCTCGGCGTGATCATGCCGCAGGCCGGGCTCTTCGTCGACTGGGGCCAGCACGGGCTGATCGGCGCCGAGATCGCGCGCGACGAGATCAACGCCGCCGGCGGGATCGGCGGCCTGCCGGTCGAGCTGGTGGTCGCCGACGACCGGGGCGACCCGAAGGAATCCGTCACGCTCACGCGCCGCCTGGCCCAGACCGACCGCGTCCTCATGATCCACGGGTCGATCTCGAGCTCGAGCGCCGGCGTCATGTACCCGCTGTCGGCGAGCCTGAAGGTGGTGATCGTCTCTCCGACCGCCGCCGCGCCCGGGCTCACCGACAAGTTCCGGCCGTTCGCCTACACCATGAACCCCGGCGCCGCCAGGGCGCTCGGCACCGGGCTCGCCGCCCTGCGCAAGCACCACCCGGGCGTCAGGAAGGCGACCATTCTCTACAACAGCGCCGACGCGATCTCCAAGGCGGAAGGTGAGGGCGTGATGCCGCCCACCTTCAAGCAGGCGGGCGTCGAGGTTCTCGACTCGATCACCTTTCAGACGGGCGACCTCGACTTCAGCGCGCAGGTCACGCGCGCCCTCGCCAAGCAGCCCGACATGCTCTTCCTCGGCTCCGGCTCGCGCGAGGCCGCGCTGATCGCCAAGGAAGCGCGCAAGCAGGGCTACAGGGGGCCGATCCAGGGCGGCGTCGCGACCACCACGCCCGACCTGGTCACGCTCGGCGGCGACGCGGTCGAGGGCTGGTACACCACGACGTACGCGTGGAACGAGCGACCGATTCCACGGGTGCAGGCGTTCGTGAAGAAGTTCCTCGAGCGCTCCGGAGGCAAGCGCCCCAACTCGTCCGCCCTCGCGATGTACGACCAGCTCTTCATCGCCAAGACGTGCGTCGAGACGGCGGCGGTGACCAACAAGCCCGACGACCTCGAGAGCGACCGGGACAAGCTCGCGAAGTGCTGGGCGGGACTCAAGGGCTACGAGGGCGCCATCGGCGCGATCACGATGAACGAGCTGGGCGTGAACGTCGGGCAGATCTGGGCGCTCACGGTCAAAAAGGGCGTCTTCACGCTCGCCGAGTAGTCACGCGTGACGGCCTCGACGCTGCCGATCCTCCCCACGACCGTCGTCGGCAGCTATGCGATCCCATAAATGAA
>DASPZZ010000091.1:0-5314 GCA_035635995.1 Binatia bacterium | reverse complement strand
CCAGGCCCGCCCAGCCCTGGATCGCGCCGATGTCGGTGCGCAAGCCGGTATAGGCGAAGAAGATCGGCAGAAAGAACACCCAGACGATCGGCGAGACACGACGCTTCCACTCCTCGACGAATTGCCGATCGTCGTGCACGGCCACGCCGATCACGAAGCCGCCGATGATCGCGAAGACTCCGAGGTTGCTGGTGATCGCGGCGGAGGCGAACAATAGTATTACGACGTAGGGGACGAAGGTGTGCCGCATCCCTCCGTGCCGCGCGAGATGATCCGCGATAGCCCGTCGAAGGGGCTTGCGGACGACAAAGAGCACGACCGCGACGTACACGGAGAGCCCGGCGACCCGCGGGACGACCCAGCTCCAGCTGAACGCGCCCCTCACGAGTAACGAAATCGCGCCGAGGATGATCCACCCGGACACGTCGTCGATCGCCGCGGCGCCGATCGTGAGGGCTGCCGTTCGCGTGTGCGAGAGACCGAGCTCCATGAAGATGCGGCCCAGGACCGGAATCGCGGTGATCGACATGGCCACCGCGAAGAAGAGCTGGAAGCCGAGCAGCGGCACGGGCTCCGACAGCCGTGCGTGGAACCACGGCGCCGCGAGATAGCCCATCGCGAAGGGAACTGCGAGCCCGACCAGGCTGATGAGGACGATCGATCGGTGGTTACCGCCCAGATGCCGCTGGAACTCGAACTCGAGGCCGATCTGGAACATCAGGAAGATCAGTCCGACCTGGGCCAGGCCCGCGAAGATCGGGCCGGTCGAGGCGGGAAACAGGGCGTGCATGAAGTCGGGGAAGAGGGCTCCGAGCAGACTCGGTCCCAGCAGGAGCCCGGCGAGGATCTCGCCGGACACGTCGGTCTGCCCGAGCCGACGCACGACCCAGGTAACGAGCCGGGTCGCGAGGAGGATCACGATGAGCTGATAGAGGAGCCGGAGAGTGATCTCCTCCGCGCCAGTCCCGACCGCCGACACTACGGCTCGAGCGTCACGCCGCTCAGGCGATGCTGTAGAGCCGAGCGCAGTTGTCCCAGAGGATCTTCTTCTTGCTCGCCTCGGAGAGCGGGAGCTTGATGAAGATGTTGGTGGCCTCCGGGAAGTGCGAGTCCGAGTGCGGGTAGTCGGTCGAGAAGACGAGCGTGTCGTCGCCGAGCTTCTGGATCACCCACTCCACCTGATCCTCGTCGGGATCGACGCTGATGAAGCACTGGCGCTTGAAGTACTCGCTGGGCGGCGCCTGCAGCTTCGTCGTCTCGCCACTCTTCGCCATCTCCCAGTATTCGTCGAGCCGCCAGAGGAGCCACGGCAGCCAGCTACAGTTGCCCTCGAGGAACGCGACACGCAGGCGCGGGAAGCGCTCGAGGACGCCGCCGGCCGTCATCGAGGCGACGGCGGCCATCAGCTCGATTGGATTGTTCAGCCCGCCGGCGATGGTCGTGCTCGGCGCCGAGAGGAAGCGGTTTACGAAGTGCGTGTCCGAGTAGTTGTTCGGCGCCGGATGGAAGCAGATCGGCACGTTCAGGCGCTCGGCCTCGGCCCACAGCGGATCCATTCTCGGATCGTGCAAGTTCACGCCGTTCACCGGATTCGGCATCATCTGCGCCGCGACGAAGCCGAGCTCCTTGACCGAGCGCCGGAGCTCGCTCCCGGCGAGCGTCGCGTCGTGCAGGGTCACGAGCGCCGCCGCGTGCATCCGCGCGGGGGCTGGCTTGCGGAAGTCCGCCGCCCAGTCGTTCCACGCCCGGCAGAGCGCGATCGCGAACGCGGGCTCGAAGGCGTCGACGCACACCACGGGCAGGGTGCGGAAGAGCACGGCCGTGTCGAGGCCCTCGACGTCCATCGCGCGCTGCTGCGAGGCCGAATCGAAGCGCGCGGCGGCGTAGTCCTTCAGCACCGTGGCGGCGCGCTTCTCGGCGTCGACCCGCCCGCGGCCGAGCGGCCGTGGGAACGTGAAATCGCCGACCGTCCACTGGCTCGTGTAGGCGCCGCGCGTGGCGGTCGGCCGGGGCGTCCGGTCGCGAAAGGCCGGGTCGAGGTAGCGATCGTAGAGGTCCGAGGGCTCGATCACGTGCAGGTCGCTGTCGAGGACACGGAACCCGGCTTTCATTTCGCCCTCCCGGTGTGGTCGGCGATGACCTGCGCGACGCACGAGGTCACCCTGGCGCCGGTCGGCAAGTGGAGGAACTCGTTCGGTCCGTGGGCGTTCGAGCCCGGCCCCATCGCGCCGGTGATGAGGAACTGAGCCTGCGGGAAGCGCTCGCCCAGCATGCTCATGAACGGGATCGAGCCGCCGAGGCCGGCGAACATCGCCGGCTTGCCGAAGTACGTCGCCGACGCGCGCTGGATCGACTCGAGCAGCTTGGGATCCGTCGCGGGCGCGTTCCAGCCGTTGCCGGCGTCGCCGTAGGTGTCGAGCGTCACGCGCGCGCCGTAGGGCGGATCGGCCTCGAGGATCTCCTTGAGCCGGCGCACCGCGCGGCCGGCCTCGCACGTCGGCGGCAGGCGGAGCGAGAGCTTGAGCGAGGTCTTCGGGCGGAGCACGTTGCCGCCGTCGGCGGGCAGCGGCAGCCCGGCGGCGCCGGTGATCGCGAGCGCCGGGCGCCACGTGTTGTTCAGGATCAGCTCGTACGGGTCGGTGCTCACCGGCCGGCCGCCCGCCGGATACGGAAAGCGGTCGTAGATCTCGGCGCCGAGCACCTTCGCGACCTCGCGCGCCTCGGCGACCCGCTCGCGCGGGATCTCGACGTGGAAGTCGCGGGGGATGATCTCGCCGGTCCGCGAATCCTCGACGCGATCGAGCAGCTGGCGCAGCACGCGGAAGCTCGAGGCCACGATGCCGCTGGCGGCGCCGGAGTGCACGCCCTCCGTCAGCACCTCGGCCGTGAGGACCCCGCCGACCACGCCGCGGAGCGACGTCGTGCCCCAGAGCTGCTCGTAGTTGCCGCAGCCCGAGTCGAGACACACGACGAGACTCGGCGTGCCGAGCTTGGTCTTGAGCGCGTCGACGTAGTAGGGAAGATCCGCGCTGCCGCTCTCCTCGCACGCCTCGATGAGCACGACGCAGCGCGCGTGGCGCGCCCGCTGCTCCTGCAGCGCCTGGATCGCGGTGAGCGCCGCGAACGTGGCGTAGCCGTCGTCGCCGACGCCGCGGCCGTAGAGCTTGTCGCCGCGCTGCACCGGCGTCCACGGCCCGGTGCCCTCGGCCCAGCCGACCATCTCCGGCTGCTTGTCGAGGTGGCCGTAGAGCAGCACCGTGTCGGCGCCGGTGCCGGGCGCTTCCATGAAGATCACGGGCGTGCGTCCCTCGAGCCGGACGACCTCGATGGAGAGCCCCTCGATCGGGCGTTCGCCGGCCCAGCCGCGCAGGAGCTCGACCGCGCGATCGATGTGGCCGTGCTCGCGCCACTGGGCGTCGAACATCGGCGACTTCGCCGGAATCTTGACGTACTCGTGGAGGGTCGGAACGATGCTCTGGTCCCACGTCTTCTGGACGAAGTCGCGGATCTTACCGCTGTCGAGCGCCATGGGTACTCCTCAGGAGGCGATGCGGAGGCCGGAACGAATCTCCCAGAGCTCCTGGAGCTCGAGCGACGCGTCGGCGATCCGCGCGAGCTTGCCGCAGAGGCGACAGTGGATGAACGCCGGCTCGCGGCCGACGTACGTGCTGTCGCACTTGGGGCACCGCGCCTGCGGCGCGGCGAGAAAGCGCTTCGCCGTCCGCTGCAGGGTGTGCTCGGGAGTGAGACGAATGACGGTGGCCGGGGCGGCCTCCGGTTTGCGTTTCGCGCGTTTCGCTTTCGCCAGCTTCATGGGCGAGGGTCATTGTAGCGTATCTTTGGCCGGATGAGGGTCGGCCTAGTCCTGGATGGGCGGCGGTCGGCCGCCGAGATCGCCGAGCTCGCGCGGCTGGCCGAGACCTACGGGTTTTCCTGCGTGTGGCTCTCGGGAGGCGCCCGAACGAAGGATCATTTCGTGCGGCTGGCGGTGGCGGCCTCCGCGACCCGCCGGATCAAGCTGGGCCCGATCGCGGTGAGCCCGTTCGAGATGCATCCCGTGCACATCGGCCTGGCGCTCCTGACGCTGGACGAGATCGCGCCGGGCCGCGCGTGCCTGGTGCTCGGCGCCGGCGGCGACCTGGCGGCGACGCTCGAGCCCGCGAAGCGAGGCCGTGTGGCCGCGGTCGAGGAGTGCCTCGACATCCTTCGCGCCCAGGCCGCGGGCGGCGAGATCAACTACGCCGGTGCTCACTATCGAGTGACCGGGCTCTTCTCGCCGTGGGGCCGCGTCGCGATGGATCGGCTCTATCTCGGCGCCAATCGGCCCCGGATGCTGCGGCTCGGCGCGCGCAAGGCCGACGGCATCATGGTGACCGACATGCCGCTCGCCTACCTCGGCGGGCTCGTCGCGCGGATCCGTGGCGAGCTCGGCGAGGCACGGCGAGACCCGAGCGCCTTCGTCCTCAGCAACTGGTTCGTGTGGAACGTCCAGGACACCCGCGCCGAAGCCGAGCGCCTGGCCCGACGCCAGCTCGCCTTTCGCCTCTACTACATCCGGGACGTCGCGTCCTCGATCGGCCTCGGCGAGGCGGAAGCCCGCGAGCTCGCGGCGAAGCAACCGGAGATGCTGCGCGCGATCTTCGGGGGCGGCGAGCCGTGGGCCCCATCGGCGCCCGTTGCGGAGCGCCTGATCGAGCACTTGACGTTGACCTCCGATCGCCGGGGGCTCGAGGGGTGCGTCGGGCGCCTCCAGGAGTTCGCGAACCTGGGACTCACGGAGATCGCGCTGGCGCCGCATGGTGACCCGGCGGCCGCGATCAAGCTGATCGGCGATGCCGTGATCCCCACGGTCGACCGCGACCGAGCTTCCCGCGTTCCGTGACTGGCGGCCCGCCTATAGCGTATTCTGTCGTCGTCGTCGCCGATCCGGTGCCCGAGGGGGGCCCAACGGAGGACGCATGATCAAGCTCGACCACCTGACGATCGCGGTGACCGACTGCGAGAAGTCGCGCGACTGGTACATCGAGACGCTCGGGCTCAAGCTCGAGTTCGAGATTCCAGAGCGGCGCACCTCGGCCGTGCAGGACGAGTTCGGCTTCACGCTGTTCCTCGCCGAGACGCCGGGCGGACCGGGGCGGCCGAGCTGCGTTCTGACGTTCCAGGTCAGCGACGTCGAGGCCAAGCACAAGCAGCTGGTGGCCGCCGGGGTGCAGTTTGTGCATCCGCCGCAGAAGACGTTCTGGGGCTACGGCGCGGACCTCAAGGATCCCGACGGCTATCACATCTGGCTGTGGGACGAGAAGACGATGCGGGA
>DASPZZ010000090.1:0-10015 GCA_035635995.1 Binatia bacterium | reverse complement strand
GAACGCCACCAGCATCAGGGCGACGGCACTCGCGAGCAGGAAGGGAACGCCGCGACGAGCCTGCGCCGTCACGGTCCGTGCGGGGGCGCCACGCCCGCCATCATCAGGCCGAGCGTGCGCTCGGTGGCATCGGCGCGCGGCACGTCACCGACGATACGACCGTCGTGCATCACGAGGATGCGATCGGCCAGCGCGAGGATCTCGTCCAGCTCGACCGAGACGAGCAAGAGCGCCTTCCCGGCGTCGCGCAGCGCGACCAGGCGGCGGTGGATGAACTCGATCGCGCCGATGTCGACGCCGCGGGTCGGCTGCCCGACCAGGAGGAGGTCGGGGTTCCGGTCGAGCTCGCGGGCCAGCACGATCTTCTGCTGGTTGCCGCCCGAGAACGCGGAGGTCGGGAGCGCGCCGTTGCCGGGTCGGATATCGTACTCGGCCACCTGACGCTCGAAGCTCGACGCGACCGCCGCGCGGTGGAGCCGGATCGGGCCGTTGTACGTGGACTCGTCGTGGTAGCCGAGGATGGCGCTCTCGCGCGCCGCGAACGGGATGATCAAGCCCATGCGGTGGCGATCCTCGGGCACGTGGGAGAGCCCCAGGCGCCGCAGGCGACGCGGTGAGCGGGCCGCCGCGTCGCCGAGGACGCCGCCCTTGAGTCGGATCTGCCCCGACTTCAGCGGCCGGATGCCGGCGAGCGCCTCGAGCAGCTGCGACTGGCCGTTGCCGGCGACGCCCGCCACGCCCACGATCTCGCCCCGGCGCACGGTGAAGCTGACGCCCTTGACGCGCTCGACACCGAGGCCGTCCTCGACCACGAGCTCGGTCACCTCGAGCACGGGGTCGCCCGGTCGCGAGGGCTCCTTGTCCACCCGCAGGCTCACCTTGCGGCCCACCATCAGCTCGGCGAGCTGCTCCGTCGTGGTCTCGGCGGTGGGGAGCGTCGCGACGACGCTGCCCTGGCGCATCACCGTGACGACGTCGGTGGCCTCGCGGATCTCGCGCAGCTTGTGCGTGATGAGGAGGACGGTCTTGCCCTCGCCGCGGAGCGACGCGAGGATCCGGAAGAGATGGTCGGCCTCCTGGGGCGTCAGGACGGCCGTCGGCTCGTCCAGGATGAGGAGCTCCGCGCCCCGGTAGAGCGCCTTGAGAATCTCGACGCGCTGGCGCTGGCCCACGCCGAGATCGGCGACGCGCGCGTCGGGATCGACCTGCAGATGGTACTCGCGGCCCAGGCGCTCGAGCTCGGCGCGCGCCCGCCGCATTCCGGCGCCCAGCCGGAATCCGCCTTCGACGCCGAGGACGACGTTTTCGAGCACCGTGAACGGCTCCACCAGCATGAAGTGCTGGTGCACCATCCCGATCCCCGCCGCCAGCGCGTCCTGGGCGCTTCGGATGACCGCCGGCCGGCCGCGCACGAGGATCGTCCCGCGGTCGGGCTGGTAGTAGCCGTACAGGATGCCCATCAGGGTCGACTTGCCGGCGCCGTTCTCGCCCACGACGCCGTGGATCGTGCCCGCGCGCACGGCGAGCGTCACGCCGCGGTTGGCGTGGACCCGGCCGAACCACTTGTCGATGCCCCGCAGCTCGATGGCCGGCGGGGCTGCCCCGTTCATAGTCCTCGCGCGCTCGACTATTCGACGATGTCGTTCTTGAGGCTCTGGACGAACGCGACCACGTCGCGCTGTTCGGCCTGCGGTACCCGGAACCTCGCCAGGGTCGCGGCCGCATGACCGAGAAACACGGTCCAGTCGCTCTCGCTGATACGCATGCCTCGGTGGGCGAGCGCCATGTCCCGGCCGCGGTAGTACATCGGGCCGCCCGCGCTCGCGCAGAGGAAGTCGATCAGGAGCTGCTTCTCGCGGTTGACGCCGTCTTCCCCGCGGTGCGCCCAGAAGCGTCCCAGCTGCGGATCGGTCCGGAGCCGGGGCAGTAAATCGTTCGCCACCGCCGTGATCGCCTCGTAACCCCCAAGGCGCTCGTAGAGGGTCTTCTTCTCGTCGCTCATCGTGTTCTCCTCGATACTGTGCACGCGCCGCGCTCGGCGACGAGCGGTCGGCTACTTGGCCATGTAGTCCGTGACCTTGATCTTGCCGGCCACGATGTCGGCGCGCGCCTGCTGGAGCCGCTTTTCCATCTCCGGGGTGATCAGACTGCGGTTGTACTGATCGAGGGAATAGCCGACCCCGCTCTCGGCGACGCCCAGAGCGCGTACGCCGCCCTTCAGCGTGCCGTCCTTCGCGGCCTTGAACGTCTCGTAGACCGCGAGATCGACGCGCTTGATCATCGAGGTCAGGATCGATCCGGGGTGGATGTGGTTCTGGTTGGAGTCGACGCCGATGGCGAGCCGTCCCTTGTCCTTCGCGGCCTGGAGCACCCCGAGCCCGGTGGCGCCCGCCGCCGCGTAGACGACGTCGGCCCCGCGATCGAACTGGCTCCGCGCCAGCTCGCCGCCGCGCGTCGGATCGTTCCAGGCCGCCGGCGTCGTCCCGGTCATGTTCTGAAAGATCTCGATCCTCGCGTTGACGTACTTCGCGCCCTCCTCGTAGCCGAGGGCGAATCGGCGGATCAGCGGGATGTCCATCCCGCCGACGAACCCGACCTTGCCGGTCTTCGACGCCATCGCCGCCGCCATCCCCACCAGGAACGAGCCCTCGTGCTCCTTGAAGACGATCGACTGGACGTTGGGCAGGTCGACGACGGCGTCCACGATGGCGAACTTGAGATTCGGAAACTCCTTGGCGACCTTCTCCATGCCGCTGGCCTGGGAGAAGCCGATCCCCACGACCACCTGGGAGCCCCGGCGCGCCATGTTGCGCAGCGCCTGCTCGCGCTGGGCCTCGTTGGTCACCTCGAACTCGCGATACGCGATGCCCGTCTCCTTCTTGAAGCGCTCGGCGCCGGCGTAGGCGGCCTCGTTGAAGGACTTATCGAACTTCCCGCCCATGTCGAACACGACGGCGGGAACGAACTCCTGAGCCGTGCCGGAGCCGGTCGGGGCCATCACGCCGAGTACCAGCACGGCCACGGTGAGTGATTTCGAGGTTGTCATGGTCTGCGCTCCCTGTGTGCGTCGGCGCCCCGATGATATAGCATCTGCGAAGGAGACCGGGGCCGCATGAGCGCCAGGGCGCGGATTTACATCGCGAGTCCGCTCGGCTTCTCGGAAGCCGGGCGCCACTTCTACAACTCGGTGCTCGTTCCGTTCCTGCGGAGTCTCGGCTACGAGGTGCTCGATCCCTGGGCCCTGACCGATCCGCGGAAGATCGAAGCGGTTCAGCGGATGCCCTACGGCCCGGAGAGACGGGAGGCGTGGCGGAAGCTCAACCGGGCGATGGGAGCGACCAATCGGGCGGCGATCGACGGCGCGCAGGGCGTGGTCGCCATTCTCGACGGCACCGACGTGGACAGCGGCACCGCGGCGGAGATCGGCTACGCGTTCGCGCGCGGCAAGCTCATCGTCGGCTATCGCGGCGACTTCCGCCTGAGCGCCGACAACGAGGGCGGCACCGTCAATCTCCAGGTCGAGTTCTTCATTCACGAGAGCGGCGGTGCTATCGTGAGTCGTTACGAGGATCTGGAGCCGAGCCTGCGCCCCCTGCGCGACGCCGCGCCTTGAGAGGAGAAACCGCATGATCGCCGCGATCGGTACGCGCACCCGGGGCACGTGGCTGGCGGCCCTGGTCCTGGTCGTGGTGCTGGGATCGACCGCGCCGGGCCTGGCCCAGCAGGCTCCGGATCCCCCGGCCAGCGACCTTCTCAACGCCGTTCTGTGGATGCAGCGGTCGGTCGAGTACAAGGCCAGCGCCCTCACGGCGTTCGCGCTCGCCCGGATCCGCCTCGATCAGGCGCTGGCGGACCCGAACTGGACCGCGGCACCGAAAGAGCAGACGGGTGCCTATCAATCCCTTCCGCCGGCCGTCGTCCTGGACGTCGACGAGTCGATTCTCGACAATTCGGGCTACCAGGCGTGGATGACGCTGAAAGGCACGAGCTTCGATCCGAAGACCTGGAACGCGTACGTCAACACGGTGACGTCGCGACCCATCCCGGGCGCCGTCGAGTTCGCCAGCTACGCCGACTCGAAGGGCGTGAAGGTGTTCTACATCTCCAACCGGACGGCCGAGGAGGAGCCGGCGACGCGCAAGAACCTCGAGAAGTACGGATTCCCGATGGGCGGGACCGTCGACACGATGCTCATGACGCGGAAGCAGCCGGACTGGGGCTCGGCCAAGGGGACGCGCCGCGCCCACGTCGCCAAGACCTATCGCATCCTGATCAACGTCGGTGACAACTTCGGCGATTTCGTCGACGAGTACCGCGGTAGCGAGGCCGATCGCCTGAAGGTCCTGGAGGAGCACAAGGCGCGCTGGGGGCGCGAGTGGATCATGATCGCGAACCCGAGCTACGGCTCCTTCGAGTCGGCGCCCTTCGGCCACGACTTCAAGCTCTCCGACGCCGAAAAACGCAAGCTGAAGCGGGGCGTGCTCGACGCCTGGCCGGGCCCATGAACCGGGAGCCCACCGCGATGACGAACGCGAGCCCCACCGCGCTGCTCCTCAACGTCGGGCACGCGCTCGACCATCTCTTCCTGCTGATCTTCGCCACCGCGGTGTCGGCCATCGCCGCCGAGTGGGGGATGCTCTGGCAGGACTTGATGCCCTTCACCGTCGGCGCCTTCGTGCTGTTCGGCCTGGGCTCGCTGCCCGCCGGGCGTCTCGGCGACCTGTGGGGGCGGCGCGCGATGATGGTGGTCTTCTTCCTCGGCATGGGCGTGTCGGGCCTGGCCATCGCGACCGTGTCCGGCGTGTGGCCGCTGGCCGTCGCGCTCACGGTCATGGGCGCGTTCTCGTCGATCTATCATCCCGTGGGCATCCCCATGCTCGTGCAGAGCGTGAAGAACCCGGGGTTCACCATCGGCCTCAACGGGCTCGCGGGCAATCTCGGCATCGCCGTCGCCGCCGTGCTCACGGGCTTCCTCGTGAAATACGCCGGCTGGCGGACCGCGTTCGTGGTCCCCGGCCTCATCGCGCTCGCGTGCGGCGCGCTTTTCGTGGCGGTGGTGCCGCGGGAGGATACGCCACCGGCCCGGCGCCCCCAGAAGATGGTTGACCTGCCGCGCTCGGTGCTGGCCCGCGTGCTCACCGTGATGACGCTGGCCGCGATCTCCGGGAGCCTCATCTTCAATTTCACGACGAACGGTAACGGCCAGCTCTTGGCCGAGCGCCTGCACGGGATCGTCGACGACCCCGCCACGCTCGGCGCGCTGCTCGCCGTCGTCTACACGGTGGCGTCGTTCGCTCAGCTCATCGTCGGCAAGCTGATCGATCGCGTACCGCTGAAGTGGGTGTACGTGCCGGTCGCGGCCGGGCAGGTGCCGCTGTTCCTCTTCGCCTCGCAAGTCACCGGCTGGCCTCACTACGTCGCGATGGTGCTGTTCATGATCTTCGTCTTCGGGGCCATCCCGTTCATCGACGCCATGATCGTGCAGTACGTCGACGACCGGATGCGCTCGCGCGTAGCCGGCATTCGGCTGGCCGTCGGCTTCGGCGTCAGCTCCCTCGCCGTCTACTTGCTAGGCCCGACGGTGAAAGCCGCCGGCTTCACCACGCTCCTGACCGTGCTCGCAATCCTCGCGACCCTCACCACGCTCTTCGCCTCTCTGCTGCCAACCTACGCCCCGAAAACCACGACGGTCCCGATCCCAACCCCCGAACCCGCCAGCTGACCCGAGCTGCCCCGCCCGGCTTCCTTGCCGTGCACGCAACCGTTGGTGACTGTCGCACGGGCTTTCTCGCGGAGGAAGCTGAGACAACTATCCGGGGACTGGCGGGGATGGCGCGATTCGGCTACCCTCAATGCTCGACGCGACTCCCAGGGAGGGGACAATGGCCACGGAACGCCTCGACTTCGAGCTGAAGAGCCTCATGCCGCCGACGGAGCCCTCGCGCGCCTGGTTCCAGCAGCACGGAGCCGCCTGATGCGATTCGGGATCTTCGGAAGCGCGCAGGCGAAGCGGGGCGGCCCCGACGTCGACAGCGGAGCCGGATTCAGGGAGTTCGTCGAGAACAACGTCCGCGCCGAAGCGCTCGGCTACGTGAGCTCCTTCGTCGTCGAGCACCATTTCACCGGCTTCGGCCAGATCTCCGCGACCCTGAACTTGCTGACCTGGGTCGGAGCGCGCACGACGACGCTGCGGCTCGGCACCGCCGTGATCACATTGCCCTGGCACAACCCGGTGCTGCTGGCCGAGCAGATCGCGACGATGGACCTCTTGTCCGGGGGCCGGGTCGATTTCGGCATCGGCCAGGGCTACCGCCACAACGAGTTCGCCGGCTTCCGCATTCCCATGGAGGAGGCGGACGAACGCTTCGACGAGTCGCTGGAAGTGCTTCGCAAGGCGTGGACGTCGGACCAGCCGTGGTCCCACCGCGGCAAGTACTGGCAGTTCGAGAACGTCGTCGTCGAGCCCCCGACGGCGCAGAAGCCGCATCCGCCGCTCTGGATGGGGGCCGGGCGACCGGAATCGATCAAGAAGGTCGCGCGGCTCGGCTTCAACCTGCTGCTCGATCAGTTCGCGCCGATCGACCAGATCGGCGATCGCATCGCCCTCTTCAAGTCCGAGGTGGAGGCGCGCGGTCGGCGGTTCGATCCGATGAGCGTCGCGGTGACCCGCTCCATCAACGTGGCGATGACGGCCGCCGAGCGGCAGAAGGCGCTCGAGACGCGCATGGCGGCGCGCCGAAGGGTCCACGACCTGGCGCAGCGTCCGGACGGGCAGAACAAGTCGACGATCATGACCTACGCGAATACGCTGGAGGCCGCCGAGGCCGGCGCGCTCTACGGCACGCCCGACGAGATCGCCACCAAGCTCCAGGCGCTCCGCGACCTCGGGGCGGAGTACGTGCTGCTCAACAGCACGGGCGGGATCGAGACGCTGAGACGCTTCGCGGCGGAGGTCAAGCCGGCGTTTGCCGGCGAACCCGCGCTCCGATAGGCTCGCTCAGGGCTTGAGGACGAGCTTGCCCAGCACCCGGCCGCTCTCGAGCAGCCCCTGCGCGCGAGCGGCCTCGGCGAGGGGCACGCGTTCCTGGATCGGCGGTCGGATCGCGCCGCCGCTCAGCATGCCGAGCAACGCCTCCGTCGCGCCGCGCCGCGAGCCGGGGTCGTCGTCGAACGTGTGCATCGAGAAGAGCCGCAACGCCGGGCTCCGCCCCGACTTTCTCATCGCCGGCACCACGTCGGCGTCGGGCCAGCCGTCGAGGGATCCATAGAGGACGACCAGTCCCAGCGGCGCGACGTGAGCGAAGAGCCCGGCGAAGCGCGGCCCGCCCACCGAATCGAGGATGAGGTCCACCCCGGTTCCGCCGGTCGCCGCCGCCAGCCGCTCGTCCAGCCCGGCCTCGCGGTAGTTGATCGCGACGGTTGCGCCCTGGGCGCGCGCGAACTCGGCCTTCTCCTTCGAGCCCGCGAGAGCGATGACCCGCTTGCCGGCCGCGCGGGCGAGCTGGACGAGCGCCGACCCGATGCCGCCGGCGGCCGCCTGCACCAGCACCGACTCGTAGCGAAATCCGCGGGTGGCGCTGTGGAGCAGGTGATAGGCGACCTGGTAGGCGGCGAGCGTGGCCGCGGCATCGAGGTCGACGCCCGCCGGGACGACGTAGACCGCGCGCTCGGCGACGGCGATGTACTCGGCGTAGCAGCCGCCGCGGTGCACGAGCTCGCGCGCCGAGACGTAGACCGGCTGGCCGACCCGCAGCGTTCGCACGTCGGCACCGGTCTGGACGATCACGCCGCTCATCTCGATGCCGGGAATCGCCGGCAGCGGCGGCATCCAGGCGTACGAGCCCCGCCGCACCAGCACCTCGGGCATGTTCACGCCGATGGCGTGGGCCTGCACGAGCACGTCGCCCGGCCCGACCATCGGTGTCGGAACGTCGAGGTACGTGAGCACCTCCGGTCCGCCGGTGCGCTCGATTTGAATTGCCTTCATGTCTGGGGGATTCTATCTCCGTGAGCGACGCGCGCGCCACGAACACGTACTGGGGACGCGACGGCCTGGAGCGCGCGATCCTCGACGCGCTCGCCGCCGCCGGCAAGAACGTCGACGCGCTGACGGTCGACGACCTGGCGCCGGCCGACCAGTTTCACGGCGGCGGAAAGGGCACGACCGAGCGGCTGGCGCGCCTGGCCGGGTTGAGGCCCGGCATGCGCGTCCTCGACGTGGGCGGGGGGCTGGGCGGCCCCGCGCGCACACTGGCCGCCCAGTTCGGCTGCCACGTGACGGTCGTCGACCTCACCGAGTCGTACGTGCAGACGGCCGCGGCGCTGACGGCCCGGCTGGGATTGGCGGATCGCGTCGCGCACCGCGTCGGCGACGCGCTGGCGCTCGACGTGGGCGTCGACCCGTTCGACGTCGTGTGGACGCAGAACAGCGGAATGAACCTCGCCGACAAGGAGCGGCTCTACGCCGGCTTCGCGCGCGTGCTGCGGCCGGGCGGGTTGCTGGCGCTCCAGGAGCCGATGGCCGGTCCCGTGCAGCCCATCGTCTTCCCGGTCATGTGGGCGCGCGACGCCACCGCGAGCTTCCTCCGGCCACCCGGTGAGATGCGCGCCGTGATCGAGGCCGCCGGGTTCAACACCCGCGCCTGGGACGACGTCACGGCGGAGGTGACGGGACCGAGCGCCCCCGCCGCCATCCCCGCCCACAGCGTTCAGCGCATCATCATGGGGGCGGAGCTCGACGCGATCGTGCGGGCCGGCCAGCGGAACCGCGAGGAGGGTCGCATCGTCATGATCCAGGCCGTGCTGGTGCTCTAATACGTCTACACAGGAGAGAGGCCATGACCGACAAGAAACCGAGCGACACCGAAGTGAAGGCGAAGCTGACGCCCGCCCAGTACGACGTCACCCAGTGCAGCGCGACCGAGCCGCCGTTCCGCAACGAGTTCTGGAACCACCACGAGCCCGGAATCTACGTCGACGTCGTGTCCGGCGAGGCCCTGTTTGCGTCGACCGACAAGTTCGACTCCGGCACGGGCTGGCCGAGCTTCGTCCGTCCGGTCGAGAAGGACAACGTGACGGAGCACGTCGACAACTCGCACGGGATGCGCCGGGTCGAGGTGCGCTCGACGGCCGCCGATTCCCACCTGGGTCACCTCTTTCCCGATGGCCCCGAACCGACCGGGCTCCGGTACTGCATCAACTCGGCCTCGCTGCGGTTCATTCCGCTCGCGAAGCTCGAGGAAGCCGGCTACGGCCAGTACAAGGCGCTGTTCGAGAAGGTGAAGCCGTCCCGATAAGATCGAAGCGACGGCGGTACGCCGGGGTCAGCGCTCGGCGCCGAGCCTCGTCGCGCCGCTGTTCGGCTTGAGGTGCGTGAGGTTCCCGAGCTCCTGGAGCGCGGTGAGCATCTCGACCGGAATCGCCTGAGAGCTCAGCGAGCCGTCTTCGTTGATACGGGCATACACGCGAGTGGCCTTGCCTTCGCTGACAGGAGCGCCGGTGACGGCGTTCTTGGCCTTGCAGTTCCAGTGCAGGGTGCGGGCGCCGACTTCGGCCAGGGTGATGGTGTTCACGATCCGGTCGCCGTAGGCCGCCGGACCGATGAAGCGAAAGTGGATCTCGCCCATCACGAACGTCGTGCGGTCGTTCTTGATCATCTGCTCGATCGGGTAGCCGATGACGCGGAACAACTCGTGCTCGGTGTCGTTGAACCAGGCGACGATCCGGGGGTAGTACACGAGCCCGAAGGGGTCAGATTCGCCCCAGTTGACCGTGATCTCCTTCCAGTACATCGCCATGTGTCGTCCCTCCATTGTCGCGGGTCGTCAGGCCGGTATACGAGATTGACTCGCCGCCGTCAAGTCGCGTGAGCCGGGCCTCGTGTCTCAGTTTGCCGGCTGGCGTGAGTGGAGCTGAACGGCCAGCGTGCTAGGGTCGGGCATGGTTTGGGATCCAGGGCATCCCTTTCGGTGGCGGACATGGCTCCGCGGCCGGCTGCCGTGGCCGTTGATCAACC
>DASPZZ010000089.1:0-31009 GCA_035635995.1 Binatia bacterium | reverse complement strand
GACCTCGCGGAAGAAGGTCTTGGGGTCGCGGTCCTTCACGAGCCCGCGCTGGATCAGCAGCACCATCGGGTAGATGTAGCCCGACGAGCTGGCGGGATCGATGAATGCCATCGTCTTACCCCGCAGGTCCTCGAGGGTCTTCAAGCCGGACTCGCGGCGCACGTAGACGCGCGAGGTGAACGAGCTCTTCCCGTGCCAGAGGTTCCTGGCCACGATCACGGCCTTCGCCTCGCGGCTCGCGAGGACGTAGCCGCCGGGGTGCACGAAGGCGAGGTCCGCCGTCCGGTTCCGCAACGCCTCGATCACGGCGGCGTAGTCCGAGGCGACGGTCACCCGCACGGGAATGCCGGTCAGCCGGGCGAGCACCTTGCCGAACTCCTCGCCGGTGGTCAGGAGATCGGTCGGCTTCTGCGACGGCGTGAGGACGAGGTGCAGCCCGTCGGCGGCGACGGCCGCGCGCGGCGCCACCGCGCTCAGCGTGAGCATCCCGAGCGCCAGGAGCGCAAGAGTGCGCGCGATCATCGCCGGCGAGTGTACCATCGAGGCACCGACCATGAGCGCACTCCGCCCCGGGTTCCTCTGGGCGCTCCTCCTCGTCGCCGCGGCCGCCGGAGGTATTTATCTGGCGGACCGGATGGTCCTGGCCCCCGGCCGTGCGCTCCAGCGGCAGCTGGAGGAGCGCGACGCCCAGATCCGCGCCCTGACGGCGCGCAACCAGGCCCTCGAGGCGGCCGTCCGACTTCTGCGACACACGGAGCGGCGCGCCCGGCTCGTGGTACTGGACCAGGCGCCCGGCCCCGAAGGACACCTGCGGACGCGCGTCCGGTTCACCGAGCTCGACGCTCAGGGTGACCCGGTCGGCGAGCCGCGGGAGCTCTCGCTCGAGGGCGACGAGATCTACGTCGACGCGCTCGTCATCAAGTTCGAGGACGACTTCGTGACCGCCGGCGACGCGCTCAAGGGCAAGGCCCTGCTGCTCTTCCGCCGGATCTTCACCGACCGCGGCCGGCCCGCCGACGGAGCCGTGCTGGACCGCGAGGGACAGATCCCGCAGAGCTACGCCGCGGAGCGCGCGCCGACGGCGTTCGAGCGCGAGCTCTGGGCGCGTTTCTGGGAGCTGGCCAACGATCCCGAGGAGGCCCGGCGGCGCGGGGTGCGGGCCCTGCACGGCGAGGCGGTCTCGACCCGGCTCCGCAAGGACCGCGTCTACGCGATCACGCTTCGCTCGACGGGCGAGCTGACGATCCAGCCGATCCGGTAGCGTTGACAAGCTCGCGGGGCGTGTGATGATCCTCGAGCGGCTCGAGCCCACCCTGGCGCTTTCGGTCTGCACGCCCCCCGGCGTCTTCCTGGCGGCGACCGTGCTCGCCGTCAACATGCTCGGCGACGGGCTGCGCGACATGCTCGACCCACGCATCGACAAGCGGCTGTGATCGATTGAGCGCGCCGACCGCGGAAGTCGTCATCTGCGGCGCGGGCATCGCCGGCATCGCCGCCGCGTATCACCTGGCGGTGCGCCGCGGCGTCACCGGGATCGTCCTGGTGGACGAGCGCCCGCCGCTCTCGCTCACCAGCGACAAGTCGACCGAGTGCTACCGGAACTGGTGGCCCGGGCCCGGCGACGACATGGTCGCGCTCATGAACCGGAGCATCGACCTCCTCGAAGAGGAGGCGCGCGAGAGCGGCAACGTGTTTCGGTTGAACCGCCGCGGCTACCTCTTCGTGACCGCCGATCCGGCGCAGGTCCCGGTGTTCGTCGAGCGGGCGCGGGAAGCCGCCGCCCGCGGCGTCGGCCCCGCCCGCATTCACGCCGACGCGTCGAGCGACTACCGGCCCGCTCCGGCCGAGGGCTTCGAGGATCAGCCGACCGGAACGGACGTCATCACGGACCCGGCGCTCGTGCGACGGCATTTTCCGCATCTGGCGCCCGACACGCTCGCCGTGCTGCACGCCCGGCGCTGCGGGTGGTTCAGCGCCCAGCAGCTCGGCATGTACCTGCTCGAGCGCGCCCGCGCGAACGGCGTGCGGCTCCTGGAGGGGCGCGTGGAGCGGATCGACACGACCGGGGGACGCGTTCGCGGCGTCCGGGTCAGCGCGCGCGGCGAAGACCTGACCATCGCGACCGGACGCTTCGTGAACGCGGCCGGACCGTTCGTGGGTCGGATCGGCCGCCTGCTCGGCGTCGATCTCCCGGTGTTCTGCGAGCGCCACGCCAAGGTCGCTTTCAACGACGTCCGGGGCGCGGTGCCGCGCTCGGCGCCGATGACGATCTGGACGGATCCGGTCACGCTCCCGTGGTCCGACGAGGAGCGCAAGGAGCTGGCCGCATCGGCGGAACACAAGCGCCTCGTCGAGGAATTCCCGGCCGGTGTGCACGGCCGGCCCGAGGGGGCGGGCGAGAGCCCGGTGGTCTTGCTGATCTGGACGTACGACATCGAGCCGGTGGAGCCGACGTTTCCGATCGAGTTCGATCGCGCGTACGGCGAGATCTGTCTGCGCGGCATGTCGCGGATGATCCCGGCGCTGGCGGAGTACCTGACCCGGCTGCCGAGAGCCTTCGTCGACGGCGGCTACTACACGAAGACCCGCGAGAACCGCCTGCTGGCGGGCCCGCTGCCGGTCGAGGGCGCCTACGTGCTCGGTGCGCTCTCCGGCTACGGGCTCATGTCCTCGAACGGCGCCGCGGACCTCCTGGCCGACCACATGACCGGGCGCGCGCTGCCGGCGTATGCGCCGGCTTTTCTGCTGTCGCGCTACGACGATCCGGCGTACCGCACGCTTCTCGAGCAGTGGGGTGATTCCGGGCAGCTCTGATCGAGTCGGCCGTCGGCGAGTCGTTCGAATCCAAAAGGAGAGACAGATCATGGCGAAGATCGAGAAGTATTGCGCGCCGGGCGTCTACGACCCGCCCGGGTACAGCCAGGCCATCAAGGTGACGGGCGTCCAGACGATCCTCTTTCTCGCCGGGCAGGTGCCCTACGAGATGGACGGGACCGTGAAGCACCGCGGCGACTTCAGGGGCCAGGCACGCGCGGTGTTCTCGTCGGTCAAGGCGCTCGTCGAAGCGGGCGGCGGCAGCCTCGCCAACGTCGTGAAGATCACGACCTACGTGACCGACGTCCGGTACCGCCTCGACTTCCGCGCCGTGCGCGATGAAGTCTTCGGCGCCAAGGGCCCGGCCTCGACGATGGTGCAGGTGAGCTCGCTCTCGCACCCGGACTACCTGATCGAGGTCGAGGCCCTCGCGGTCGTCTAGTCACATGGGGGGCCTCGAAGGGCCCCCCAATCCCCCCAGCGCTCGGAAGCGCCCCGGCGTAGCCGTGGCGCTCCTCGATCTCGCACCACACCGCCGGGGCCCCGACATGGCCCCCCCCGATGCTCGGGCCGGCCCGGCGAAGCCGTGCCAGCCCTCGTTATCCCGACACGCTCCTAGCGCGGCGGCGCCGTCAGGGTAGCGAGGCCCGCACCGCGGCGAGCGGCGCCGTCCAGCCGACGATCCCGCCCTGGGCGTGGACCATCGCGAGCGTGGCCTGCTTGAACTCGGGGAAGTAGCTCTCGGTGGCGTCCTCGACCAGCAGGCACTCGTAGCCTCGGTCGTTCGCCTCGCGCATGGTCGTCTGCACGCAGACCTCGGTCGTGACGCCCGCGAGGAGCAGAGACGTGATTCGCTGCGCTTTCAAGATGTCGTCCAGGGCGGTCGCGTAGAACGCGCCCTTGCCCGGCTTGAGGATGACGGTCTCGCCGGCCCGTGGTCCCAGCTCCGGCACGATCTCGTTACCCGGCTCGCCGTCGACCAGGATCCGGCCCATCGGCCCCGCGTCGCCGATCCGGAGCCGCGGCTGGCCCCGCCGCCGCTTGGCCGGCGGACAGTCGGCGAGATCCTTGCGGTGCCCCTCGCGGGTGTGGACGACGCGGATCGCGTGCGCGCGCGCCCACTCGAGGAGCGCCCGCACGGTCGGGACGATGGCGGCCAGCCGGCCCACCTCGTTGCCGAGGGCTTCGCCGAAGCCGCCGCGCTCGATGAAGTCGCGCTGCATGTCGATCACCACGAGCGCGGTCGTGGCGGGCTCGAACGCGTACGCGTAGGGCCGCGCGCTGATCTCAGGCATGGGCGCTCGCCGCGGCCGCCGCGTGGTGACCGGCCATGCAGCGGCCGATCATCGCGATGTCGGCGCTCGCGGTCGCCGTCTCGTGCACGATGCGGCCGTCGAAGATGACCGCGATGCGGTCGGAGAGCTCGAGCAGCTCGTCGAGATCTTCGCTGACCAGCAGCACGGCCGCGCCTCCGTTCCGCGCGGCCAGGATCCGGTCGTGGATCTCGGCCACGGCCGCGAAGTCGAGCCCGAACACCGGATTGGCCGCGATCAGCACCGACACCGGCTCGGACAGCTCCCGCGCGAGGACCGTCCGCTGGACGTTGCCACCCGAGAGGGTCGCCATCGGCGCGTCGGCGCCCTGCGTCGTCACCCCGAACGCCGCGATCCAGCGCTCGGCCTGCGCGCGGAGCGCGCGGCGCCGCAGCCACGGGCCGGACGCCACCGGCGGCCGGTCGAAGTTCCGGAGCGTCATGTTCTCCGCGACGCTCATGCCCGGCACGCAGGCGTTGCGCAGCGGCTCCTCCGGCAGGCTGAAGACGCGATGGCGGCGGATCTCGGCGCGCGTGGCGCGGAAGATCTCGCCGCCGACGCGGATCTCGCCCGCGGCCGGGGGGCGCTGGCCGATGAGCGCCTCGACCAGCTCGCGCTGGCCGTTGCCCGATACGCCCGCGACGCCGACGATCTCTCCCGGCCGGATCGCGAGGCTCAACCGGTCGACCGCCGGAAGCCCCGTGTCGTCATCGACCGTCAGGTCGCGGATGAGGAGCGCCGGGGCGCTTCCGTCGAGCGGCCCCGGGGTCTTCTTCGCGTGCGATTGTGGTACTTGGCGCGCGCCGACCATCAGCCGGGCGAGCACGGCCGGGGTCAGCTCGGCCGTCCGTCCACGGCCGACGAGCTTGCCCCGCCGCAGCACCGAGACCTCGTCGGCGAAGGCCATCACCTCGCGGAGCTTGTGGGTGATCATCAGCACGGTGACCTCGCCGGCCCGCGCCATCGCCCGCAGCATGCCCAGCACCTCGTCGGCCTCGGCCGGGGTGAGCACCGAGGTGGGCTCGTCGAGGACCATGAACCGGCGGCGGAGGTAGAGCTGCTTGAGGATCTCGACCTTCTGCTTTTCGCCGGCGGCGAGCCGCGCGACCGGGCGGTCGAGCTCGAGCCGGAACGGCACGGTGGCCATGAAGGCGGTGAGTCGCTCCCACTCCTGCGGCCAGCGCACGACCGCGGGAACGTCGTCGCGCGCCATCACGAGGTTCTCCGCCACCGTCATGCTCGGCACCAGCGTGAAGTGCTGGTACACCATGCCGATCCCGAGCGCGTGCGCGTCGTGCGGGGAGCGGATGTCGCGCTCGCGTCCGCCCACGGTGATCTGACCGGCGTCGGGTGCCTGGTAACCGACGAGACACTTCACCAGCGTGCTCTTGCCGGCGCCGTTCTCCCCGAGCAGCGCCACGAACGAGCCCGCCGCGACGCGCAGCGACACCTCGTCGAGCGCGGTGAACGCGCCGAAGCGCTTGGTCATGCCCAGGACTTCGACGTCGACCGCCCGGCCCGCGCGGCGCGCCGGCGCCTCGGAGGCGGGCATCAGGCGAGCTCCCGGATGGCCGCGACGAAATCCGCCGACCGCGAGACGGCCCCGAAGACGCCGCCCTGCATCGTGACCATCTTGATCGCGGCGAGGTGATTGCCGCGGTCGGTGGCGCCCGTGCAATCCTCGAGCAGCAGGCACTCGAAGCCGCGGTCGTTGCCCTCGCGCATGGTCGTGTGGACGCAGACGTCGGTCGTGATGCCGGTGAGCACGAGGTTCTGGATGCCGCGCGTTCTCAGGATGAGCTCGAGATCGGTCGCGCAGAACGAGCCCTTGCCGGGCTTGTCGATCACGGCCTCGCCGGGCTGCGGCGCCAGCTCGGGAACGATCTCCCACCCGGGCTCGCCGCGGACGAGGATGCGCCCGCACGGGCCGGGATCGCCGATGCCGGCGCCGATGCGCCGCGACCGCCAGCGTTTGTTGGCCGGCAGATCGGACAGGTCGGGGCGATGGCCCTCGCGCGTGTGGATCACGTGGAAGCCGCGCGCCCGGGCCGCCGCCAGCACCGTCCGGATGGGCTCGATCGGCGCGCGCGTCAGGGACAGGTCGTAGCCCATCCGATCCACGTAGCCGCCGATGCCGCAGAAGTCGGTCTGCATGTCGATCACCACCAGCGCCGTGTTCTCCGGGCGCAGGTCGCCGTCGTAGGGCCACGGATACGGGTCCGCCTTCACGTAGCGCCTAATCGCCCGCGCCGCGTCAGTCATGCCTCCTCCGTTCTAAGCCAGAACACCCACAAGCATCAGCCGCCAATCCGGACTATTCGTGAGTGACACCGGCCGAAGCCGGGCGGGTGGCGGGCCAGGCAGGGTAGCCGGGGGTACGCGACCGGCGCAGTGGGACCCCCGAATCCCGTCCGCAGCTCGAAGAGCTGCGATTCGGGCGAGTGGGTGACGGAGCCGATCGCGTACCCCCGGCTCCCCTGCCTGGCCCGCCACCCGCCCGCCTCGAGCGACCTTCGCTCGTGAATCGTCCGCCCGTTGACTGATGCTCATCGGTTGATGCTGAGCTCGCCCGGCGCGCCGGTCAGGGTGCGCCGGGGCGAGCACGTCGCGATCATGATCCCGAGCGTCACCACGTAGGGCGCGGCGTTGAAGAGATAGTAGCCGGACGTGACTCCGACCGACTGCAGCGCCGGGCCGAGCGCGCCCGCGCCGCCGAAGAGCAGCGCGGCGTAGAAGCACTGGATCGGGTTCCAGCGCGCGAAGATCACCAGCGCTACCGCCATGAGCCCCTGACCGCTCGAGAGCCCCTCGCTCCAGCTGCCTGGATAGTACAGCGAGAGGAACGACCCGCCGACGCCGGCGAGAAACCCGCCGGCCGCGGTCGACAGCGTGCGCACGCGGGCGACGGCGTAGCCCATGGCGCGTGCGGCGTCCGAGCTGTCGCCGACCATGCGGATGACCAGCCCCCAGCGCGTATTGCGGAACGCCCACGCCAGCCCGAGGGCGAGCGCCAGGCCGATCAGGAACAGCGGGTTCACCTGGAGCGCGGCCCGGATGTGTGGCGAGTCGCTCCAGGCCCCGAGGGGAATCGCCGACAACGTCGGCGCCTTCGGCTGCACGTAGGGCTTGCCCAGGAAGAAGGCGAGCCCGGTGCCGAGCAGCATGAGCCCGATGCCCACGGCGATGTCGTTGACCCGCGGAAGATTGCACGCGAGGCCGTGCAGCAGGCCGAGGGCCAGCCCGGCGCCGCCCGCGGCGAGCACGCCGAGCCACGGGTTGCCGCTCGCGTACGACACCGCGTAGCCGCTCATCGCGCCCATCACCAGGATGCCTTCGAGCCCCAGGTTGATGCGGCCGCTCCGCTCGGTGATGCACTCCCCGAGGCTCACGAACAGAAACGGGGTGCTCACCCTGATGGCGCCGCCCAGCACGCCGATCGGCACGCCCCACCATCCGAGCTCGATCACGATCAGGCCGCTCGAGGTCGGAAGGGCTTGAGTCGGCCGTAGAGCGCCTCGCTGCCGAGAATCAGCATGAAGGCGATGCCCTGCAGGACGAGCACGGTCGCGTCGGGCAGGTCGAGGCGGCGCTGGAGCATCCCGCCGCTGGCGGACAGGCCGCCCACGAGCACCGCGACCGGCAGGATGGCGAGCGGGTTCTGGCGTGCGATGAAGGCGACCACGATCCCGGCGTAGCCATAGCCCGCGATCAGCGACGCATTCGCGCGGCCGTGGACCGCGGCGACTTCCACCGCCCCCGCCAGCCCGGCCGCGCCGCCGCCGAGGAGACACGCGGCGAGCACGATCGGCGTCACCGGCAGGCCGGCGAGGCGTGCCGCTCGCGGATTGCCCCCGACGATGCGCAGCGCGAACCCGTACGTCGTGTGCCGGGTGAGCACGTACATCGCGACGCAGAAGACGACGCCGAAGCCGAGCCCCCAGTGGATGTCGAGGCCGGGCAGGTTGCCGAGCATGTTGGCGTCGCCGATGTGAGCGGTCGAGGGCTTGTTGAGGCTCGCGGGATCGCGCAGCGGCCCCTCGACGAAATGGTTGAAGAGCGCGACGGCGATGTACGTCAGCAACAGGCTCGAGATCGTCTCGTTCACGCCGCGGTACTGGCGGAGCGCGCCCGACAGCGCGATCCACGCGGCGCCGATCGCCATGCCGGCGAGCGCCATGGCGACCTTGACGCTCGCCGGCGCCACGCCGCTCAGGAGGTGCCCGGCGACGGCGGCGGCGAGGCCGCCCAGCACCAGCGCCCCCTCGCCGCCGATCACCATGAGGCCGGCTTGCGCCGGGAGCGCGACGCACAGCGCCGTGAGGACGAGGGGCGCGGCGCGCGCGAGCGTGTTCTGCCAGGAGAACGCGCTGGCGAAGGCCCCCTGGTAGATGAGCGTGTAGATCTCGAGCGGGTTCTGCCCGAGCGTCGCCATGAACAACCCGAAGACCACCATCGCCGCCGCCAGCGCCGCGACGGGGATCACCAGCGCTTCGGCCGCCTGGCGCCACTGGCCGTCGCGGGCTGACGCCATCGGCGTCGCGTCAGACCTTGCCGATCACGCCCTCGACCAGATAGTTCATCTGCTCGAGCACCACGTCGGTCTGCTTGTGGGCGGCGCCGGCCGCGATGACGGTCTTGCCCGCGTTGTCCTTCAGCGGGCCCTTGAAGATCACGAAGTCGCCCTTGAGCATCTGCGCCTTGACGGTGTCGGCGCTCTTGCGCGCGGGCTCGGACACGGCCCGGCCGTACGCCCCGGTCTTGACGAAGCCCTCCTTGAGGCCGCCGCGCATGAAGTTGTTCATCGGCTTGCCGGCCAGCGCGTCCTTGACGTGCGTGGTGTAGGGCGTGGTCCAGCTCCACTCGGCGCCGGTCAGGTAGCCCCTGGGCGCGAGCGCCGACTGATCGGCGTGGTAGCCGCAGACGAAGATGCCGCGCCGCTCGGCGGTCTCGACGACGACCTTCGGGCTGTCCACGTGACAGGTGATGACGTCCACGCCCTGATCGATCAGGCTGTTGGCGGCCTCGGCCTCCTTGATCGGGAGCGACCAGTCGCCCGTCACGATGAGCTGCGTCGTGATCTTCGGGTCGACGGTGCGGGCGCCCATCGAGAACGCGTTGATGTTCCGCAGCACCTGGGGGATCGGCTTGGCGGCGATGAAGCCGAGCTTCTTGCTCTTGGTCGCGTGGCCGGCGACGACGCCGTCGAGATACTGGCACTCGTCGATGTAGCCGAAGTAGCTGCCGACGTTCTTGGGATGCTTGCCCTCGGTCCAGAGGCCGCCGCAGTGGGCGAAGCGCACCTTCGGATACTTCTCGGCCATCCGGAGGATGTGCGGGTCGAAGTAGCCGAACGAAGTCGGGAAGAGCAGGGTCGCCCCGTCCTGCTCGATCATCGAGCCCATCGTCTTCTGCACGTCGGTGGTCTCCGGCACTTTCTCCTGCTCGACGACCGCGAGGCCGGGCATCTTCTTGAGGGCGGCGGCCGCCTGGGCCTGCGCCTGGTTGTAGCCGTAGTCGTCGCGCGGGCCGACGTAGATGACCCCCACGATCAGCTTGTCGGCGGCGGCCGCCCGGCGGACGGCCGCGAGGGCGCCGAGCGCCCCGGCTGCGGCGAACCCCAGTAACAGTTCACGGCGGTTGAGTCGTCCCACGAGGTCGCTCATTCCCGGCTCCTATCCGCGCACGGTCACGCCGCCCTTGATCACGCGCTTGATCCGGCGCCTGTCCTGGAGCAGGGTGATGTCCCGGAGCGGATCGCCCTCGACGAGGACGAGATCCGCCCACTTGCCCTTCTCGATCGTGCCGATCTCCTGCGCGAGCCCGAGACACTCGGCCGCGCGGCTCGTCGCGGCCTGGAGCGCCTGCATCGGCGTCATCCCGGCGGCGACCAGCAGCGCCGGCTCGAGCGCGTTGTTGGGGTGGCCGTGGCCGCCGGCATCGGTTCCGGCGACGACCTTGACCCCCGCCGCGAGCGCGCGACCGACGCTCTCGACGTGGTGCGCGCGCAGCGCGTGGGCGCGCTCGCGCACGTACGGGGCGGGCGACTCGCGGTGGTACTCGTACACGGTCAGCGTCGGGACGAAGAAGATGCCGCGCTCGGCCATCATCGGGATCAGCTCGCGATCCTCGTCGAGGTAGCAGCCGTGCTCGATGGAATCGACCCCGGCCTCGATCGCCACGCGCAGGCCCGGTCCGCCGAGCGCGTGGCACATGACCCGCCGTCCCAGCGAGTGGGCTTCGTCCACGAGCGCCCTCATCTCCTCGAGCGTGAACTCGGAGTCTTTCGGGCCGTGGCCGGCGCGCGAGCTGGCGCCGCCGGTCGTGGCGCACTTGATCACGTCCGCCCCCGCGCGGACCATGGTGCGGACCGTCGTCCGCACGGCCTCCACGCCGTCGGCGACGCTCGGCGGGAGGCTCGGATCGGGCCCGGTCGGCGCCGTGTGGCCCGACGGGCTCACGCGGTCGCCGAGCCCTCCGGTCGGCGAGATGATCGCGAGAGACAGAACCAGGCGCGGCCCTGCGATCAGGCCTTCTTGAATCGCCAGCCGGAAGCCCGCGTCGAGCCCGCCGGCGTCCCGGATCGCCGTGTAGCCCGACTCGAGGATCTGCCGCGCCACGGCGGCCGTCCTCAGATGCCAGGTGGACCGCGGCTCGTCGAGGCCCCAGCGCTTGGCCAGCTCGTAGCCGTGGAAGGCCAGATGGTCGTGACAGTCGACGAGGCCGGGCAGCGCAGTGAGGCCCGAGGCGTCGATCACCTCGGCGCCTCCAGGCCAGCCGCCGCTCGGCCCGGCCGTCGTCACCGCGTCGATCCGCCCGTTGTCGATCTGCACGACCGCGTCGCGAACCGGAGGAGCTCCGGTGCCGTCGATCAAGGTACCCGCCCGGATGATCTTCATCGCGCTACTTGCCCGGGGGCCTGTTTGATCGCGCCCTTGGCCTTCTCGCGCTCGGCGCGCTGCTCCTCGAGCATCTGGTACGCGAGATAGTACTTGTAGATGTTGGAGACGTAGGTCACCGTCTCCCGTCCGATCTTTTCCGCGGCGATCAGCTCCACGTTGTTGAACCAGACATTCGCGTCGAGGCCGCGCTCGGCGGCGAGCCGCCGTAATTGACGGACGCGCCCAGGGCCGGCGTTGTACGCCGCGAAGGTGAAGAGTCCCTTGTTGAGGGGGGTCATTGGCTCCTTGGCATAGTACTCGTTCAGCATGGCGCGCAAGAACTTGACCCCCGCGTGGATGTTGGCCTCGATCTGCGTGATGTCTCCCACGCGCATGTCCTTGCCCGTCGCGGGCATGACCTGCATGATCCCGATCGCCCCGACGGGACTGCGGGCTCCCTGATTGAGCTGCGATTCCTGATAGCCCTGCGCCATCACCAGCAGGTAGTCCACGTCGTAGCGGTCGCTGTACGTCCGGAAGAGCTCGATCGTCTGCTCGAACTTCGCGATCTCCTCCTGGGACGTCGCCGCCTTCGCCCATCTGGTGTTCTTCAGGTACTTCACCAGGAGCTCGTTGCGCTGGCCCGACTTCTCGAAGCGGGCGAGAAACGCGTTCAGCTCGGCCTTGAGCTGCGGGCTCTCCTTGCGGACCATCCAGGCGATCTCCCCGCCGGTACGGACCGCGGCCCCAGGGTGGGGCGTGAGCTTGGTGAAGATCTGTTTCCAGAATCCGGCGATGTAGTCCTCGGCGATGGTCCCGTTGACGAGGCCGGCGTTCACCATCTCGAGGATGTCCTCGGCCTCGAGGTTCTCGGGCGCCAGCCGGACCTTCACCGGGGCCTTGCGCGCCTTGGCGAACTCCGCGTTGAGGGTCTCGATACTTTCGTAGTAGCTCGAGGACTTGCGAATGTAGATTTCCTTCCCGGCCAGATCCTCCACGGTCCCGATCGGCTCGGCGCCCGGCCCGGTGACCACGATCTCCTTGGCGTTCCGCCCGGTGGGATTGGTGAAGTCCACCTGCTTCAGGCGCTCGGGCGTGATCGTCAGATTGCCTGCGGCGAAGTCTCCTCGCCCTTCCACGAGGGCCCGGATCATCTCGTCGCGGGCAACGGGGACGCAGACGACGTCCACGCGAATGTGCCCGGTCTTGAGCTTGTTGTTGAGATCCCTCTCGAGGAGCCGGGTGACGTCGTAGGCGAGGCCGCGCTGGACCCCACGATCGACGAAGTAGAAGGTCTTCGAGAACGGGACCAGGACCCGGATCCGACGCCGCTTGATCATGCCGTCGAGGTCGCCGGTCCACGGCTTCGCGGTGCTGGGCAGCACGAACCCGTGCTGGGCCGACGGCTCCTTGGCTGGCGCCTGGGCGGGCGCTTGGGCGTGCGCCACGGCCGCGATCGGGCACGCGGCAAGCAGCAGTGCGAATGCCCCGACGGTCTTCATCGCGTTCCTCCCGGGATCGCTCTCCGGCGTTCGGTGTGCGTCAACCCTTCACCGAGCCGGCCGTGAGACCGGCCACGTAGTACTCCACGAACAACGAGTCGACGATCAGCGGCATGATCCGCGCGTTGTGGAGCTCCCGGTTGGGCTTGATGCGCCGTCGGGGCGAATCCGCGCCCGACGTTCGGCCCGCGGAGTGTGCGGCGGGGCATGATTTCGGGACATTAGGCGCGCCAGGCGAGGTCTGTCAAGGCCGGGCGGCCTTGACACCCAGGGGCCCGGCGCGTATCACACCCGTCGTACCGACCGACGACTCCGAGCCCAAGGGAGGACAGCATGCGTGCGACCTCGCAGCTCCGCCAGCTCTTGAAGTCGGGCCAGCCGCTGTTCGTGCCCGGCTGCTACAACGCGCTCAGCGCCAGGATCCTCGCCGAGGTCGGCTTCCCGGCCATCTACATGACCGGCTACGGGACCTCGCTGGCGCTGCTCGGGATGCCCGACGCCGGGCTCGTGACGATGACCGAGATGCACCTGAACGCGCGCTACATCGCCGGCGCCGTGTCGGTGCCGGTCATCGCCGACGCCGACAACGGCTACGGCAACGCGATCGGCGTGATGCGCACGGTGCGCGAGTACATCGGCACCGGCGTGGCCGGCATCCACATCGAGGACCAGGCGATCCCCAAGCGCTGCGGCCACGTCGCGGGCCGGCGCGTGATCCCGATCGACGAGGCGGTCGGGAAGTACCGGGCGGCGGACGCCGTGCGGCGCGAGCTCGACCCGGACTTCGTCCTCATCGCCCGCACCGACGCCCGCGGCGCCAGCGGCGGCTCGCTCGACGAGGCGATCCGCCGCGCCAATGCTTATCTCGAGGCGGGCGCCGACCTCGCGTTCGTCGAGGGGCCGACGAGCGTCGAGGAAGTGCGCCGCGTCTGTCGCGAGGTCAGGGGCCCGGTCTTCTACAACCAGACCGGCGTGTCGCCGCGGTTCAGCCTCGCCGAGATGCGGGAGCTGGGCATCGCGGTGACGATCGTCCCGGGCGCGACCCTGCGCGCGACCATCGAGGCGGTGTACGACCTCGCGGTGGCGCTCCGCGACGAGGGGCCGCTGGCCGAGGAGCGCTTCGCCGAGCGATTCAAGCGCCACCCGCTCGGTGACCTGCATACCTTCGCCGGCTTCGATCGCATCCGTGAATGGGAGGCGCGGTACCTGCCGCCCGAGGAGCTCGAGAAGTACGCGGGCTCGGTCGGTCACCAGCCGGCGCGGACGTGACGGCCGCGCGCGTGCACAAGCAGATCGTCGTCATGGGCGGCGGCAGCTTCAGCGTCGAGCCCGACGGGTCGCCCCTGGACGCATACGTCCTGGCGCTGGCGGCGAAGCCACGCCCGAAGATCTGCTTCGTCCCGACCGCGAGCGGCGACTCGTCGATGTACATCACGAAGTTCTACGAGGCGTTCGGCCATCGCGCCGAGGCGTGTCACGTCGGCCTCTTCGGACGCCCGCGGGCGGACATGTCGAGCGTGCTCACCAGCCAGGACATCATCTACGTCGGCGGCGGGAACACGGCGAACATGCTGGCGGTGTGGCGGGTGCACGGCGTCGATCGGATGCTGCGCGAGGCCTGGGAGCGGGGCGTGATCCTCACGGGCGTCAGCGCCGGGATGATCTGCTGGTTCGAGGCCGGGGTGACGGATTCCTTCGGGCCGCTGGCCGCCCTGCGCGACGGCCTGGGCTTTCTGGCCGGCAGCGCGTGCCCGCACTACGACGGCGAGAAGGACCGGCGGCCGACCTATCGGCGGCTCGTGCGCGAGGGGTTCCCGGCCGGGTACGCCGCGGACGACGGCGCGGCGCTGCACTTCGTCGACACCGACCTCGCGGCCTGCGTGGTCTCGCGGGCGGCGGCCCGCGTCTACCGGGTGCGCGCCGAGAGCGAGACGGTCACCGAGACGCCGCTCTCGGTCCGGCTCCTCGGCTAGGCCCGCGCTCGCAAGAGGCTCCGCCACCGCTCCGTGGCGCTCTGGCGTCGAGCAGGCTCTGCAGCAGAGTTCGGGTCGCGGCACCGATGACCTGATCCACGACCTCGCCGTCCTTGACCAGGAGTATCGTCGGGGTCTGCTGGACGTGGTATCGGGCGGCGAGAGTCGGCCGCGCCTCGACGTCGATCTCGGTCACCGGGAGCGGACTCGCCGAGGCCCGCGCCAGCTGCGCGAGAATCGCGGCGACGCGGTCGCCGGCGTCGGAGCCGTCGGCCCGGAAGAGGACCATGGCCAGGCCGGGCTCGCGGGGAAGCGTCTCTTCGGCGTCCAGAGTCGTCGGCGTCATGTCAGCTCTAACGAGTTCGTCATCACGTGTGGTTCTCCACCGTTGGGACGCGCACGGATCGCCGGAGGATTCTTGCGACGCGCGGGGTCGCTCTTGAAGAGCACTCCCTGAAGCTTGGAGACTGCCACTGCTGAGCGCCGCATTTCCGCGCCCTTGGGCGCGCTCCGCGGCGCCCGCGTTTCCGAACGGAACACAAGGGTTTCGCCGCGAAACGGTGTCCGGGCACACTCTAGATGAAGCGTTCAGCGCCGCGCCGACGTCTTGGAGACTGGAGGCTCACGACGATGGCGAAGCGGCTGCCGGTAGCGCTCGCGGTTCTGATTGTCGCGATTCTACTAGCGGGCCTGGAACCGGCCGGTGCCCAGGACCGGGCGAGACGCTTCGACGGACGCGTGCAGTGGGTCGCCGGCCAGGTGATGGTCGTTCAGCTGGACAATGGCCTCAGCGTCAGCGTCGACCTCCTCCGCGTGCCCCAGGATCAGTACGCGGCGCTCGTCCAGGGCGAGCGCGTTCTCGTCATCGGCCTGGTCACCGACAGCAGCCGCCGCGTCACGGCGACGCGCGTCGTGCGCGGCGACCAACAGTCTCCGTAGGATCCGGTCAGCCCGTTCCGATATACGCGACCATCCGCTCGCGCGCCGCGGCATCCGGCAGCTTGCCGAGCCCGGCCTTCATGTTGTCGACCAGGTGCTGCGGCCGGCTGGTCGCCGGAATCACGCAGGTGACCGCCGGGTGGGCCAGGATCCACTTCAGGAAGAGCTGGGCCCAGCTCTCGCAGTCGAACTCCGCGGCCCACGCCGGCACCGCCTGGCCGCGGACGCGCTGGAACAGGCCGCCCTCCGAGAATGGGCGATTCGCGAGGACGGCGATCCCGCGGTCGCGGGCCAGCGGCAGGATGCGGCGCTCGGCCTCACGCTCGCCGAGCGAGTAGTTGACCTGGACGAAATCCAGCGGCTCGGCGCGGAGCACGCGCTCGAGCTCATCGTAGGCGCTCGACGTGTAGTGCGTGACACCGAGGTAGCGGATGCGGCCCGCCGCCTTCCATTCCCTCAGCGTCCGAAGGTGCGTCCGCCAGTCGAGCAGGTTGTGGATCTGCATCAGGTCGAGGCGCTGCGCGCGCAGCCGCCGGAGCGACTGCTCCATCTGCGCCACGCCCGCGTCGCGCCCGCTCGTCCAGACCTTGGTGGCCAGGAACAGCGTGTCCGTGATCGCCAGCTCGGCGGCCAGATCGCCGACCACCGACTCGGCCGCGCCGTACATCGGCGAGGAGTCGACCACGCGTCCGCCCAGCTCGACGAAGCGCTTGAGAACGTCCTTGAGCGGCGCGCGCTCGGCCGGCGCCTCGCCGACGTCGAAGGTCCGCCACGTGCCGAGTCCGACGGCGGGAATCGTCTCGCCGCTCGACGGCACGGGACGACCCATGATCGGGGACACCGCGCCGGCGCCGCCCGGCCCCGCGGCCGCCGCCGCCGCCATCAGACGGAGCACCGCCCGCCGCGTGAGCCCCCCGCCGCGAAGCCCATGTCCCATTCTCATACCACGGAGCCCCTCGCCCGAATCGTTCATGAACGCGCCAAGCGAGTTCGGACGGGCGGCGCCGCCCGTCCGCCTCGTGCTCGGCGTGCTCACGAATGCCCAAGGGCTAGCGGTCGATCCCGTACTCCTTGAGCTTGCGCCAGAGCGTGGTGCGGCCGATACCGAGCGCCTCGGCGGCGCCGGAGTGGTTGCGCCCGAAGCGTTCCAGGGTCTGGAGGATGTGGACGCGCTCGGCGTCGGCGAGGGTGGATAGCCGGGGCAGCAGCGGCGAGGGACCCAGCTGCAGGCCCGCCGACACGTGGGGCGGCAGGTCGTCCGGCTCGACGGTGTCGCTCCGAGCCAGGATGGCCGCGCGCTCGATCGCGTTCTCCAGCTCCCGGACGTTCCCGGGCCACGGATAGCGGAGGAGGCGCTCGATGGTCTCGGGCGGCAGGCGGAGCTCGCGACCGAGCTTGCCGGCCGACCGCGCGAGGAAATGCTCGGCAAGCGCCGGAATGTCCTCGCGGCGGTCCCGCAGCGGCGGGAGGACCACCTGGATGACGTTGAGGCGATAGAAGAGGTCCTCGCGGAAGCTCCCCTGGGCGAGCAGCGCGGCGAGGTCGCCGTGGGTGGCCGCGATCACGCGTACGTCGATGGTGGTCGCCTGCGTCGCGCCGAGCCGCCGCACCTCGCCGCTCTGGAGCGCGCGGAGGAGCTTGACCTGGAGCGCGGCGGGCATCTCGGCGATCTCGTCGAGGAACAGCGTGCCGCCGTCGGCCTCCTCGAAGAGGCCGAGCTTGTTGACGGCCGCACCGGTGAAGGCGCCCCGCATGTAGCCGAAGAGCTCCGATTCGAGCAGCGTCTCGGGGACCGCGCCGCAGTTCACGGCCACGAACGGGCGTGTCGCCCGCGCGCTCGCGTGGTGGACGGCCTTGGCGATGACCTCCTTGCCGGTACCGGATTCGCCCTGGATCAGCAGCGTGGCGTCGGTCGGCGCCACGCGCTCGACGAGGTCCAGGACGGTCTGCATGGCCGCCGACTGCGCGATCAGGCCGGGCAGGCCGTAGCGCTCCCGGAGCTGGGCACGCAGGTTCTCGTTCTCGCGGCGAAGCGCGCGCGCGGCCAGCGCCTTGTCGATGCGGCGGTAGAGCTCGTCCGGCTCCTGTCCCTTCTCGAAGTAGTCGAGGGCGCCGAGGCGAATCGCCTCCTTGGCCGACTTCCATTCGGCGTAGGCGGTGAGGAGGATCACCTCGGTCGCCGGGGCCTGAGCCTTGGCCGCTTGCAGCACGTCGAGGCCGTCGCCGTCCGGCATCCGGAGATCCGTGACCACGAGGTCGAACACCTCTTCGGCGAGGCGCTTCGTCGCGGCGGTGACGCCCTCGGCCTCGAGCACGCGATGGCCGCGTTTGCGGAGCAGCAGGGCCAGCGTGCTGCGCGCCGAAGGCTCGTCGTCCACGACCAGCAGGTGGGCCATCGTCAGGCGGCCTCGAGCGGAAACAGGAGCGTCACGCGCGTCCCCCGGCCGGGCTGGGAATCGATCTCGATGCGGCCGCCGTGGGCCCCCACGATGCGCTCGGCGATGGTCAGGCCGAGGCCGCTGCCGTTCGGCTTGCCCGAGTAGAACGGCTCGAACACGTGAGGAAGGCTCTCGGCGGAGATCCCGGACCCGGTGTCGCTGACCGCCAGCGCGACGTCGCCGTTCTGGCGGGCGACCTCGAGCGACAGGCGCCCGCGCCCGTTCATCGCCTCGACGGCGTTGAGCGCCACGTTCCAGAGCACCTGGGTGACCTGGTCGCGGTCGAAGGCGAAGCGCGGGACCGCCGGGTCGACCGCCACGCGCACGTCGACGCGGGGCGCGCGCGAGCGGTCCTCGCGGATCAAGGCGCTCACGTGCTGAACCACCTCGCGGATGTCCCCGGGCGCGCGCCGCGCCGCCTGGGGGCGCGCGAAGTGGAGGAAGTCGGAGAGGATACGGTTGAGCCGTCGCGCCTCGGTCCGGATCGCCGCGAGCGTCGCCGAGCGCTCGTCGGGGGTGAGCCCCGCCTCGTCGGTGAGCAGGGCGGTCGCGTTGACGATGGCCGCCAGCGGATTGCGGATCTCGTGGGCCATGCCGGCCGCGAGCTCGCCCGTGGTCGCCAGGCGCTCGGCCTCACGCAGGCGCGCGTGGAGCCGCTCGCTCTCGCTGCGGGCCCGCTCGAGCACCATGATGATCACGGCGAAAGTCGACAGGAAGTAGAGCGTGATGAAGACCCCGTGCACCGCCAGGTACATGGCCGACCCGGGCAGCGTGCTCACGAACTGCGTCGCGATGCGATGGACGCCCCAGAGCGTCAGGAGACCGGCCAGGAGCCGTTCGCCGCGAAATCTGGTGACGCGGCCCCGCGGAGGCCAGAACAACGCTCCGGCGGCGATCTGGACGGCGCCGAGGGCGGCGCCCACGACGCGCTGAGTCTCGTCGCCGCCGCCGACCCCGCTCGTGAACGCCAGGAGCACCGCGACCGCAACGCCCATCAGGATGTCCCGTCCGCGCAGTCGATAGTCCCAGCGGTGCGCGAAGGCAGCCGCCAGCGTGAAGCCGACGGCGGCGACGGTGGCCAGGTCCGTGACGAAGCTCGGATGGTCGACGTCGAGGAGGAGCACGTCGACGCACTTGAGCCCCTTGGACAGCGTGTAGGCGCCCCACGCGAGCAGCAGGTACTGAAAGAAGCGGACGCGGTGCGACGAGTAGAGGTACGCGAAGATCAGCAGCTGGATCGCGAACGCGACCGTCGAAACGAACGTCAGGATCAGCGGCACCGGCATCACCGACCTCCACTCCAGTCTACGCCGAGGCGCAAATCGCATGCCACGCGAGCGTCGCGTGGAATCACGAGATTTTGCGACGCGCGCGTTCCACTTCGGAACATCGTTCCAATGCGGAACGTCTGGCCGAGCGCGCGATCGGTTTCAGCGTGAACCCCGCGGTTTCGGCTTGGAACCGACGCTGGGGGTCGCGGCCCGCGTGTTCTCAATGATTTCGTCCGGTTCGCGTTTGGCACGTGCGCTGCTCATGGGAAGGCGGGAATGACGGCGAGCCTTTTATGAATCTTGGTTGCGTTCAAGTGGATCAGACGGAATGGAACATGCGGTCGGCTGGAGCACAGACGACCAAGGAGGACGGGACATGCATCGCACCAGCGCACTCGCAATCGCTCTTGCAACCTCGCTGATCGCCACGGTCGCCAACGCGGCGCCGCCGCTCGCGCAGATCCAGGCGCCACGCGGCCAGGAAGTCCAGGCGCCTCGCGACCGCAACCAGGACATCCAGGCGCCACGCGATCACGCCGAGGACGTGCAGGCGCCGCGCGAGCGCAACGAGGACGTCCAGGCGCCGCGCGGCCACGAAGGGCAGGCGCCGCGCGGTTGATGCGGCGGCCGGGCGAGCAGGTTCGCGTCCTGCTCGCCCGGCGCGCAGCGCGAAGAAGCGCCCGCCGCCGTCTGCCTATTTGATCGTCACGGCCGCGCGAATGGAACAGGCGCGAGTCGCTGAGCCGGTCGGGCGGAAGCTCATTCTTGACCCGACTTAGCGCGGCGCCGTCCGGTTCGTGAATCGTTGGCACGAGACCTGCTGCAAATCGAGCCGGAATCGACTCCAGGAGGCTGGGATGACGGATTGGTGGCAGGAGCTCGACGACGAAATCGTGAACTGCTTCGTGGATCAGGAGTCGATGACACCCGGCGAGGTCAGCCAGAAACTCGGCATGTCGACCGAGGCGGTGACCTCGCTGCTGGGTCGGCTCGCCCAGGAGGGGCGGATCACCATCGTAAGGGTCGCGCGGGCGACAGGCTGACGCGAGCCCCGCCGGCCGAGGCGCGCCTGCAAAGAGATGGAGGCACCTGACGCCGGCGGGGAAATTTCCCGCAGCTTCGTCGAGCTCCCGGGCCGGGGCCGCGTCTCCTACTTGACGAGCGAGGGCGCCGCCGAGCGAACAACGCTTCTGATCCACGGCTCGGGCGTGAGCGCTCGATCCTGGGTTTACCAGCTTCGCGGTCTGCGGGGCGCGCTGCGGATGATGGCCGTGGATCTGCCCGGTCACGGCGAGTCTGATCCCGCGCTCGACGTGAGCGTCGAGGAGTATGCCGCGGTCGTCACCGACTTCCTGACCGTCCTGGACACCGGCCCGGTCATCGTCGCCGGGCACTCACTGGGGGGCGCGATCGCCATCGCGCTCGCCGCGAAGCGACCCGACCTCGTGAGAGGTCTGGTGCTGGTCTCGAGCTGCGTGAAGCTTCCGCCCGCCGACGGCTGGGGCGAACGACTCATTCCATATCTCCCCGGACCTCTGCGAAAGCTCCTCTTCTTCTCGACGGCGAAGAAGATCCTGTTCGCGCCGGGGGCGTCCGGCGAAGCGGTCAGGCTCGCGATGCAGGAGCTGCGTGCCTGCCGACCGCAGACGATCCTGAACGACGTGCGAGCCGCCAGGACGATGGATCTGACCGAGCCGGCGGGTCGCCTCGACGTTCCCACCCTCATCCTGGCTGGAGGCCGCGACGGGCTCATCCCGCCGGCATCGGCTCAACGCCTCCGGGAGCTGATCCGCGGGTCGCGGCTCCGCATCGCCGACGGCGCCGGCCACATGATGCTGCTGGAATCACCCGACTGGGTGAACCAGGAGTTCGTGACGTTCGCCGATTCCCTCGACAGGCTGGCGCCGTCGGCGCCGGCCGCAGGGACTCGACGCGAACGCTCGCTCGCTCGTCGTGTCCTCGACTGGCTCTCCGACATCGCGCGACGCCTGCTCCGCGACGGGCGCCGGCTCGGTGCCCTTCTGACGTAGACGGTTGCGATCCGCCCGGCGGCGCGTCGTGCGCTGATCGGGCACTCTGCCCGAACAGTCCGTCAGCGAGCCGACACCGAGAAAATTTTCTCGCCGGCGATCCCGTCGTGGGAATCGCACACGCGGGCATCGACATCAACACAGAGAAGGAGGAGGCAGGGTCTCATGTGGATCGTTCGGTTGGCGCTCCGCCGCCCTTACACCTTCGTGGTCATGGGCCTCACGATCGTATTGCTCGGCGTGTTCGCGATCGTCACCACGCCGACGGACATCTTCCCGGAGATCGACATTCCGGTCGTGTCCGTGATCTGGAACTACGAAGGCCTGTCCACCGAGGAGATGGCCTCGCGCATCACGACCTTCTCCGAGTACACGATCTCGTCGGCGGTCAGCGACGTGCGGAGCATCGAGTCGCAGACGTACCCGGGCGTCAGCGTCATCAAGATCTACTTCCAGCCGAACGTGAACGTGGAAGCGGCGCTGGCCCAGGTGACCGCGGTGTCACAGACGATCCTGCGCCGCATGCCCCCGGGCGCGGTCCCGCCGTTCATCCTGCAGTACAACGCCTCCAGCGTGCCGATCATCCAGCTCGCCCTCGGCAGCAAGACGCTCTCGGAGGCCCAGCTCTACGACTACGGCATCTACCGCATCCGTCAGCAGGTCGCGCCGATCCAGGGCATCACGCTCCCCTTGCCGTACGGCGGCAAGCCGCGGCAGGTCATGGTCGATCTCGATCCCCAGGCGCTCCTGGCGAAGTCGATCTCGGCCGCGGACGTCAACGCCGCCATGAATCTCCAGAACCTGACGCTGCCGTCCGGCAGCGTGAAGCTCGGCCCGCGCGAGTACCGGGTCGCCCTCAACAGCAGCCCCGACGCCCTGGCCGAGCTCAACGAGCTGCCCGTCAAGGTCGTCAACGGCGCCACGGTCTACCTGCGCGACGTGGCGCACGTGCGCGACGGCTTCGCGGTGCAGACCAACATGGTCCGTCAGGACGGCCGGCGGTCGGTGCTGCTCACCGTGATCAAGAAGGGCGGCGCCTCGACGCTCACGATCGTCAAGCAGCTCAAGAACCTGCTCCCGACCATCCGGGCCGCCGCGCCGCCGGGGCTCGAGGTCAAGGAGCTCTTCGACCAATCGCTCTTCGTGCGCGCCGCCATCACCGGCGTGCTGACCGAGGGCGCGATCGCGGCCTGCCTCACCGGAGTCATGATCCTGCTCTTCCTCGGGAGCTGGCGCAGCACCCTGGTCGTGGTCACCTCGATCCCGCTCTCGATCCTCACCTCGCTGGCGGTCCTGAGCGCGATCGGCCAGACCCTCAACGTGATGACGCTCGGCGGGCTGGCACTGGCCGTCGGCATCCTCGTCGACGACGCCACGGTGGAGATCGAGAACATCCACCGCAACCTGGGCCTCGGCAAGCGTCTCGTGCAGGCGATCCTCGACGGCGCCCAGCAGATCGCCACCCCCGCGTTCGTCTCGACCCTGTCGATCTGCATCGTCTTCGTGCCGGTGGTGTTCCTCACCGGCCCGGCGAGGTACCTCTTCACGCCCCTGGCCATGGCCGTCGTGTTTGCGATGCTGGCGTCGTATCTGCTCTCGCGCACGATCGTTCCGACGCTCGTGCGCTACCTGCTCCCCGCCGAGATCCAGGGCCATGTCGATGACGGCGCGGCGCGGGGCCTCTTCGCCCGCGTCCATGAGGCGTTCCAGGGACGGTTCGAGCGGCTCCGGCTGGCGTACGTCCAGGCCCTCGAGAACGCCCTCGCCCGGCGCGGGCGCGTGTTCGGCGCCTTCTTGGTCGTCGTGGTGAGCGGGCTGGCGCTCCTTCCCTTCGTCGGGCGCGACTTCTTCCCGGAGGTGGACACCGGGCAGTTCCGCCTTCACGTGCGGGCGCCGGCCGGGACACGAATCGAGGAGACCGAGCTGGTGTTCGCGAGCGTCGAAGCGGCGATCCGCCGCTTGATCCCGAAGGACGAGATCGAGCTCGTGATCGACAACATCGGCCAGCCCCAGCCGATCAATCTCGCCTTCACGGACAGCGTGACCCTCGGGCCCTCGGACGGGGAGATCCTCGTCTCGCTGAATCCGGACCGCCATCAGCCGACCGCGCGCTGGATGAAGACGCTCCGGGAGACGCTCCCGCGGGAATTTCCGGGTGTCACGTTCTTTTTCCAGCCCGCCGACATGGTGGGCCAGATCTTGAACTTCGGGCTGCCGGCGCCGATCGACGTGCAGATCACGGGATACAACCGGGCGGCGACTCACGAGGTCGCGCTCGAGATGGCCGCCCGGATGGCGCGCGTGCCGGGCGCGGTCGACGTGCACCTGCATCAGGTGGTCAACGCCCCGTCCCTCCTCGTGAACGTCGACCGCTCGCGCGCGGCCCAGCTGGGCCTCACCCAGCGGGACGTGGCGAACAGCGTGCTGGTCTCGCTCAGCTCGAGCGCGGTCGTGACCCCGAACTACTGGTCCGATCCCCGCACGGGCATCAACTATCTCGTCGCCGTGCAGACCCCGCAGAGCCGGGTCGACTCCGTCAACACGCTCATGAACACGGCGGTCACGTCGGGCACGCCCGGCCCGCTCCAGCTCCTGAGCAATCTGGCCTCGCTCGAACGACGGGAGGTTCCGGCGGTCATCAGCCACTCGAACGTGCAGCCGGTCTTCGACGTCTACGCCAACGTGCAGGAGCGGGACCTCGGCAGCGTGGCGGCCGCCGTCCAGCGGATCGCCGCCGAGCTCAGACCCAAGCTGCCGCCCGGTCACACCATCGCCGTGCGCGGCCAGGTGGAGAGCATGAACTCCGCCTTCGTCCGCCTCGGCCTCGGCCTCATCTTCGCGGTCGCGCTCGTCTACCTGCTCATGGTCGTCAACTTCCAGTCCTGGCTCGATCCGTTCATCATCATCACCGCGCTGCCGGCCGGGTTCTGCGGCATCGTGTGGATGCTCTTCGTCACCCACACCACGTTCAGCGTGCCGGCCCTCATGGGCGCCATCATGAGCGTCGGCGTCGCCACCGCGAACAGCATCCTCATGGTCACGTTCGCGAACGACCAGATGCTCGAGGGCCACGACTCGCGCAGCGCCGCCCTCGCGGCGGGCGCCACCCGCCTGCGCCCGGTGCTGATGACCGCGCTCGCCATGATCATCGGCATGCTGCCGATGTCGCTCGGTCTCGGCGAGGGCGGCGAGCAGAATGCGCCCCTGGGGCGCGCGGTGATCGGCGGCCTGGCGGTGGCCACCTTCGCCACGCTCTTCCTCGTGCCGCTCGTCTACAGCGTGCTTCGCCGCCGCGCGCCGCGGCGGGACTTTCTCGGCGATCCCGCGGCCACCGCCGCGGAAACGACGTCAACCCAGGAGTGACCGATGCCCAAGTCGCGAACGACGTGGAGCCTTCTCATCGGCGTGGTGCTGCTGGTCGCGCTGGTCGTCATCGGCGTGATGCCGCGCCTGCGCCAGAGCGCGGAGCTCGTCGCGGCCTCCACCGCGCCCGACTTCGGGCTCATATCCGTGAGCGTGGTGCCGCCCCGGCGCGCCGACGGGCCGACCGACCTCGTGCTGCCCAGCAACATCCAGGCGATCGAGGAGGCCGCCCTCTACGCCCGCACCAGCGGGTACGTCCGCGAGCGCTACGTCGACATCGGCGATCGCGTGGCGGCGGGGAAGATCCTCGCCCAGATCGACACGCCCGAGCTCGACCAGGAGCTCAGCCAGGCCCGCGCCGCCCTGGCCCAGACGCGCTCGGGCCTGGCCCAGGCCCAGGCGAGCTTCACGCAGGCGCAGGCGAACCTGACACAGTCGCGCGCGGGCCTGGATCAATCGAGGGCGAACGAGGAGTTCGCCGGCGCGACCTCGGGCCGCTTCACGCGACTCGAGCGCGCGGAGCTCGTCGCCCATCAGGATGCCGACGAGAAGCGGACGGCGTTCACGGCCGCCCGCGCGGCCACGGCGGCGGCTCTGGCCAACGTCGACGCGATGCAGGCCAACCTCGGCGCCCTGGAGGCCAGCGTGGGCGCCGCGCGGGCCAACGTGGCGGCGAGCGAGGCCAACGTGCAGCGGCTGATGGCGCTCCAGTCCTTCCAGAAGCTGGAGGCGCCGTTCGCCGGGATCATCACGGCGCGCGGGATCGACCGCGGCGCGCTGATCAGCTCGGGGAGCGGCAGCGGTGCCAGCCCGCTGTTCCGGATCGCGCACGTCGAGAACCTCCGCGTCTTCGTCAACGTCCCGCAGACGTTCGTCCGCTCCATCGTGCCGGGCCAGGAGGCCCAGATCCTCGTGCCCGAGTACCCGCAGCGGGCGTTCCTCGGCCGGATCGCGAGCACCGCCGGCGCCCTCGATCCCACCTCGCGCACGCTGCTCACGGAAGTGCGCCTCCGCAACGCGGACCTGGCGCTCATGCCCGGGATGTACGCGCAGGTCAAGTTCAGCGTGGTGCCCGCGGACGCCGTGTGGGTGGTGCCCGCGACCGCGCTCATCGCGCGGGCGGCCGGGCCGCAGGTCGTCGACGTGCGCCCCGACGGCACGGTGCGCTACCTGAGCGTGCAGCTCGGCCGCGACCTCGGGCAGTCGGTCGAGATCGTCGCCGGCCTCACCGGACAGGAACGGCTCGTCGTGAGCCCACCGGACGGGCTGAAGGAAGGCATGCGCGTCACCGCCGAGCAGAGCAACCCACCGGCGAGGTCGGCAAAGGAGTAGTTGAGGTGGTCGGGCGCACCGAGTAATCTTCCGCCCGTGTCCACGCCGCGCACGATGTTCGAGAAGATCTGGGCCCGGCACGTGGTGGCCGAGGGCCCGGGCGGGCACGTCCTCCTTTATATCGACCGCCACCTGCTGCACGAGGGCACGACCGCCGCGTTCGGGCGCCTGGCCCGGAGCGGGCGGCCCGTGCGCCGCTCCGACCTCTGCTTCGCGACGGCGGATCACTACGTCCTGACCTCGGCCGGTTCACCGACCGCCGACGCCGAGACCCGGGGCATGGTCGAGGCGCTCGGGCGCCACACCGCCGACCAGCGCATCGTCTACTTCGGCGTGGGCGATCCGCGCCGCGGAATCGTGCACGTCATCGGCCCCGAGCAGGGGCTGACGCTGCCCGGCGTCACGCTCGTCTGCGGCGACTCGCACACGGCGACGCACGGGGCGTTCGGCGCGCTCGCGTTCGGGATCGGCTCGAGCGAGGTCGAGCACGTGCTGGCGACCCAGACGCTCTGGCAGAAGAAGCCCCGGACCATGCGGATCTCGGTCGAAGGCGGGCTGGAGCCCGGCGTCAACGCCAAGGACGTGATCCTGGCGATCATCGCGAAGATCGGCGCCGGTGGCGGCGTGGGGCACGCGATCGAATACGCGGGCTCGACGATCCGGGATATGTCCATGGACGAGCGCATGACCGTCTGCAACATGTCCATCGAGGCCGGCGCGCGCACCGGCATGGTCGCGCCGGACGAGACGACCTTCGCGTACCTCGCGGCCAGGCCCCTGGCGCCCCGGGGCGACGCCTGGGACCGGGCGCTCGCTCACTGGAAGACGCTCCCGAGCGAGCCCGGCGCCCCGTTCGATCGCGAGGTCGCGCTCGCCGCGACCGACATCGCGCCGACCGTCACCTGGGGGACCAGCCCTCAAGATGCGCTGCCCATCACGGCGCGGGTGCCCGACCCGGCGGCCGTCGGCGACCTCGGGCGTCGCGAGAGCATGGCGCGCGCGCTCGCCTACATGGGGCTCAGCCCGGGCACACCGCTCAGCGAGATCGTAGTGAATCGTGTCTTCATCGGCTCGTGCACCAACAGTCGCCTGGACGATCTGCGCGCCGCCGCGCGCGTCGCGAAGGGCCGCCGTGTGGTGGTGCCCGCGTGGATCGTGCCGGGCTCGGGGCTGATCAAGCGCGCGGCCGAGGCCGAGGGGCTCGACCGCGTGTTCGTCGACGCAGGCTTCGAGTGGCGCGAGGCGGGCTGCTCGATGTGCGTCGGCATGAACGGCGAGACGGCCGGCCCGGGCGAGCGCGTCGCGTCGACGTCCAACCGCAACTTCGAGGGGCGCCAGGGCAAGGGTGCGCGGACCCATCTCATGTCACCCGCCATGGCGGCGGCCGCCGCCGTCACCGGGAGGCTCACCGATGTCCGCACGCTGACGGTCTAGCATGGAGCCCTTCACGCGCGTCTCCGCCGTCGCCGTGCCGATCGACCTGCCGAACGTCGACACCGATCGGGTCATTCCGGCGCGCTTTCTGCGAAAGGACCGGAGCGTTCCGGAGTACGCGAGCTTCCTCTTTCACGACGTGCGATTCGACGCCGCCGGCGCGGAGCGGCCGGAGTTCGTCCTGAATCAGGCGCCGTACCGCGGGGCCCGGATCGTGGTCGCGGCCGAGAACTTCGGCTGCGGGTCCTCGCGCGAGGCGGCGGTGTGGGCTCTCGCGGCCTACGGGGTTCGCTCGGTGATCGCGCCGAGTCTCGGCGACATCTTCCACCAGAACTGCTTCAAGAACGGCCTGCTGCCGGTGATCCTGCCGGGCGACGTCGTCGCGGCCCTTCGGCGTCAGCTCCACGGCAGGCCCGGCGCCACGCTCACGGTCGAGCTCGACGGGCAGACGGTGACGGCGCCCGATGGCGCTCGCCATCGCTTCGAGGTCGACGCCTTCCGCAAGGCGATGCTCCTGAGCGGACGGGACGAGATCGGGTTGACGCTCGGCTTCGAGGCACAGATCCGCGAGTTCGAGGCGCGCCACGCCCGGGAGATGGGCTGGGCGGTGCCCCCGCGCGCGGGCACCTAATTCCAGGAGGACGAGATGGCCACGCTCAAAGTCGAGTATCCCAAGGACCTGCTGACACTCGTCGGACGCGAGCTCGGTCCGTCGGATTGGGTCACGGTCGATCAGGCGATGATCGACAAGTTCGCCGACGCCACCGGAGACCACCAGTGGATCCACGTGGACGTCGAGCGGGCGAAGCGCGAGATGCCCGGGGGCAAGACGATCGCCCACGGGTACCTCACGCTGTCGCTCGTTCCGCGGCTGGCCGCCACGCTGCTCGAGGTCACCAAGCGGAGCCGGGGCATCAACTACGGCTCGAACAAGATCCGCTTCATCTCGCCCGTTCAGGCGGGCTCGCGCATCCGCGTGCGCCAGCGCATCACCGGCGCCGAGGAAGTGGCCGGCAACGGCGTGCGGGTGAGCTCCGAGATGACGGTCGAGATCGAGGGCCAGGAGCGCCCCGCGCTGGTCGGCGAGATCATCGGCGTCCGGTACGCCTGAGATGAAGCTCGTACGGTACGGCCGACCCGGCGCCGAGCGTCCCGGCGCGATCGACGCGGACGGTAAGCTCCGCGATCTCGGACGCGTGATCCAAGACGTCACGCCGGCGGCGCTCGCGCCGGCGACCCTCCGGAAGATCCGCGCCGCCAATCTCGCGCGCCTGCCGGTCGTGCGCGGCCGCCCGCGGCTCGGCTGCCCGCTGGCGGGCATGGGCAAGATGGTCTGCATCGGGCTCAACTACACCGACCACGCGGCCGAGGTCGGCATGGCCCTCCCGAAGGAGCCGACCGTGTTCATCAAGGCGCCGAGCGCGGTCTGCGGCCCCGACGATCCCATCGTGCGCCCGCGGGGCGCGGCGAAGCTCGACTACGAGGTGGAGCTCGGCGTCGTGCTGGGGCGTGACGCGCGCTACGTCGAGGAGGCCGAGGCGCTCCGCTACGTCGCCGGCTACTGCCTCGTGAACGACGTCTCCGAGCGCGCGTTCCAGATGGAGCACGGCGGCACGACGACCAAGGGCAAGAGCGCCGACACCTTCGGTCCGACCGGCCCATGGCTCGTCACGGCCGACGAGGCCGGCGATCCCCAGGCCATGGCGCTGTGGACGACGGTGAATGGCGAGCGCCGGCAGGACGGCAACACCGGGAAGATGATCTTCTCGGTCGCGTCGCTGATCGCCTACGTCAGCCGCTTCATGTCGCTGCGCGCCGGCGATGTGATTTCCACCGGAACGCCGGCGGGCGTGGGCCACGGCGCCAAGCCGCCCCGGTACCTGCAGCCCGGCGACGTGGTCGAGATGGGCATCACCGGCCTGGGCACGCAACGACACAAGATCGTCGAGTCCAAGTAGCGCGTCCGAGCGGTTTCACGGCGGTCGCCGACCGGGGTTTGATAGGCGTGCGTGGACGACCGGTGCTGGTGCAAGCGTGCCTGAACGGTGGCCGGCGCCGCGCCGAGCATCCGGCCGTACCGCTCTCCCCCGACGAAATCGCTCGCGACGCAGCCCGCGCGGTGGCGGCCGGCGCCGCGGCGCTCCACGTCCATCCGCGCGCCGCCGACGGCTCGGAGACGCTGGATCCGACGATATGCGACGCGGTCGTCGCTGCCGTGCGGGCGGTCTGTCCCGGCATTCCGATCGGGCTGACGACTGGGATCTGGATCGAGCCCGCCCCCGCCCGTCGTCTCGAGTTGGTGACCGCGTGGGCGGTGGCGCCCGATTTCGTCTCGGTCAACCTATCCGAAACGAGTGTTCCCGAGCTGTGCGATCGCCTGCTCGCGCGATCGATCGGAATCGAGGCGGGGGTGTGGACGGTTGACGACGCGCGGACGCTCGCCGCCCTCGGCATCGCCGATCGCTGCGTGCGTGTGCTCGTCGAGGCTCAGCCGAGCGAGGCGCGAGCCGCGGTTGACGAGGCCCGCGCGATCGACGACGAGCTCGACCGGGTCGGGATCCGTGTCCCGCGGTTGCATCACGGCGACGGGCTCGCGACCTGGGCCGTGATCGACGCCGCGCTCGAACGTGACCGCGACATCCGGATCGGCCTCGAAGACACCGCGCAGCGACCGGACGGCAGCCCGGCACTCCACAATGCGGACCTCGTCGAGGCAGCCGTCGCGATGGTCAGGCGAAGGGGGCGATCCCGCACCTCTTTTTGAGCCCTCCTAGCTGTCACCCCGCCAGAGGGCCATCCGCTTGAAGCCCTCGGCGTGCTTGACGCCGGCCTCCTTGCCGTCGCGCAACGCCCACGCGCGCAAGAGCTCGTCGACCCACTCGCCCTTGCCCACCTGGGAGACGTGCGCCTTGAGCGCGGCGCACTTGAGCGCGAGCGTGTCGCCGATGTCGATGTAGGTGTCGGGCGGGATCGCGCCGCTGATGAAGACCTCCTTCACCTTGTGCGGCTCGAGACCTTCCGCCAGGAGCTCGGGGAAGATCACGCGCGTCTCCGACGAGGGGAAGACCGCGTCGAGCGCCGCGCTGGCGACCGCGCGGTGGTCCGGATGGTTCAAGTACTCGTTGCCGTACCAGCGGACCGTCGGGTCGCCGCATAGCACCACGTGCGGGCGGACGCGCCGGATCACACGCGTCAGGTCACGCCGCAAGCCGATGGTCGGCTCGACGACGCCATCCTGGTAGCCGAGGAAAACGACGTCCTTCACGCCGAGGATCTTCGCGGCATCCCACGACTCGCGCTCGCGAATCGGGATCAGCCCCGTGTTGTCGGGCGTGTGCTCGTTGGTGCCGGAGCCGCCGGTCGTGACCAGGCAGAACACGACGTCGCGCCCTTCGCTCGCCCAGCGGGCGACGCTCCCGGCGATGGTGAACTCGTTGTCGTCCGGGTGCGCCGCGATGCAGAGGATCCGCGTGAACTCGGACGAGAGCATGTGTGGCTGGCGCGCTTTGTCCGCCATCGTGCGCCCGTGCCGCCTAGCCGCGCATGCCGAAGGTCGACGGCCCCGGCCGCCTGAGCGGCGCGGTCAGGTTGGCGAACTCGCAGAGGAGCGGCCGCGTGTCGCGCGGGTCGACGATCTCCTCGATCCAGAAGGTCTCGGCCGAGCGGAAGGGCGAGCGGAGCTTGTTCAGGCGATCCTCGATCTCCGTCATCTTCGCCTTCCG
>DASPZZ010000088.1:0-1820 GCA_035635995.1 Binatia bacterium | reverse complement strand
TGCCGAAATCCTGATGGGCGCACGAGTCGTGCTCCGAGCCTCGCAAGTCGGCCGCGCGCTGGCCCTGGCGTGCGCCGTGCTCCTGGCGAGCTTCATGGCGCGCGGGCCGGCCGGAGCCGCGCCGCTGGCCCATCGGGAGGTTCTGCCCAACGGGATCGTCTTGCTCGTGGCCGAGCGGCCCGCCGTGCCGATCGTGGCCGTACGCGTCCTGGGGCGGGCGGGAGCCGTCTACGATCCGGCCGATCGTGCGGGGCTGGCCAATCTGACGGGGGCGGTGCTCACGCGAGGGACAGCGAAGCGGACGGGGCCCGAGCTCGATTCGGCCATCGAATTCGTAGGGGGCAGCGTCGAGGCCGGGACCGGTCGCGACACCCTCATCGTTTCGATGACGGCTCAGAAGAAAGATCTGACTCTCGGGCTCGACCTCGTGTCCGAGGTCATCCTGACGCCGACCTTTCCCGAGGCCGAGGTCGCCCGGAAGGTGTCGGAGATCCAGGCCGCGATCAAGCGCTCCGAGGAGGATCCCGGCACCGTGGCGGCTCGTGCGCTCGGGCGGCTCGTCTTCGAGGGCCATCCTTACGGGCGCCCGGTCGAGGGGACGCGGGAGTCGGTGGCGCGCCTCACCCGCGACGACGTCGTCAAGTTCTATCGGGAGCGTGCGCGGCCCGACACCACGATCATCGCCGTCGTCGGGGCGGTCACCGTCGATGAGGCGCGCCGCGAGATCCTGGCGCGGTTCGGGTCGTGGTCGCGCCCGGCCGATCCGCCTGCGACGGTTCCGGCGGCGAGCGCGCCGGCAACGGTGCGCGAAGAGACGGTCAAGCGCGAGCTGACGCAGACGACGATCATGTTCGGTCGTCAGGCCGTCGTACAAACCGATCCCGACTACTTCCCGATGGCCGTCGGCTCCTACGTGCTGGGCGGGGGTTCGGCCTCCCGCCTGTACACGCGAGTCCGGGAAGAATCCGGCCTCGCGTACGCGGTCTACAGCTGGGTGGCGCCATGGCGGCACGGCGCGTCCTTCGCCGCGTCCGCTCAGACCCGGACGGCCGAGGCTCCCAAGGTGATCGCGATGGTCCGCGAGGAGCTCGCCCGGATGGGGCGCGAGCCCGTCGCCGAGCGCGAGCTCGCGCTCGCCAAGCAGTACCTGATCGGGAGCTTCCCGTTCCGGCTCGACACCTCGGGGAAGGTCGCCGATTTCCTGGTGGCCACCGAGGATCGCGGACTCGGTCTCGACTACGCCGATCGCTACAAGGAGCGGATCGCCAGGGTCACGGCCGCCGATGTCCAGCGGGTGGCCGCGAAGTACTTCGCGCCGGCCTCCTTCAACCTCGTCATCGTCGGCGAGACCAAGTGAAGGCACTCGCGGCCCCCTTGCTCGTTCTCCTCCTGGCCGGACCGTCGGTCGCCGGGGCCGCGTCGTTCAGTCTCGAGCCCCAGGAGCGCACCGATGCGCTGCGCGTGGGTGCCCAGTCGATCACGCGCGACTCCTTCGACACGGAGTGGCGCGTGGCGAACCAGGCCGGGGACAGCCTCACGGTCATCACGCCCTTCCACCGGCTCGTCCTCGCGGCTCGCAACGCGGCGTTCAAGAACGAACGCATGAAGGACACGGAGCCCGAGAAGCTCCTGCGCGAGCAGCAGGACCGCCTGGTGATCTGGGCGAATCTCCGCGGGCCCCGCGAAGACTTCGCGCGGTACTTTGCCCCGCGGATTCTCCTGGGCGACCGCGAGATCGAGCCGAGCTTCGTCCAGAACGAGCGCACGGCGGCTCGGACGGACAGCGGCGCCTACCTCGCGCGCTGCGTCTATGGGTTTCC
>DASPZZ010000087.1:0-25967 GCA_035635995.1 Binatia bacterium | reverse complement strand
GCCTCGACCTCGGGCCGGGTACAGCGCATCTGGTACATGTTCGCGGTGGGGCCGCCGAGGTCGCTGATCGTGCCCTTGAAGGCGGGGTCGGCGGCGATCGTCTGCACCTCGGCGAGGACCGAGCGGGGGCTCCGGCTCTGGATGACGCGTCCCTCGTGCATCGTGATGGAGCAGAAGGTGCAGCCTCCGAAGCAGCCCCGCATGATCTGCACGGAGTCCTTGATCATCGTGTGGGCGGGAATCGGCTCCGCGTAGCGCGGGTGCGGCCGCCGCGTGTACGGCAGGTCGTAGATCGCGTCCATCTCCGCCTCGCCGATCGGCAGGCACGGCGGGTTGAGCACGAGCGTGCGGTCGCCGTGGGCCTGTGTCAGCCGCTTGGCGTTGAACGGGTTCGTCTCGTGATGGAACGTGCGGGTCATCCGCGCGAAGGCGATCGGGTCGCGTGTCGCGTCCTCCAGGGACGGTAGCGCGAGCGTCTCGCCGGGCCAGACCGGCAACGGCTCCTTGGCGCCGAGCAGGTACGCCACGCCGCGCAGGTCGCGCAGCGCCGTCACGGGCTGTCCGGCGGCGAGCCGGCGCGCGATGGCGACGATCGTCGCCTCTCCCTTGCCGAACGCGAGCAGGTCCGCCTTGCTCGCCGCCAGCATCGACGGCCGCACCTGCTCCGACCAGTAGTCGAAGTGCGCGATGCGCCGGAGCGAGGCCTCGATGCCGCCGATCACCACGGGCACGCCCCGGAACGCCTCGCGGCACCGTTGCGCGTACGCGGGCGTCGGACGATCCGGACGCAGCCCGATCCTCCCGCCCGGCGAGTACGCGTCGTCGTTGCGGCGCTTCTTGTTCGCCGTGTAGTGATTGATCATCGAGTCCATGTTGCCGGCCGAGACGGCGTAGAAGAGCCGGGGCCGCCCGAGCGCGCGCCACGCCGCGGCGCTCCGCCAGTCGGGTTGCGGCAGGATGGCGACACGGAACCCGTTCGACTCGAGTACGCGGGAGAGCACCGCCATCGCGAAGGAGGGATGGTCCACGTAGGCGTCGCCCGTCACGAACACGACGTCGGGCGCGTCCCAGCCGCGCGCGCGGATCTCGTCCGCCGTCGTGGGTAACCAGAGTCCCGGGTCGAGGCTCACGCGATCATCCTACGCGCGGGCTGGTGCCGCGCAAGGGACCCGGTGGCTGGGCGGTCGCCTTTGGAACAAAGCGGCACCCGCAACTATCTGAGGCTGACGCGCTGAGGAGACGCCAGCTGGCCCCGTTCAGGACTGAGAGACGGGCGTCACTCTCGCTCAGCGAGCAATGAAATCACGCACTTGGATTCTGCAAGTTCGATCGGGTCCCGTTGGGGCCACCAAGCCCGATTTCTCAGGCGGGTTTCCCTTTGATCAGAGCGACGCGGTCAGGCGGGCAAGCTCCGGATACTCCCGTCGCACCTCGACCAGGTCCTCGTTGAGCAGCCGGAGCGCTTCGGGGACGTGCTTGAGGAAGTACGTCTTGCCCTTCGCCTCGGAGAGAAATCCGTAGGCTCCCAGCGCCTGCATGTGGCGCTGGAGCCGGCAGGAGATCAGGCTGTCCAGGAAGCTCCTTTCATCGAACGCCTCGAGTCGAGAGGTCTTCATCTCGTCCAGATAGTAGGCGAGCAACCGCTCGCGCAGCCCGTCGTCCAGCCGAAAATAGGGGTCCCAGAGAACCGAGGCGATGTCATAGGCCCGCGGCGCCATGCGCGCGCCCTGGTAGTCGATGATTCGGGGCACGCCGGCGTGGATCATGATGTTCTGGCACTGGAAATCGCGATGGATGACGCCCTTGGCGTGGGCATCGGCGCGCTGCGCGAGACGATGGAGCCCCTCGTCGAGGGCGGGCCTGTTCTTGATCTCGAGCTTGCAGAGTCCGGCGACGAAGCGGTCGAGGAAGTACGTCGTCTCCCACCTGAAATAGTCGTAATCGAAGATCCGTGCCCGAAGGAGCGGGCACTCGTCGATATGGTGGGTGGCCGTCGTGTGCAGCGTCACGAGGCTCCGGAGGACGCCGCGATAGACGCGCTCGATGCTTCCGTTGTCATGGGGAAGCTTGAGATAGGCGTAGAGCGACGTGTCGCCCAGGTCCTCGAACAGAGCCCGTTTGTTCACGCGGTCCGCCGAGAAGAGCGCGGGCACCGGGACGGCGTGATCGGAGAAGAACTCGGTGTACGCCAGATGCCGTTCGAAGTCCGGATCCTCCGGGCGGCATTCCATCAGCACCGCCGCCCGGCCGTCGTGCCGCACGCGGAAGTAGCGTCGGTCCGACCCGCCGAGCCCGATGAGAATGGCATCGGACCAGAACGGAGAGTCCGGAGCAGCCGTCGATCCGCGATCACCCGAGGCCTGAATCCCGAAATGCCGCGCAAAGAGCGGTTCGCTCAGCGGGACCCGTTTCTTCTCGGCGGCATGAGCCGACGGCTGCAGGTCGGATTCGGAGAGGGAAATCACGTAGTCGGGTCCGATGATCCTGTTCTCGTGACTGCCCGAGGCGTCGGCTCCCGGCAGGAGAATGCAGTTCCTGACTCGCGACCCGTCCCGGATTTCGCCGCCGGATTCCAGGACGACGTAGCCGTCGATCTCAAGACGTCCGCAGCGGGCCCCCGGGGAAACGTAGACCGTCTCTCCGCGTTCCCGAAGCGCATCCAGGACGCTTCTCGCGTAGGTCGCGGGATCTCCCACGTCGTTCCAATAGGCGCCCGTGAAATCCATCGCCCGGACCTTGCGCCCGGCTTTGGACGCGGCGACCCAGGCGACCGTGGCGTGCGAGACACCCGCGGGCAGGAACGTGAGGATCTCCGGTGAGTAGACGGCGATGCCGGTGTAGGCGACCTTGTCGGCGATGCGTGAGGCGTCGGGCCTCGAAGCGCCGGGGTTCTCGACGTCCACCACCTGGCCGTTCTCGTCGATGACGACGTTGCTCAAATGCGGCAGGCGGTGGCACGCGAGGGTCGCGATATTTCCCGAGGCCAGATGCTCCTCGACGAGTCGGGAGAAATCGATGTCCAGGAGGATATCCGAGTTGTGGACGATGAAGGACCGTCTGCAGAGAAAGGATTCCGCGTTCTTGAGCGCGCCGCCGGTGCCGAGGATCGGATCTTCGGGAAAGAAGACGATTCGATCATGCCAGGGCGACGCCGCGGCCCAGGCGCGCAGCAGGTCGGCCTTCCAGTGCAAGTTGATGCCGATCCGGCCGTCGCACGCCGCGGTGAGTCTGTTCAGGATCCGCTCGATGATCGGCGTGCCGAGGATCGGCAGCAGCGGCTTGGGCAGATGATTCGTGACGGGTCTCAGCCGTTCGCCGAACCCGGCCGCCGGGAGAAAGAGATCGAGGGGATATGGTCGCATCGTCACGCGGCAACGAGGGCGAGCCTCGGGGTGGCTCGTCCCTCGTTGCCGTCGGGCGCCAGGGACTACTTCACGTTGAGACGGAAGAACGCCAGCGTGCGCTTCCAGGCGTCGGTGGCGCCGGGCTTGTCGTAGACGTCCGCGCGCTCGTCGTTGAAGAAGCCGTGATCCAGACCCGGGTAGACGTGGAACTCCGACTGCTTGCCGGCCTTCTTGATGGCGGCGTCCGTGTCCTTGGCGACCTGGGGCGTCACGAAGCCGTCCTTCTCCGCGAAGAGGCCGAGCACCGGTCCCGAGAGCTTCGTGTAGTCGGGCTTCACGTTCGGATGGATGCCGTAGAAGTTGACGCACGCCGCGACCGACGGGTTGAGCGTGGCGGCATAGAGGGCGAGCTGGCCGCCCATGCAGAAGCCGACGGCGCCGATCTTCTTCGCGGACGACTGCCCCAGGAGATACGTCGCGGCGCCCCGCAGATCGCGCTCCGCCTGCGAGATGTTCAGCGCCATGAAGAGCTTGCCCGCGCCGTCCGGCTCGCTGGCCGTCTTGCCGTGGTACATGTCCGGAGCGAGCGCCGTGAACCCCTCGGCGGCGAAGCGGTCGCACACGTTCTTGATGTGACCGACGAGACCCCACCACTCCTGGAGGACCAGCACGCCCGGCCCCTTGCCGGAGGCCGGTGTCGCCAGGTACCCGGCCGTCTTGCTGCCATTCGACGCGAACTCGACCATCGTTCCAGCCATGCTCAGGCCCTCCTCAGGGGGTGCGCGCCGCAGGCCGTCGCGGGGCTGGGGCCCCGCCGGCCCAGACGCGGCTATGAACTGTTGGTGCCGGCGATCGGCACGATCTTGACCGAGACGACCCGCCGGGCGTCGGATTCGAGGACGGTGATCGAATACCGCGCGATCTGGAATTCCTCGCCGGCCCGAGGGATCCGGTGCAGGGTCGCGAGCACGAGCCCCGCGACGGTCTCGTAGTCCTGCTTGGGCAGCGTCCAGTCGAGCGCCTCGTTGAGCTCGTCGATGTTCGCGCGCGCGGAGACCCGGTAGCTCCCGTCGGGCAGCCGCTCCGCCGGCGCGGGCGTCCGCTCGTGCTCGTCGTGGATGTCGCCCACGATCTGCTCGAGGATGTCCTCGAGGGTCACCACACCCGTCGAGCCACCGTACTCGTCCACGACCACGGCCATGTGGGTGCGGTTGCGCTGCATCTCGCGGAGCAGGTCGTCGATGCGCTTGGTTTCCGGCACATAGTACGGCGGGCGTATGAGCTCGTCCAGGGTCCGCACCGCCGCGCCGCGGCTCAGGAGATCCTTCGCTCCGACCACGCCCACGATATTGGTCTCGCGCTGCCGGTAGACCGGGATTCTCGAGAACCCTCGCCCGAGGACGAACGCGATCGCCTCGCGCGGCGTGGCCGTGTCGGGGAGCATGGCCGCCTCGACCAGCGGCACCATGACCTCGCGCACGGTGGTGTCGCCGAGGTCGAAGATCTTGTCGATCAGCTGGGCCTCGTGGGTCGTCACGTCCGCCTCGCCCGGCTCCAGCTGGAGCAGCGCCTTCAGCTCCTCGCGCGAGACGAAGGCGCGCATATCGGGCTGGCGCCCGCCGAAGGTGCGCAGGATCGCGCCGACGACGAAGTTCGCGAACGCGACGAACGGCACCAGCAGGGTCGCCGCCCAGGTCAGCGGCCGGTAGAGCTTCAAGATCAGGCTCGTCGCCCACTCGCGCGCGACGGCCTTCGGGATGATCTCGCCGAAGACGAGCATCACCGGGGTCAGGAGGATGGTCACCACGATCGGCGTCATCCCGCCGAGCACGGGCAGGAGAGCCCAGGTCACCGCCGAGGCGGCCACGATGTGGGCGATCGTCACGCCGATCATCGCGGTCGAGAGCACGCGTTCGGGCTGGCGAAACGCCTCGAGGTACATCGCCGCCGTGGGATTACCCTCCTCGGCGAGGTGCCGGAGCCGGAGCCGGTTGGCGGCGATGAACGCCATCTCGGCCGCCGAGAAGAACATCGTGAGGAAGAGACACAGCACGGCCAGCCAGAGGAGGCTCACGCGGCCGCCTCCTTCGGCGCGGGCTTCTTGAGCGAGACGAGCACCTCCACGATGCGCGTCCGCTCTACCTTCTCCACCGTCAGCTGCAGCTCGGGGGTCTCGGTGCGCTCGAACCGCCGCGGGACGCGCCCGAAGAGGTCGAGGACCCAGCCCCCGACCGTGTCGTAGCTTTCGTTGGAGAGCTTGAGGCCGGTCACGGCGTTCAGCTGCTCGATCGGCAGCTTGCCGGCGACACGATAGGTCGTCGCGTCCACCCGCTGAATCAGCCGCTCGGGCTCGTCGTACTCGTCGGCGATCTCGCCCACCAGCTCCTCCAGAAGGTCTTCCAGCGTGACGAGGCCGGCGGTGCCGCCGTACTCGTCCACGACGATCGCCATCTGGAGCCGCTTGGCCTGGAACTCCTGGAGCAGCGCGTCCGCGCGCTTGGACTCCGGCACGAAGTACGGCGGGTGCAGGTGGGTGCGGACGTCGAAACTGGCCGGTAATCCCTCCACGAACGGCAGCAGGTCCTTGGCGTAGAGGATACCCACGATGACGTCGATCGAGCCCTCGTACACCGGCACGCGCGAGTGCAGGTGCTCCCGGAGCGCCGGCAGGATCTCGGCCGGCGGCGTCTCCACGTCGAGGCACACCATGTCGGTGCGCGGCACCATGACCGACCGGACCAGGGTGTCCTCGAGCTCGAACACCTTGTGGATCATCTCGCGCTCCTCGCGCTCGACGACGCCCTCGCTGGCCCCGACGTCGACGAGCGTCCGCAGCTCCTCCTCGCTGAGCGTCGCCTGCTCCGTGCGTCCGCGGCTGACGATCCGCACCGTCAGCGCGCTCAGCGCCGCGAGCGCGGCGCGCACCGGCGCCAGGAGCACGCCGAGCCAGGCCACCGGGCGGCCGGCGACGGCCAGGAATCGCTCCGGATACTTGACCGCCAGCGTCATCGGCAGGACCTCACCGAAGGTCGTGAGGACGAAGACCAGCGCGACGATCTCGACGAACATTCCCCAGCTCGGCCCGAAAAGGCTGTCGGCGATCGTCGCGGCGAGCGCGGCGGCTCCGATGTTGATGACGGTGATGCCGACGAGCAGCGTGACGAGCAGCTCGTGCGGGCGCTCGATGAGTGGCTTCGGCGCGCCTTCGGCCTCGTCCGTCGAGGCGACGTGTCTGAGCCGGGCGCGGCCGAGAGAGAAATACGCCGCCTCGGCGCCCGTGAGGATCGCGGAGCAGACGATCAGCACGCCGAGCGCCAGGAATCTCAGCCCGAGGCCTTCAGGCACGGGCGCGCCCCGTCACGAAGTGCTCGAACCCCGGCCGCACGGACACGGCCTTTCCACCGGCGTCCAGGTACCGGATCCCCTCGGCGGCCGGCGTCGTCTCGCCCACCGGGCTGAGCCGCGTTCCAGTCGCGCGCGCGAGGCCCCCGGCGAGGCGATCGAACGCCTCGGGCACGCAGGTGAGCAGGAGCTCGTAGTCCTCCCCGCCGCCGGTAGCCCAGGCGAGGGCGTTCCGATCGAGCGCCCGCGCGACGGCGTGGACCGTGGCGTCCACGGGGACCCGTCCGAGGTCGATCCGCGCTCCGACCCCGCTCTCCTCGCAGAGATGGCCGAGGTCGGTCGCGAGGCCGTCGGAGAGATCGATCATCGAGGTGACCCCGCCGGCCTCGGCGAGCCATTGCCCTTCCCGGGTTCGGGGCCGCGGCCGGAGGTGCGCGGTCGTCACATCGGCGCGAGCGTCGCTGCCCACCCCGCCCGGCCCCGGAATCGCCTCCAGGAGGGCCAACCCGGCCGCGGAGCGGCCAAGGGATCCCGTGACGGCGATCACGTGCCCGATGCCCGCCGTGGACCGGACGAGGGGCGCCTGGACCGCGTCGCCGAGCAGCGTCACGTTGACGATCCAGCCCCTGGGCGACGCGGCGGTATCCCCGCCGACGATCGCCACGTCATGCTCCGTCGCAAGGGCCTGGACGCCGGCGTAGAAGGCCTCGGCCTCGTCGAGGCTCACGGCCTCCGGGCATGCCAGGGCGATCAGGGCCCACCGGGGCCGGCCGCCCATCGCGGCGATGTCGGAGAGGTTCACGGCGAGCGACTTCCAGCCGATGTCGGTCGGCGTGGCCCAGCGGCGGCGGAAGTGCACGTCCTCGATGAGCAGGTCGGTCGTCGCCAGGAGCAGGCTCCCGGCGGTCGGCTCCAGGACCGCGCAGTCGTCGCCGATTCCGACCCGGACCGCCGGCGCCCGCCGGGCCGCCCGCCGGATGATCTCGATCAGGCGTCGTTCGGTAGCGGCGGACTCAGTCATCCGGAGAGGAAATTCCTGAGAAGCTGCTTTCCCTCGACCGTCAGGATCGACTCGGGGTGGAACTGAACGCCCTCCACCGGGTCGCGCCGATGGCGGAGGCCCATGATTTCGCCGTCCTCGGCCCAGGCCGTGACCTCCAGCGCGTCGGGCACCGTCTCGCGCAGGACCGCGAGCGAGTGGTAGCGCGTGGCGACGAAGGGGTTGCCGAGGCCCGCGAAGACGCCGCGGCCATCGTGGCGGATCGCCGAGGTCTTGCCGTGCATCTGACCCTTCGCGCGCGCGACGGTGGCCCCGTACGCCTGGCCGATCGCCTGGTGGCCGAGACAGACGCCGAGGATCGGCGTCGTGGGGCCGAGCCGCCGGATGACCTCGAGCGACACGCCGGCCTGGTCGGGATTTCCGGGTCCGGGAGAGATCACCACGCGCTCGGGCTTGAGCGCGACGATCGCGTCGCAGCTCAACGTATCATTGCGCACGACTTCGAGCGTCGCGCCCAGCTCGCCGAGATACTGGACGAGGTTGTAGGTGAAGGAGTCGTAGTTGTCGATGACGAGGATCATTGGCGTGCCGTCCCCGACGCGATCCGCAGCGCCAGGATCATGCCGCGCGCCTTGGAGCCCGTTTCGAGCCACTCGGTCTTTGGATCGGAGTCGGCCACGATGCCGGCGCCCACCTGAACCGAGGCACGTCGGCCGTGGCACACGATGGTGCGGATCGTGATGCAGGAGTCGAGGTTACCCGAATAGGAGACGTAGCCCACGGCGCCCCCGTAGGGGCCACGCTGGGTCGGCTCCAGCTCGTCGATGATCTCCATCGCGCGGATCTTCGGCGCCCCGCTGAGGGTGCCCGCCGGGAAGGACGCCTGGAGCACGTCGAGCGCGTCGCTCCCGGACTTGAGCTTGCCGGTCACGTGGCTCACGAGGTGCATCACGTGGGAATAGCGCTCGATCTCCATGAACTCGGTGACCTTGACCGAGCCTAGCTCCGAGACGCGCCCGACGTCGTTCCGCCCGAGATCGACCAACATCACGTGCTCCGCGCGCTCCTTGGGGTCGCTCTTGAGCCGCTCCTCGATCTCGCGGTCCTCGGCGTCGGTGCTGCCGCGCGGGTGCGTCCCGGCGATCGGCCGGAGGTCGACCCGATCGCCCTCGACGCGCACGAGCACCTCGGGGGAGGAGCCCACGATGGACAGGGGGCCCAGCCGGAGCAAGAAGAGGTACGGCGACGGGTTGATCGTCCGGAGCGCGCGGTAGACCGTGAACGGATCGGCCGTCAGGCGGCAGTCGAGCCGGCGCGAGAGCACGATCTGGTAGGCGTCGCCGGCGGCGATGAACTCCTTGGCCCGATGCACGCCGTCGATGAACTGCGCCTCGCTCATCGTCGAGGTGAACCCCGCCTCGCCCTCGGCCAGGAGGGGCGCCGTCGCCGGGAGCGCGAGCGTGGCAGGCGCCCGCGCCGGGCGCGACAGCTTGGCCAGCGTCATCCCGATGCGGACGGCGGCCCGGTCGTAAGCGCGGTCGAGCGCCGCGGGGTCGCGCCGCTCTACGACCGCGTTGGCGATGACGAGCAGCCGGTGGCGGAGGTTGTCGAACACGAGCAGCGTGTCGGTGAAGAGGAACACCGCGTCCGGCAGCTCGAGGTCGTCGTCGGTGGTGCGCGGAAGGCGCTCCATGTGGTGCACCATGTCGTACGCGAGGAAGCCGACAGCGCCGCCTTGGAATCTCGGCAGCCCCGGCACCGACACCGGCTGGAACTGTTTGAGGAGCTCGCGCACGGCGCCGAGCGGATTGCCATCCGGCAGCCGCTCGGTCCGGCCGTTCCGGCTGAGCGTGAGCCGGCCGTTTTTCGCGGTCAGGACCATCAGCGGATCCGCGCCCAGGAACGAATAGCGTGCCCACACCTCGCCGCCCTCGACGGATTCGAGCAAGAACGAGTAGGGGCCGGGGCGCAAGCGGAGATAGGCGGAGAGCGGCGTGTCGAGGTCGGCCGGCAGCTCGGCGAATACGGGCACAAGATTGCCCTGTGCCGCGAGAGCCCGGAACTCGTCACGGCTCGGAGAAAGGGACGGGATGCCTAAGCCGGAGGTGCTGATGCGGTGCCCGCCGGGAGCGCGCTAGGCGAGAGCGTCCAGCTTGGCTTGGAGCTTGGCCTTGGGCACGGCGCCGATGATTTGATCGGCGACTTTGCCGCCCTTCACGAACAGGATCGTCGGGATCGACCTGATTCCGTAACGCGCGGCGAGCCCGGGGCTCTCGTCGACGTTGACCTTGGCGAGCGTCACCTTGCCTTCCGACGCCCTGGCGAGATCCTCCAGAACGGGCGCAATGGATCGACAGGGTCCGCACCACTCGGCCCAGAAGTCCACCATCAGGAGCCCGGTCTCGCGGCTCAGCGTATCGTCGAAGTTCTGTTCGGTCAGGTGGACGGGTTCGTTCGCCATGTCGGAGTCTCCTAGGTAAAAAGTCAACGCCCACGCTAACATGGCCGCTCCCGGACCGCAAGCGAGCCCATCCGGAAATTCTGCATATACCTGGTCAGTTTGACATCTTGGTCATGCTAGAGTCGGTAAAAGGACATGGAAGTCGCCAAAATCCTCGTAGTTGACGACGAGCCCTCGATCCTGAAGCTGCTGAAGGAAGCCCTTACCCAGTGGGGTTACCAGGTCGGATGTGTCGGCACCGGCACGGAAGCGCTCGAGGCGATCCGCACGGAGTTGTTCGACGCCGCGATCACCGATATCCGCATGCCCGAGATGAGCGGGCTCGATCTCCTTCGCGAGATCAAGCGCCACGACGAATCCATCGAGGTCATCGTGATGACCGGCTACCCCACGATCGCCTCCGCCGTCGAAGCCCTCAAGGAGGGCGCGTACGACTACCTGTCCAAGCCGCTGATCCTCGACGAGCTGCGCCACCTCATGGCGCGCGTGACGGAGCGCCGGTTCCTGAAGGGCGAGGTCCAGTCGCTCCGCACGCGCCTGGGCGAGGAGCTCACGGTCAACGAGATGGTCGGCAACGCGCCGCCGATGCAGCGCGTGAAGGAGATCATCGGCAAGGTCGCTACCACGGACTCGCCGGTGCTCATCGAAGGGGAGAGCGGGACGGGGAAGGAGCTGGTCGCGGCGGCTATCCACAGGCTCTCTAATCGCGCCAAGGGACCCTTCATTCCGGTGAACTGCAGCGCCATTCCGGAGGACTTGCTCGAGTCCGAGTTTTTCGGTCACGTCCGCGGCGCATTCTCGGGTGCCGTGTCTGACGCGCTCGGCCTCTTCCGCGGCGCGAACGATGGCACGATCTTCCTGGACGAGATCGCCGAGCTGTCGCCGGGTCTACAAGTCAAGCTGCTGCGCGTCCTGCAGGAGATGCAGGTGCGGCCGGTCGGCTCGACGAAGGCGCATGCGGTCGACGTACGCGTCATCGCGGCGACGAACCGCGACCTCGATCGGACGATCGCCGACGGGCGCTTCCGCCAGGACCTTTACTATCGGCTGAACGTGGTCCGTGTGAGCCTGCCGCCGCTTCGGACCCGGCGCGAGGACATTCCGGTGCTCGTGAACCATTTCCTGCGCCGCTACAACCGACGGTTCAGGCGGGACGTGAAGGGCATCACACCGGACGCGCTGGCCGCGCTCGCGGGCTACGACTTCCCCGGCAACGTGCGCGAGCTCGAGAACGTCATCGAGCGGGCCTTCGCCATGGGCGCGCGCGAGCAGATCACGTTCGCCGATCTGCCGGTCCTCGGCACCGCGTCGGTGCCCGCGGTGGCCGCTACCCCGAGCGGAACCGTGCCCCGGCTGGCCGACGTCGAGAAGGACCTCATCCTCCGCGCGCTGGCTTTCTACAAGGACGACAAGGAGGCGGCCGCAAGCGCGCTCGGCATCTCGCGCCGCACGATCTACCGCCGACTCAAGGAGTACGGGATGCTCTAAAAAGGCACACCTGTTGCCGAACTGACACCCCCCCGCGTCATTCGTCGAAGAAAGTCCCTGATCTTCCAGCCCCTTCCGGTTGGCACCCGGGCTGCACACGCTCGGAGCTATGTACGCGACTATCCCCGTCGAAACCGAGTCGAGAACCCTCCAGATCGGTATCGGATTCGCCTCGCACCAGGACGCGATCTGGGCCGCCGTGCGCGCGACCGCGATGGCGCGCACCGGCCTCCACGGGACCTCACCCGACCTCGTGCTCCTCGTGACTGCGGGCGTGCCCGCTCAGGATGTCGTACCGCTCATCCGCGGCGTGCTGGGTCCCGTAGGCGTCGCCGGCGGCGCCACCTCGGCGATCCTCACTCACAACGGTGCCGTGACGGCGGGGGCCCTGGTCGTCTGCCTCACGAACGGCGAGGGAGCCGTCAGCGGCGTCGCCGCCGCGGGCGGCCGCGATCTGACCGAGGCAGGGCAAGGAGCGGCCCGGCTCATCCTCTCAGGCTGGCCCTTCAGGATGCGATACCCGCGGGGCCTTGGCCTTGCGTTCGTGAAGCCAGGTTTCGGGGCCCCCGCGGAAGCCTTCCTGCAGCCGTGGCGCGTTCTGATGGGCCCCAAGATGCGGACGGTCTGCAGCGTCCTCTCGTCGCCCGTCGTATACGGCGCCTCGACGAGCGAGCCGCTCGCCAGCGCCGCCTGCCTCGAGGCCGCCTACTCGACCGGGCTGGGCTACGCCGAAGGCTTCGAGGAGCGCTCGGCGCCTGACCCTGAGGCCCTCATCCACGGGTCGGTCGAGGCGACGCGGACGGCCCTCAAACGGCTCGAGGGCGACGGGGCGCGGCTGGTCCTCGTGATCGAATCGAGCGCGCGCCACCGGGCGCTCGGCCGCGCCGCGGCCGATGAGTGGGCCGCGATCAAGGGCGAGGTCGACTCCCGGACACCGTGCGTCGGCTGGCTCTGCGAGCACGTCGCCGGGTACGGACGGGGCGTCCGTCCGGTCGACGCCTACGGCTCGCTCGTCGTCGTGGCGCTCGGCGACGCTCCGCGCCGCTAGCGCTCAGCGCCCACAGACTCGCCTGAGGTCGCTCCAATCCCGGTCGGGCAGGAGCGGCTGGAATCTCTTCGGATTGTACTCGGCCAGCCTCTTGAGGCTCTCGACCCGCTCCACGGCGAGGGGGTGCGAGGCCAGGTAGCGCGACGCGCCCGGCAGGCTGCGCTCCGCCCCGCGCAGGGTCTCGAAGAACGCGATCATCCCCTGCGGATCGACCTCCGCGGCCAGCAGCATCCGGAGGCCTTCGACGTCGGCCTCGCTCTCGAGGTGGCGGCTGTAGCGGAGGGTCCCGAGCACACGCGCGCTCTCGATCCCGTAAGCCACCACGCCGGTGATGTCGCCCGACACCGCGGCGAGCAGCAGCCCCGTGGACGCGTGCTGCAGCAGAAGACGCGTCGGGTGGCGCTGGAGCACGTGCTGGAGCTCGTGCGCGAGCACCCCGGCCAGCTCCTCGGGCGTGCGCGTACGCTCGAGAAGGCCGCGGAGCAGCACGACCTGGCCGCCGGGGACGGCAAACGCGTTCACCGTCTGGTCGTCGACCACGACCACGCGAAACGTGTAAGGAACGCTCGGCCTCGGCGCCAGCAGGCGCTTGACGATCGCGGCGATGGCCGCTTCGCCCTCCGGGTCGACGCAACGGCGCTTCGACGCCGTGAGCTGCTCCACGGCCGCCTGTCCGAGCCGCTCTTCCCATGACGCCGGCACGCGGGCGGCGAGCATCCCGGCGGCCGCCGGAATCCCCCACACGTACAGGACCGCGCCGGCCGCCACGGCGGTGACCGCAGCCCCGATCGTAAAGAGCACGCGGGCCCGCCGTCGTCGCGGGTCGTGGAAGCGGCGCCCGAGGCCGGGGGCCGTGGCGTGCAGCGCCCCGAGGAAGGCGGTGTCGTCGACCAGCAGAATCTCGGGAAGCGGCGCCCCGCGCTCGAGGCGGATCTGCTCGCCGGCGTAGAAGCCCTGGGTCTGGCGGACATCCCGGAACGGCCACCACAGACGGGCGCCGCCCTCGAGCGCGATTTCGAGCCCGCTGGCTGCCAGGCGGATCGACGCCTGCTGGCGCGCCGCGCTGCGGCCGTCGAGGTAATAGCCCGTGAACGCGCCGGGCATCGCCGCGGCGCTACGCGAAATCGACGTCGGCGCCGAGGAGGCTCGAGAGCGCGTCCCCTGTCGCCGTGGCGAGCTGAGGCTCCTGGACGATGCCGGCGAGGTCGAGCGGGCCCTCGACGGTGAGGTACGCGAACTCGAAACGCGTGCGGCGCACCAGCACCCAGGGCCAGGCGAACCCCAGAGTGAGCACGAGCACGATCCAGTTCCCGAGCGTCTGGTTCATGAGCTGACGGCCCGGAACCGTCGAGCGGAAGCGCGCGGTCTCGAAGTAGGTGTGTTCCCAGAAATAGCGCGTCTTCTTCGCGTGGAACCAGAACCAGTAGAGCCCGAGCGTCGGCAGGAACAGGAGCAGGGCCACCACGTACGCACCGAAGAGATCGCGCCCGCGCCCGTCGAACCGGAACGGGCGGCGGCCGAAATACGCATTCGAGACCATGAAGCCCTGCTGGCGAGCCTGGAAGAAGGGGTAGTACAGGGTGAGCGTCAGCATGCTCAGGATCGAGCCCGCCACGAAGACCCTGACGAAGGGCCACGCCCGACCGCGGAACGAGAACCGGATCGCCCGCCACGAGGTGCGGCTCAGGCGATATCGTCGGGCCCCGACCATCGCGATCGGGATGAAGATGAAGACGAGGAGCGACGTGAACGCCTGAGTGGCGAGATGGAGCGTCCTATCCCCGGAGAGCCTCGCCGCCAAGCTCAGCGCCGTGATCGGCATACCCACGAACAGGACGGCCTTCACGAACCCGATCAGCAGCTCCTTGGCGGTGCCGTGGTAAGCGAAGCGGTCCCCCTCGAACCCCGTCTGGCTCAGCATGAAGCGGCGCACCCTGACCTTGCCCCAGAAGCGATAGAAGCCGAAGGTCGCGATGGTCAGCAAGACGTTCACGACATAGATGCCGAAGAGCGTCCCGGCCGAGCCGTGGAACGTGAGCCGCCGGGGACCACCGGCCGCCGCGGTCGCTGGTGCCGATCTCGGCGTCGGGCTCGGCGTCGCGGGCGTCATGGCCGCGGCTGCCCTCGCGGCCGACCCGTTCGTCGGCGGCCGGGCGGGCGGGGCCGTCTCCAGGCGAGTCACCGCCGCCGCGGCGGCCGCCACGGGTGCGCCCGCGCGAGCCGCGCCGGGCGTGGTTGGGGTCGGCGTCGGCGCGCGCCGCATCTTCTCGAGGGCCGCGGCATAGACCGAGGCGACGACGCCGCACTGCGCGCACTTGTCGCGCTCGACGGCGGGCGCACCGCAGCGGGGACAGGCGGCGGCCATCACTTCACCGGTGGCGGCGCCGGCATCGCGGCGCGCGCCCAGCGCTCGAGCGGTACGGCTCGCACCAGCTCGGCCGCCGTCTGCTCGACAGCCTTGCCGAGCGCGCTCACCAGCGCCTTGCGCATGGCCGTGTTGTACCAGCGCCCCGCCTCGGACCCCGAGAACCTCACATACTCCGAGAGCTCCGCGTCCTCCAGGGGGCGATACGTGTAGAGCATCGACATCATCCGCACCTCACGCAGGGTTTCGTTCGCCCGAGCCCGCACCTGTGCCGCTCGGTCTTCGATCTGTCCCGGCCGCAGCCGCTGCTCGGGCGGCCCGGCCGCGGACACGGCTGTCGACAAGCCACGCGCGATCGCCGCGACGAGCTCAGCCGACGTCTCGTTCGCGCCGGTGGCCCAGTCCAGACGCTGGAGCAGCTCCAGCCGGCGCGTCGCCGGCGGGTTCGCCTTGAGGCTGGCGGCGTAGTCGGCCACTTTCTGATCGGTGCCAGGCTCCGAGGACGCGATCTCCAGGGCGACGATCTTGCGAGCCGCGGGCGTCCGGAGCCACGCGGCCGTGGCCTCGAGGCTCATTCGGTCGACCTGAGAGCGAAACGCGTCGCGTACGGCTGCATAAACCGCCTCGTGGCGGAGCGATTGTCCTCCGAGGATCCGGTCGATGGCGGCCTGATCGCTGGCGCTCATCTGCCCCGGGGCCGGCCGCAGCTCGCCGGCGACACGGCTCAGGAGCCCGACGAGCTGAGCTCGGACGCCCGACAGCTCCAGGAGCTCGTCGATCTTGGTCGGGCCCGTTCTCGCGATCGGGGCCGGCGGCACCGACACCTTCGCGTCGCGCGCCTTCACCGGGGGCGCTTCCACGTCGGGGGCCTTCGGCTCGGGCACCTTCACCCCAGGCGCCTTCACCTCAGGCGCCTTCACCTCCGGCCCGCTGACGTCGGGTGCCGGCTTGGCGTCGGTCGTCGGCGCGCGGATCTCCCCAGGCTGCGGCGGACGATTGGAGTAGGTGACGTTGCCTTGCTCGTCGACCCAGCGGTACGTCTCCGCGGCGCCGGGACCCGGGGCGAGGGCGAGTGCCGCGCCCAGCAGCAGGACCGGTCCGATCCGGTCAGTCATAGTTCCATCCGATGATGACGCCGGGGTCGGGAGCCGGCGGTAGCGTCGCACCCGGACCCCAGCGGTCGAACTTCGCGAGGAAGTCGCGCACCTCGGGCACCGCCGTCTTCCAGTTGGTGAGAAAGGCGACGGCAGCGCGCGCCTCCTTCGCGAAGTCGTCGTACTTGCCCTGCGCGTAGAGCACGCGCGCGAGCGCCAGGCGACCCCCCGCGTCGTCGCCGAACAGCTGGACGGTCTTTCGCAGGTGCATCTCCGCTTCGGGGTAGCGCTCCAGCTCCGAGAACAACTTGCCGAGGTTCCGATGGGTCCGCCACGAGTCGGGGTCGGCCTGGAGGCCGCGGTGGAGCCACGCGAGCGCGCTCTCGCGATCGCCGAGATCCGCGGCGATCGTCGCGCGATAGTTGTAAGGGCGGGCGAACGCCGGTGCCAGGCGGATGGACTCGTCGAACAGCCGGACCGCGCCGTCGATGTCGCCGTCCCGGAGGTAGCGCTGGCGGGCGATCAGGAAGAGCTGCTCGGCGCGCTTGGGGACCTCGCGGTTGCCGCCGAGGCGGATGCGGAGATAGCGGGCGCCCGACTCCTTGTTGCCGGCCGCCGACGTGACGCGCGTGCCCTCGATGACCATCAGGCGCCCCAGGCGCACGTACCCTTCGTCCGACAGCCATTGCCCGTACCACCAGATGCAATCGGCCGCGTCCGGCTGGCCGAGCGTGGCCAGGCGAAACGCCCTGAAGGTCTCCTCGCGCTCGGCGCCCCCGCGCGACTTCTGCTGCGCCTGTCCGCAGTAGTTCTCTCCCGGCTTCACGATGGCGTAGGAGCGCGCGAGCTGGCGCGCCTGCGCGAGATCGCCCTTCTCGGTGAGGATGTCGAGCTTGATCTGCACGATCTGCTCGAGCGACGGATGATCGCGCAGCAGCGCCGGCTGTAGATAGGTCGGCGCCCAGTGGAACTGCCAGCGCACGTGCGGCGGATGGAGGGCCAGCAACCGGTCGAGCTGGACCAGGGCCCGATCGTACTCGCCCACGCGCACGGCGAACGACGCCGTGCGATAGATGAGCTCGGCGTCATCGGGCGCGAGCCCGGTGGCCCGGTCGTAGAATGTCCGCGCCTCGTCGAACTCGCCCATGAATTCGGCCATGCCGGCGCGCGCCGTCAGCGCCCGCACCGATGTGGGCGCCGCGTCGGCCGCGCGCCGCGCCACCGCCAGTGCCTCGGCGTAGCGGCCGGCCCGGAACGCCGCCTGCGCGCGGTCCAGATCGCCCGACGGTGGCGCGGCCGCCGGTCGCTCCTGGGCGACCCCGGCCAGCGCAGTGCAGAGCGTCAGGGCGATCGCCGACAGGACCGTTCTCATGGCTTCGGTTGTCATCGGACGCTGAACGGCGTCGGGCCCTGACGGGCATCGCGCCCGAACTGGGCGTTGAGAAAGTCTCGCTCGTGCTCGAGGTTCGGGTCGAGGCGCACCGCGACCTGCAGCTCGCGAACGCCTTCGGCCTGGCGGCCGACCTTCAGGAGGATCCAGCCGACGTTCGCGTGAGCGTCGGCGTCCGCCGGATGCATGGCCAGCGCTCGGCCGTAGGCGACGAGCGCCTCGTCGTAGCGCTTGAGCCGCGCCGCGGCGACGCCCAGATTGAACTGGGCCCGCAGGTGATTCGGGTTGATCTCGACCGCCTTGGTGAGCCAGGCCAGCGCCTGCTCGTTGTCCTGCTGGCTCATGTAGATCCGCCCGATGTTGTGATACGGCCAGGAGAATGCGGGATCGGCCGTCATGGCCTTCGTGTAGGCGGCGAGCGCCTCGGCCGGCCTGTTGAGACGATTCTGCAGTCGCCAACCCGTCACATTGAGCGACTCGGCGACCTTGGGGATCTCGTGGTCAGGCAGGCGATGGCGCAGGACCCACTCCGCCTGTGCTCGGATCTCGGGTTGCGACGCGCGCTGGACGCGGTCCAGAAGGACGAGCCGTCCCAGCCGCGCGAGTCCATCGTCGGCGATCCGCGCGCCGAGCGGCACCAGGCACTCGGCGCGGTCGGGCTGGAGCAGCATCGCCAGCAGGCCCGCCGTCTCGCCCGACACCGAGAGGTCGCGGGCCCGACAGTAGTCGGCGTCGTCCCGGAGCCAGCCGCGCCCGCTCGCGAGGGCGATGGCCCGCTCGCGCTGCCCCGCCTCGACCAGAATGCGAAAGACGTACTCCGGCACGCTCTCGCGCGAGGCGCGGAAGTAAGCGCGGCCGGTCTGGACGGCCGCGGGCAGACACTGACTCCACCACGCGGAGACATTCGGCCAGCGCCCCGGCAGGCACGCCACGAGCGTCACCACGCCGACCTTGAGCCCGAGCCAGGCGTGCTCGCGCCACGGGCCGTAGGCTCCTTCGAGCGACTGGATCGCCAGGTCCACCTGCCCCATCCGATCGGCCATCTCGCCAAGACGGAGCCAGGTCGTGGTCGAGGCCGTGCGCCGAGCCGCCGCCTGGTAGGCGCTCAGCGCTTCGTCGAACTCTCCGAGGGTTTCCGCGGCCTCCCCGAGCGCGAGCTGCACGGAGGCGGAGTCCGGAGCGAGCCTCGTTGCCGTGCGGTAGTGCTCCAGGGCCTCGAGGAGGGCGCCCTGCGCCGTCGCCCGCCGTCCTGCGTCGAGCGCCGCGCGAGCCTCGCGTGATGTCCCGCAGCCGGCGAGCAGAGCGAGGAGGCCGAGGGCGCCGAGCACCCGCGCCCGTGGCCGAGCACAACCCATCATCCAGGAATAGCGTGGGCGTTAGAGGGCTACAAACAATCCTTTAGGTGGCACCCCGAGGGGAGATGTGCACGATGAGCACTAGTGGTGGGGGCGATCGTGACTGGGCTTTTCTGGATCGCCACTCGCTTTGGCCGATGAGCGGCGCGCGTCAGGCGCCGCTCACGTAGCCTTCGAGCAGGTCGCGTGCGATGAGCTCCGGGTCGCGTTCGCCGGGCGGCCCGTAACCGCCCCCACCCGGGAGCCGGACCTCCACGAGCGCGCCGGGCGGCACGATCTGCTCGGCCTTCGGATTCGCCGGCGCGACGCCGTCGATCAGCACGGCTCCGCGTGCTCCCCGTTCCCCACCTCGGAACCCGGCGGCGGGGTGCACGGTACGGTCGCAGAGGATCGAGGTGGCGAAGGACTCGCGCGTACGTACGCGAAAGGCGATGGTCTGCCCGAGGCCCCCGCGGTATTTGCCGGGTCCGCCGGAGTCGTCGCGCAGGCACTTCCGCTCGACGAGCAGTGGGGAGAGGTTCTCGATGACCTCGACCGGTGTGCCGAGGACGCCCGACGGGAACGCGGTCGCCGACAGCCCGTCCTTGGTGGCGCGTGCTCCGGTCCCGCCCGACGAGAAGAAGATGTAGCTGAACGGCTCGCCCGCGAGGTCCTTGCCCGAAACCTGAACGCCCCAGATGTTCGCCGAGCCCTCGGCCATGACGCGGTCGGGCATCGCCTGGCCGAGGGCGCCCGCGATGACGTGAGGCAGGAAGTGGCCGACGATGTGCCGGGCCGCGACCGGGGCCGGGCGCTTCACGTTCAGGATCGACCCTTCGGGCGCGGTGATGCGGAGCGGCCGGAACGCGCCCTCGTTGTTGGGGACGTCCGGGCTCACGATTACCTTCACGCCGTAGGTCGTGTACGCCTCGGTGTAGTTCATGACGACGTTCACGCCCCGACGGCTCGCCGGCGAGGAGCCCGCGTAGTCGACGAGCAGCTCGTCGCCGCGGATCTCGCAGCGCGCGCGGATGACGATCGGCTCGTCGAAGCCGTCGGACGTGACCGCGTTCGTGTAGACGCCGGGTCGGAGCGCGCGGATGGCACCGCGCATCGCGCGCTCGGTGCGGCCGATGATCTCGTCGGCCAGCGGCTCGAGTCGCTCGAGCCCGAATTCGGCCATGAACTCGAGGAGCCGCTCACCGCCGACGGCGCCGCCGGCGATCTGGGCGTGGAAGTCGCCCAGCACCATCTCGGGCAAGCGCGTGTTCGCGCGGATGATCGCGATCAGCGCCTCGTTCGGGCGCCCGGCCTCGTAGAGCTTCATGATCGGGATCTGCAGGCCTTCCTCGTACACCTCGCGCGCCTCGGCCGAGAGGACGTGCCCACCGATGTCCGCCGTGTGACAGGTCGAGGCGAAGAAGGCGACGCACTCGTCCCGGCGGAAGATCGGCGAGCAGATCGTGACGTCGTTGAGGTGGCCCGACGTGAGCCAGGGATCGTTCGTGATCAGGACGTCGCCCGGCCGGAGCGTCTCGAGCGGGCACGCGGCCAGGAAGTGCTTCATCGCGAGCGCCATCGAGTTGATGTGCCCGGGCGTCCCCGTCACCGCCTGCGCGACCATGAAGCCGCGGCGGTCGAAGACGCCCGCCGAGAGATCGCCCGCTTCGCGGACGATCGAGGTGAACGACGTCCGCTGGAGCGCCGCCGCCTGCTCGTTGACGACGCCGACGAGGCGGTTCCAGCAGATCTCGAGGGTGATGGGATCCATCAGCGCGGGATCTCGATGACGAGCGCCAGCCCGGCGTCGACACGCCCCCGACCGCCGGGGCCGATCACGGCGGTGGACTCACGCTCCTCGATGATCGCCGGGCCCGCGAGCGTCATCCCCGCGGCGAAGGCGTAACGGTCGTACACGGGCGTCTCGACGAACCCGTCGCTCTCCGCGAAGTACGCGAGCCTTATTCCCTTGTAGCGGGGACCGTGAGCCCGGCTTGGGCCGAGGGTGGCCTGAGAAAGATGCGGCGTGGCCCCGCCCCCCCGATCGACGCTCTCAATACTTCCCGCGGCAACGGCGCGAGCCGGATCCGGACTGGCCGTCAACGCGATCTTCGGATCGGGACCGGATACCGTCAGACGCCAGTTCATCGCCTCGATCGGCACGCCCTGTGGCAACCGGTGATAGAGCGCGCGATAGGCGGCCTCGAAGCTCGCGGTGATCGTCGGGAGACTCTCGGCGGAGAGCGTCTCGAGCGGCACCGGGGCCTCGACCTCGTGGCCCTGGCCGACGTAGCGCATCTCGGCGATGCGCGCGACGCCCACGTCGCCGGCCGCGACTCCGGCCCGCGCCAGCAGCGCGCGCCCTTCGTCTTCCATCTCGGCGAACAGGCGGTTGATCGCGGACCAGTCGGCGCCGTCCAGCCGCTGGCGGCCCGTCCGCACGAAGTCGAAGGCCAGCGGGGCCGCCAGGAGGCCGTAGGCGGACATCGCCCCGGCGCCGAACGGAAGCAGGATGCGCGGCACCTTGAGGATGCGCGCGACCTGCCAGCAGTGGACGGGGCCGGCGCCGCCGAACGCGAAGAGGGGATACGCCCGGAGGTCTTTCCCGCGCTCGATCCCGTGGATGCGCGCGGCGGCCGCCATGCTCTCGTTGACCACCCGATGGATACCCCAGGCCGCCGCGGTCACGTCGAGACCGAGCGGACGGGCGACGTGCTCTTCGATCGCGCGACGGGCGGCGTCGCGATCGAGCCGCATGCGCCCACCCAGAAAGAACTCGGCGTCGAGATAGCCGAGAAGCAGGTCGGCGTCGGTCACCGTGGGCTGGCGGCCGCCCAGGTTGTAGCAGGCGGGGCCGGGGTCGGCCCCCGCACTGTCGGGACCGACCTTGAGGAGCCCCATGCGATCCACGCGCGCGATCGAGCCGCCGCCGGCGCCGATCTCGATCATCTCGATCACCGGCCCGCGGATCGGGAGGCCCGAGCCCTTCTTGAAGCGGTCGGCGCGCGCCACCTCGAACTCGCGTCCGACGAGCGGGGCGCCATCGTCGATCACGCACGCCTTGGCCGTCGTGCCGCCCATGTCGAACGAGAGAAGCTTCGGCTCGCCGCGCTCGCGTGCGGCCTGGGCCGCGGCCAGGGCGCCCGCGGCGGGCCCGGACTCGACGAGCCGGATCGGCAGACGCCTGGCGAGCGGCGGCAGCGCGATACCACCCGAGGACTGCATGACGTAGAGCTGGCCGGGGATCCGGAGGTCCGCGAGCCGTCGCTCGAGGTCTTCGAGATAGCGTGCCATGAGCGGCGCCACGTAGACGTTGGCGGTCGTCGTCGAGGCCCGCTCGTACTCGCGGATCTCGGGCACGACCTCCGACGCGCAGGCGACGGCCATCTGCGGGGCGATCTCGCCGGCAAGAGCCGCCAGCCGCCGCTCGTGGACCGGGTTCACGTAGGCGTGCAGCAGACAGATTGCCAGCGCCTCCACGCCCTCGGCCGCCAGCTCGCCGATGATCCGCCGCGCTCCGTCCTCGTCGAGGGCACGGAGAACCGAGCCGTCGGCCAGGAGCCGCTCGCGGACCTCGCGACGGAGGCGCCGCGGGACGAGCGGCGCGGGCGAATCGATGAAGAGGTCGTACATGTCGTAGCGACCTTCGTGGCGGATCTCGAGCGCATCGCGGAAACCCTCGGTGGTCAGGAGCGCGGTCCGCGCTCCCTTGCGCTCGATGAGGGCGTTGGTCGCCAGCGTCGTGCCGTGCACGACCGCGCGGACCGAGCCCGCGGCGATGTGCGACTCGTCGAGGAGCGACGCGATGCCGTGCTCGACACCGTGCGCCGGATCCTTCGACGTGGTCAGGACCTTGCCCACGCGCGCCTCGCCGGTCGTCTCGTCGATGACGACGAGGTCGGTGAAGGTGCCGCCGATGTCGACGCCGAGGCGCGCCGTCACGGCGCTCAGTCTACACCCCGACCGTGACAGCGCGAGTAAGATGAGACCATGAATCGACTGGGTACAATCGCCGTCGCGAGCCTGTCCGGCGCGCTCGCGTTCTCGACGCACCTCGCGGCCCAGCCGCGCCGAGCCTTGACCATTGCCTCGGGTTCCGTGGACGGTGTGTACTACCCGATCGCCGGCGCGATGTCCCGCATCACCTCGGACGCCAGGGACCTCAACGTCCGCGCCACGGTCCAGTCCTCGGCGGGGTCGGTGGAGAACGTCCAGCTCATTCGCTCGGGCGAGGTCGACTTCGCGCTCCTGCAGAACGACATCGCCTACTACGCGTTCAACGGGGTCGAGCTCGGCGCGCTCGCGGGAAAGCCCGTGAAGAGCATGGCCGGGGTCTTCACCGTGTATCCCGAGCCTGTGCACATCGTCGTGACCCAGGCGTCGGGCGTGAAGTCACCCCGTGATCTCAGGGGTAAGCGCGTCGCCCTCGGGCCGCCCGGCTCGGGCACCGAGCAAAACGCGCTCCAGATCCTCGGCGCCCACGGAATCGGCGAGGGCGACCTCCGGATGTCCGCGCGCATCTCGTTTGCCGCGGCGGCCGACCAGTTGAAAGCGGGCGTCGTCGACGCCGCGTTCTTCACAGTCGCGCTCGACGCTGCGGTCGTTGCCGACGCGCTCTCCTCCGGCAAGGTCGGACTGGTCGGCGTGGGACGCACCGCGGGCGAAGCGCTCGAGAGCAAGTATCCCTTCTACACGATGGGAAAGATCCCGGCGAACACGTACAAGGGCCAGGAGCGCGAGATCGAGACACCCGTGGTGATGGCGATGCTGGTAGCGCGCACCGGCCTGGCCGAGATGCTCGTGTACCGCTTCACCAAGGCTATCTTCGACAACCTTCCGCAGTTCCACGCCGCCCACGCGGCCGCCCGAAGCCTCACCTTGCAGACGGCGCTCGTCGGAATGGCGCTTCCGCTGCACCCGGGCGCCGAGCGGTTCTTCAAAGAGCGAGGGATCGCAAGATAGGCGCGGCCGTCATCGCTGCGCAGGTGACGCCCTAGGTCACTCGACCTGCCAAACCGTCACCCCCAGGGCTTTCCGGAACCCTTCTCTTGAACGGGGTTGCGGATGGCACGTTCGTTGCCCACTATAACGGGCCATGTCGACCAGGGTGCTCTCGTTCCTTGCCACGGGTCTGGTACTGCTGGGCGTTGCTCTGCCCGCGCACGTGGTCGCGGCATCTCGCGACGAAGACCGTCGCGTGGTCCCGACCAGGATCCACGACCGCGCGCGGGCGGAAGGCGAGGTGCGCGTCCTCGTCGAGCTTTCCCTTCCCTCCAACCGCGTCGCCGAGCGCGGCCTCTCGAGCCAAGCCCGAACCGCCTACCGGCAAGAGATCGCCGACACCGCCGCACGGGTACTGAGCCGACTGGCCAAGCACCCTCACCGTGTCCTGCGCCGATACGTGACGACCCCGCTGATGGCGCTTCAGGTCGGACCGGCGGCGTTGCAAGAGTTAGAAGCGGCGGGCTTTCCGGTGAAGCGAGTGATGGAAGACAGAATCCACAGGCCGGTCCTGTGGGACAGTGTCCCGCTCATCGGCGCCGACCAGGCCTGGGCTCAGGGATTCGACGGCACCGGCCTCGTGGTCGCGGTGATCGACAGCGGTGTCGACTCCACGCATCCGTTCCTCGCCGGCAAGGTCGTGGAGGAGGCGTGCTACTCGACCACGTCCACCACGCCCGGACAGCAAAGCACGACGCTGTGCCCGAACGGCGCCGAAGAGCAGGTCGGCCCTGGGGCGGGGACGTACTGTCCGCTCGAGCTCGAAGGCTGCTGGCACGGCACTCACGTGGCGGGCATCGCGGCCGGGAACGGGACGCCAGCCGACCTGCCGATCTGGGGCGTCGGGCGGGGCGCCAACATCATGTCGATCCAGGTCTTCTCGAGCTCCGACGGCTTCTTCGAGTGCGGTGGCGCGCCACCGTGCATCGGCTCGTACACATCCGATATCCTCGCCGCCCTCGAGCGCGTCTACACGCTGCGTACGACGTACAACTTCGCCGCGGTCAACATGAGTCTGGGCGGCGGGTTGTTCAGCGCGCCCTGTGACGACGAGCCCTACAAGCCCTTCATCGACAACCTGCGCGCCGCGGGTATCGCCACCGTCGTGGCCTCTGGAAACGACGGGGCCACCGACCAGCTCAGCGCGCCGGCATGCGTCTCCACCGCGGTGAGCGTCGGCGCCACGACCAAGGACGATCAGGTCGCCTACTTCTCGAACGTGACGCCGTTCCTGTCCTTGTTCGCCCCCGGCGACGAAATCATCTCGTCGTACCCCGGAGGCCAATTCGCGGTGGCGAGCGGGACGTCGATGGCGGCGCCGCACGTGGCCGGTGCCTGGGCCATCCTGAAGCAGGCCGCGCCGGCCGCGGGCGTCGACGAGATCCTCCAGGCCCTCGCCAACACGGGATTGATGATCACGGACCCTCGGGCAGGAACGGGTACCGCGAGACCACGGATCCAGGTCGACCTCGCGCTGAGCGCGCTTCTCAACCCAGGGGTTCCGATCATCGGCAGCATCTCGCCTGATCGGGCGAACCTGGGCGCGAGTCTCACCGTGACAGTCCGCGGGGTCAACTTCGAGCCCGGGGCAAGCGTATCCTTCGGCGCCGGCGTGACGGTCAGCTCGATGGCGGTGGTCTCGTCCACGCAGGTCTCGGTCGCCCTCGAGATCGCCACCATGGCGCCGGTAGGCCCGCGCGACGTGACGATCACGAACCCCGGCGGGCAGAGCACAACCCGGCCGGGCGGCTTCACGGTCGTGATGCCCCCGCCGACGCTCAGCCTGACGTTTCTGGGCAAGGTGCGGGACAAGGTCGGGCAGGGCGGCGCGGCCTTCGCTCCCGATGGAGCGCTCGACGGCACGTTCCGGGTGGTCGTCCAGGGCGGGGCTTGGCCTCGGACGGTGACGCGACTCGAGCTACGCGGCGGCGGCGTGTGGGACACCGACGCGGTGACGCAGCACTGGGCGCTGGGGGCGACGACGAGTCTGGACGGGGCGCTGCTGAACGCGGGGAACGGGGCGGTGAGCTTCGGGGTGGCGGATGGAGGGGTCTTCTACGTGTTCGCCGCGGACCCGAGCGCGGCGTTTGCGGCGGGGAC
>DASPZZ010000086.1:0-2816 GCA_035635995.1 Binatia bacterium | reverse complement strand
TCGCCAAGTCGTACCAGATCACGAACATCTTCCCGCACCTGAGCGTGCTCGAGAACGTGCGCGTCGCCGTGCAGGGCTATGCGCGATCCTTCAACTTCTGGTCGCGCGCCGAGCACCTCACCGACGTCCGGGATCGCGCCGTCGCGATCCTGGAATCGGTCGGGCTCGGCGCCAAGACCGACGGGCTCGCCGCCCATCTCTCCCATGGTGAGAAGCGACATCTCGAGCTCGGCATCGCGCTCGCGTCCGACCCGATCTTGCTGCTGCTCGACGAGCCGACCGCGGGCATGAGCCCGGAGGAGACCGACGCGACGATGCGGCTGATCCGCGAGCTCGCGGCCGGGCGCACGGTGGTGCTGGTCGAGCACAAGATGAAGGTGGTGATGGGAATCTCCGACCGGATCACCGTGCTCCATCAGGGTCAGGTGCTCGCGGACGGAACGCCCGAGGAGATCCGCGCCAACACCCGGGTGCAGCAGACCTATCTGGGCGCCGGCCGGTGAGCCTGCTCACGCTCGAGGACGTCCACACCTACTACGGCGAAGCCCACATCTTACAAGGCGTGTCCCTCACGGTCGCCGAGCGCGAGGTCGTCACGCTCATTGGACGCAACGGCGCCGGCAAGACGACGACCTTGCGGTCGATCATGGGCATCGTGCGGGCCCGGCGAGGTCACGTGCGATTGCGCGGCGAAGACATCACGGGGCTCGGCACCCACGAGATCGCGCGTCGTGGCATCGCGTGGATTCCCGAGGAGCGTCGCGTGCTGCCCAACCTCACCGTGCTGGAGAATCTCCGGCTCGGCATGCTCGGCGGCCCGACGCACCGCGACGGCACCGACGTGCTGGAGGAAGTCTTCGGCTACTTTCCGCGGCTCCGAGAGCGCATCGCGCACCGCGGCCGGTTCCTCTCGGGCGGCGAGCAGCAGATGCTCGCGATCGCGCGGGGGCTCGTGAGCCACCCGACCGTCATGCTCGTGGACGAGCCGACCGAAGGGCTCGCGCCGCTCCTGGTGCAGAACCTCACCGAAATCCTGGCCGCGATCAACAAGCGGGGCACGACGATCCTGCTGGTCGAGCAGACCCTCGAAGTCGCGCTCGCTCTCTCGCACCGCGTGTACGTGATGGATCAGGGGCAGATCCAGTTCGAGGGCACTCCGGAACAGCTCCGCCGGGACCCGACCATTCAGCAGCGCTTCCTCGAAATCTGAGGTCGGCGTCCCGGCGGACGAAGTGGAAGACCTAACGCCAGCCGCGGCCCGGGTGGCCGTTACGGGCGTGGCCCGGCGGGATGAAGCCATGGCCCGGCGCGACGACAACGCGCTTCTCGATCACGACCACGCGTGCCGGCGCGCGGTAGACGGGCCGATAGTGAACCGGCGCGTGGTAGACCGGCGCCGGCACGTAGACCGGGTAGTACTGCGGCTGCACGACCACCGGAGGCGCCACGGGCGGCGGAGGCGCCGGCAGGTAGACCGGTCGAGGCACCGGCGCGAACACGCCGAAGACGCCGGTCCCGGAGATGATCTGGTTGAAGACGGCGAAGGCGCCGAGCCCGAGTGCCGCGTCGGTCGAAGAACCCGCGAACGCCGCGCCGGGGATGAGCAGCGCCAACAAGCTCGCGAAAATAATGGCCTTTTTCATTGTCGGTCCCTCCTGAGGGGGCCAACCGCTCCTTCCCCTCTGGCCAATTGGACGGACCCGGCGACCGAATTGTTTCGGAGGGCGGCGGCGCGCACGGGAGGCCGTCGCGGGGCTGGGGCCCCGCCGGCCGAGGTACGCCTCTGAACACGATCAGCGCCCGGCGGCGGGCTTGCGTCCGGAGACGTTGAACATCGCCGTGTCGAGACCCAAGGCACTCTTGCCGATGGCCTCGAGCATGCGATCGACGGTCGGCGGCATCAACGTGCAGGTCCTCAGATCGCGGAACGCGCGCTCGGCGGGAAAGTCCTTGTAGGCGCCGCGGCCACCCACGACCTGGATGACTTTCGAGGTGACGTGCAGGCCGACTTCCGTGGCCAGATACTTGGCCCGGTTGGCGAGGGGGCCGAGCTCGGCGAGGTCGGCGCCGTCCCAGCGCGCCGCCGAGTCGATCAGCACGAGCCCGGCGGCGTCGAGATGCGCCGCCAGCTCGCCCACGTGGCGCTGGACCGTCGGGTCCGCCGCGACCGCGATGTTCTCGGGCTTCACGATCCGCTTCTTCGCGTAGTCGAGCGCGAAGGCCAGCGCCGACTCCGCGATGCCCAGGTAGACGGCCGCATAGCCGAGCGCGAAGCTCTCGATCACGCCGACCTGGACCGCGGCGCCGGGATCGCCGAGCATCCCGTCTTCCGGTACCCGGACACCGGCGAACGTCACGGAGGGACTGAAGGTCGCGCGCATTCCGAGCGTGTCCCACCTGGCGTCGGTCGTGATTCCCGGCGAGTCGGCCGGCACCAGCGCCAGCTGGAGCGACTTCGCCATGTCGGTGCCGCCGTCGAGCGCGCACCAGACCATGTAGTGCGAGGCGCCGAGGGCCATGGTGCAGAAGTGCTTGACGCCATCGATCACGAAGCCTCGACCGTCGTGGCGGATCACCGTCTCCATGAGCAGGGTGCGCGACAGGCTCACCGCGGGCTCGCTGCCCCAGCTGCCGAAGAGCTTGCCGTGGCGCACGACCTCGTCGAAGTAGCGCCGCTTCTGCGCGGGGCTGCCGACCGCGTCGATGAATCGCATGACCGTCGAGTGCATGTGGACGGTCATCGCGGTGCTGGCACAGCCGCGGGCGATCGTGCGAATGACCGCGATGTACGTCGCCATGTCGAGCCCGAGACCGCC
>DASPZZ010000085.1:0-11737 GCA_035635995.1 Binatia bacterium | reverse complement strand
CCGCGTCGCTCGAGCTGGCGCGCCACGGCATCCGCGTCAACGCCGTCTGCCCGGCGCCGATCGAGACGCCGATGACCCGCGAGCTCGAGACCGAGGTTCGGCGCGAACGGCTCACCGCCACCATTCCGATGCGTCGCTACGGCGCGCCCGAGGAGGTCGCCGCCCTCGTCGCGTTCCTCGCGAGCCCCGACGCGACGTACATCACCGGCGCGATCTACACGGTCGACGGCGGCGCGATGGCGTGATCATCGCCGTCACCGGCTCGAGCGGCCTGGTCGGCTCGGCCTTGGTCTCTTCCCTTCAGGCGGACGGTCATCGCGTGATCCCGCTCGTGCGCCGCGAGCCGCGGCCGGGCGAGGACGCGCTCCGCTGGCACCCCTCCTCGGGCGCGATCACCCCCGCCGGCCCGGCCATCGCCGACGCCCTCGTCCATCTCGCCGGCGAGAGCATCGCGGGCGTCCGGTGGACCGCGGGCAAGAAGCGGCGCATCCGCGAGAGCCGCACGAGCGCCACGCGCCTCTTGACCCAGACGCTCACCCGGCTGGCGAAGCCGCCGGCCGTCCTCGTCTGCGCCTCGGGCATCGGCTACTACGGCAGCCGCGGCGATGAGGTCCTGAGCGAGGAGAGCCGCCCGGGGACCGGGTTCCTCGCCGACGTCGGGCGCGAGTGGGAAGCGGCCACCGCGACGGCGATCGCCGGCGGCCTCCGCGTGGTCAATCTCAGGCTGGGCATCGTGCTGAGCGCCGCGGGCGGCGCGCTCGCCAAGATGCTGACCCCGTTCCGGCTGGGCCTGGGCGGTGTCATCGGCGACGGAGCCCAGTGGATGAGCTGGATCGCCCTCGACGATGTGATCGGCGCGATCCGTCACGTCCTCGCGACCGACGCCCTTCGCGGTCCGGTCAACGCGGTCGCGCCCACGCCGGTGACCAACGCCGAGTTCACGCGCACACTCGGTCGCGTGCTGGGGCGTCCGACCCTCGTGCCCCTGCCCGCGTTCGCCGCGCGCCTCGCCCTCGGCGAGATGGCGGACGAATTGTTGCTCTCGAGCCAACGCGTCGTGTCGGCGCGGCTCCAGGCCAGCGGCTACACGTTCCGCCACTCGACGCTCGAGGGCGCGCTCCGCTCCGCGCTCGGCCGGATCTGAGCGTCAGCGCGTCGTCGACGCCTTCAGCAGCCAGTCGATCAGCGTGTCCATGAGCTCGGGCGACGGCTCGCGCTCCCCCGGGAGCATCCCGAGATGATCGTGGCCGCGCAGCTCGCGCAGCCGCGCGTTGGCGTTTCCGGCGGCCACGGTCCTCAGGACGTCCAGATTCCGTCCAAGGGTCGCGCCGGGCAAGGTCGCGTCGCTCAGGCACTGGACGAGCAAGAGCGGCATCGGAAGCTGGGACAGCGTCGTCGGCGCGTTGCTGGAGTACGCGATCCACTGGGTCCAGTAGCTCGCCCCCCCGCCGTACAGCAGACCCCGCGGCGGAAAGGAGCCGTTCTTGAGCTCGACGAAGAGATCCCTGACTTCCGAGACGGTGCTTCGCGGGATCGTCGGATTGGCCTCCACCTGGGCCACGAGCAATTCGTCCACGGAAAACACCACCGTGTTGATGATGATCAGCCCGGCGATGGAGCCGACGCGCGCGGCGACCACCGGGGCGAGCGTGCCGCCCTCGCTGTGCCCGATGACGAAGAGCTTACGGCCCGCGACCTCGGGCGCCCCGCGCAGGAACGCGACGGCGGCAACCGCGTCGACGATCTGGGCCTCCTGATCGAATGTCGTGATGTCGACGTCCGGATAGGACAGGAAGCGCTTGTCGTATCGAAGGACGGCAAACCCAGCGCCGCCGAGGCCCTCGGCCCACCGCCGGTACACCGGAGGCGTCGGCGGAGCCGTCCGCGAAACGCCGTCGCGATCGATCGGCCCCGACCCAGGAATGATCAGGATCCCGGCGCGCGCCGGGCGACCTCGCGGACTCGAGAGCGTTCCGGTGAGACGATACCCCGCGCTCTCGAACGAGACTTCGCGGGCGCCGACCGGGACGACGTCGGGCGGGTTCGGTGTGAGACAAGCGGAGAGAAGCAGCAGGGCGAGGCAGGCTGGCCACACCGGCGGTCGCCCGGCCGCCGCGATTCAGGCGCGCGGCAGACGCGGTGGCTCGGCGCAGGCGCGCTCGACCTCGTCCACCGTCTTCGGCGTGCCCGCGGTGAGGACGTCGCAGCCGTCCGCGGTGATCAGCACGTCGTCCTCGATGCGGATCCCGATCCCGCGAAGGTCCTTCGGCACGGGGTGGGTGACCTTCTCGGCCTTCGCCTTTTCCTCGTCCTCCACCTTCTTGGCGGCGGCGGCGCCCAGGCGGAGGCGGCGCTCCCACATCTCGTCCTCGCCGTACTCGCGCAGGTGAAACGTCGCCGTGTCCCGCTCGGGGTCGAAGTAGAGGCCGGGCTCCACGGTCAGCACCATGCCGGGCTCGAGCACGCGGGACTTCCGGTCGATCCGGTAGTCGCCGACGTCGTGCACGTCCATGCCGAGCCAGTGGCCGGTGCCGTGCATGTAGAACTCGCGGTAGTGGTGCATCGCGAGTGACTCCTCGACTCCGCGCGGCAGCGCGCCGAGCGCGACGAGCCCTTCGGCCAGGACGCGCCGGGCCGCCTCGTGAACCGCCTCGTAGCGATTGCCGGGGCGCGCCGCGGCGATCCCGGCCAGCTGCGCCCGCAAGACGATCTCGTAGACCGCGCGCTGGGCGGCCGTGAACCGCCCGTTGACCGGGAACGTGCGCGTGATGTCGGCCGAGTGATAGCCCCACTCGCACCCGGCGTCGATCAGGAGCAGGTCCCCGTCCTCCATGCGCCGGTTGTTCTCGCTGTAGTGGAGGATGCACGCGTTGGCGCCGGAGGCCACGATCGAGGGGTAGCCGTTGCGCGGCGAGCCGTTCACGCGGAACACGTACTCGAGCGCGGCCTGCACCTGATACTCGTAGAGCCCGGGCCGCGCGTAGCGCATCGCTTCGATGTGCGCGTCGCGGCTGATCTCGCAGGCCCGGCGGTGGCGCACGAGCTCGGCGGGCGAGCGGCGCAGGCGCAGCTCGTTCAGGATCGGGCCGGGGTCCTCGATCCGGACGGGCGCCGCGTAGCCGCGGGCCCGCGCCGCCCGCAGCTCTGCGACCAGCCGCGTGACCCGGCCGTCGAAGGCGCCGCTGCCCAGGCGATAGAAGACGGCCGGCCGGTCGACCATGTACTCGCGCAGCTTGGCGTCGAGCCGGTCGATCGTGTAGGCGGCGTCGGCGCCATAGGTCGCGATGGCGCCCTCGACGCCGGCGCGCCGGCCGGTCCAGATCTCCATCTCGCGGTCGCGCGGCCGGACGAAGAGGACGTACCGCTCCTTGGCGTCGGCCGGGTTGAAGACGGCGACGGCGTCGGGCTCGTCGAACCCCGTCAGGAAAAAGAAGTCGGAGGCCTGGCGGAACTCGTAGTTGACGTCCGCGTTGCGCTGGACCTCCCGGGCGCCGGGAACGATGGCCAGCCCGTCGCCGAGGGCCGCCGCGAAGCGCTGCCGCCGCTCGACGAAGGGGGCTGGATCGAAGGGGCTCATCGGCGCAATAATACAACGGCGAAGGGGGAGCGTCCCATGCACGTCGGAATGGCGGCCGTCTTCCAGAACCCGGGCCAGGCCCGCAGCGACCGGGAGGTCTACGGGAACGAGCTGAGGCTCGCCGATCTCGCCGAGCCGCTCGGCTTCGAGTCGATCTGGGGCGTCGAGCACCACTTCACCGATTACACGATGTGCCCGGACGTGCTCCAGTTCCTGACCTACATGGCGGGACGCACCGAGCGCGCCGGGCTCGGCTCGATGGTGGTCGTGCTGCCCTGGCACGATCCGATGCGGGTCGCCGAGGAAGTCGCGATGCTCGACAACATCTCCGGCGGCCGGCTCATCCTGGGCCTCGGCCGCGGCGCCGGCAAGGTCGAGTTCGATGGGTTCCGCCTCTCGATGGACGAGTCGCGCCAGCGGTTCGTCGAGTCCGCCGAGATGCTGCTGGGCGGGCTCGAGACCGGCTACTGCGAGTACGACGGGCTCTTCATCAAGCAGCCGCGCGCCGCGATCCGGCCGGCGCCCTTCAAGTCGTTCCGCGGCCGCACCTACGCCGCCGCCGTCTCGCCCGAGTCGCTGCCCGTCATGGCCAAGCTCGGCGTCGGGATTCTCATCATCCCGCAGAAGCCGTGGAAAGAGGTCGCCCGCGAGCTGGAGACCTACCGCTCGATCTACCGCGAAATGAACGGCGTCGACGCGCCCCCGCCGGTGTCGGCCGGCTGGACCTTCTGCGACGCGAGCGCCGAGCGCGCCGAGCAGATGGCGCGCCGCTACATCGGCGGCTACTACCAGACCGTCCTCGACCACTACCAGTTCCAGGGCGACCATCTCGCCAAGACCAAGGGCTACGAGTACTACGGCAAGATGACCGAGAAGATCGCGCAATACGGGACCGACACCGTGATCGACTACTTCACGAATCTCCAGGTGTGGGGCACGCCGGCGCAGTGCTACGAGAAGATCCTCGACATCCACGCACGCACGGGCAACAGCCACTACGTGGGTGTCTTCAGCTACGCCGGCATGCCCTACGAGGACGCCGAGCGGAACCTACGCCTGTTCGCGCGCGAAGTCATGCCGGCGCTCCAGAAGCTCGGCGCCGAGGCGCCGGCCGGCGGCCGCGCTTCCGCGGCGCCGCGCGCGGGAGCGCGCGTGGACGTGGGGCTCCTCGGCTCATGACCACGCCGCTGACCGTCTACCTGCCGTTCAACCGCGACTGCCTGCGCGGCGAGTTCGTTCCGGCCAAGCGCGGCGGGAAGCCGCCGACGGAGCGCGGCAGCTGGCTCATCGTGCAGGATCAGAAGCTGATCGTCGTCCCGGAAGGCGCGAGCTTCCGGCTTCCGACGGGCGAGCGTCCCGCGAAGCTCGACGGCGCCCTCGGCGAGTCGCTCTGGCTCGGCACGCTGGGCGGCGACACCGAATGCTGGGTCGCCTCGCTGCCGCGCGATGCCGTCGTGCCCGAGGAGTTCCACCGCGAGACGCTCGTGCCGATGCAGGGCACGTGCCTGCCCGACGACCTGCTCTCACTGGGCGGCATGGCCATGCAGGCCCTCTGGTGGGAGTCGACGAGCGGCTTCTGTCCCCGCTGCGGCGACCGCACCGAGCGCCTCTCGGGCGAATGGGGCAAGCGCTGCCCGCGCTGCACGTACGAGCACTACCCGCACCTGCACCCGGCGGTCATCGTCGTCGTGCGCGACGGCGACCGCGTGCTGCTCGCGCGCAAGTCCACCTTTGCGCCCGGCCGCTACGCGCTCGTCGCCGGATTCGTCGACAACGGCGAGTCGCTCGAGGGCTGCGTCGCGCGCGAGGTGAAGGAAGAGGTCGGCGTCGACGTGAAGGACATCACGTACGTCGGGAGCCAGAACTGGCCCTTCCCGAGCCAGCTCATGGTCGGCTTCGTCGCCACCTACGCGGGCGGCGAGATCACGGTCGACCCGGAGGAGCTGGAGGACGCCCGCTGGTTCCCCTGCTCGAGCCTCCCCGGCCTTCCATCGCGGCACAGCATCTCGCGCTTCCTCATCGACAACTTCGCGCGCTGACAATCCTCTCACGCGCCGGCGGGTACCGGTAACACGGCCTGACACTTCCGGCAGGTCCTGAGCGCCTCGCTCGCGTTGAACGTCCGGATGACCTCGAGCAGCTCCACCTCGATGTTCGAGACCGAGAACGTCGTCGCGTGGAGCTTGGCGCCGCACGTCTCGCAGAACCACGCGAGCCCGTCACGCTCGTCGGGCCGGCGCTTGCGCTCGATGACGAGGCCCCAGGTGTCGGCCGGGCGGACCGGGCAGTGCGGCGTGCCGGCGCGGCAGAGCATGGCCTCGCCCTCACGCACCGTGATGTCGCGCGGCGTCCCGTCGCCGTCGATGCACCGCACCGTGATGTCGCCTTTCAGCTGGTAGAAGATCTCGTCGCCCGGGTCGATGTGAAAGTCGTTCCGCGCGTTCGGCCCGCGCACGATCTGATAGATGAACTCGCTCTCCGGGAACACTTCCTTGTTCGCCACCGGCCCGCTGAACAGCGTCTTGTGCTCCTCGATCCACCGCATCAGATGAACCGGCGCAATATTCGCCATCGATATCTCCCCCCGCTCATCGATCCCGCCCCGACGACGTTCGCCATCCTACGCCGCGCGCCCACCACTGGCTACCGCACCGCCGTCGGATGTGGGTCGGGCTGGCGGGAGCCGCACCCGCAGCGGGGTCCGTGAGCGGTGTAGTGGGACCCCCTCGTCCCGCGCGCAGCTCGAAGAGCTGCGATTCGGGCGAGTGGGTGACGGAGCCGCTCACGGGCCCCGCTGCGGGTGCGGCTCCCGCCAGCCCGACCCACGCCCGCGCAAAGGTCTAGCGTTGAACTTCAGCGACCCACGCGGTCGTCCGCCCTCCGACGGTCAGATACCGGATCCGCTCGCCGCGTACCGTCACCGGACTCCGCAAGCGCTTGCTCCACCGCGTGTGAAACAGCCACTTCGCAGGGAACCGGTCGCTGTCGGCCCCGACGCGAACCGCCGTGGTCACGACCGCGCGCAACCGCGCGCGGAGCCGGCCGACCTCCGCCCGCGTCAGGGTGTGGGTGCGCCGGCGCGGGTCGATGCCCGCCTGGTAGAGCACCTCGTCGGCGATCCAGTTGCCGACACCCGCCGAGAACGACTGGTCGAGCAGCACCGCCTTCACCGGAGCCGCGCGCTCGCCGAAGAGCTTGGCGAGTCGGCCGACGGGTGGCAGGTCGCGGAGCGCGTCGAAGCCGAGCAGGCTGATCGGTGGCTCGGCCGAGGGATCGTGGCGCAGCCGCACGCGGCCGAGCCGCCGGGCGTCGCGGAACGCGACTTCACCGCCGTCGTCGAGCACAAGATGCAGCTTGAGAAAGCGCGGCGGCCACTGACCTTCGTGCGCGCGCCGGCCTTCCATCACGAGCCGGTTCCGGCGGCGGCCGCGCACCTCGATGCCGCCGGCCATTCCGAAGTGAAAGCACGGCCAGGGGCGTCGGTCGAGCTCGAGCCAGAGGTGCTTGCCGTGGCGGTGAGCCGCGACCACGCGACGCCCGAGCAGCGCCCGACGAACCCGCGCCGCGCTCACGCCCTGGAACACGATCGGATCCCGCGCGCAGCGGACGGCGACGATTCGGCGGCCGACCGCGGAGCGCGAAAGCAGGCGGCGGGCGGCCTCGACCTCGGGCAGCTCGGGCATCGGGCTAGTGTACGATGGGAGCCCCGCGAGCGGGGCGGAGACGGCCGACCGGCGCACGTGATACGCTTCGGCCTTGACTCGATTTACGGTAGTGCGCGCGGCAGGCCGTCGCGGGGCCGGGGCCCCGCCGGCCAAAGGACGTCGCTATCAGGTGAGGAGCCGACGATGGCACGGATGACCGGTGGTGAAGCGATCGTGAAGTCGCTCGCCCGCGAGGGCGTGAACGTGGCGTTCGGGCTTCCCGGCGTCCAGCTCTACGGCATCGTCACCGCGTTCCGCGACGAGCCGATCCGCTTCATCACCGTGCGTCACGAGGGCTCGTCGAGCTACATGGCCGACGGTTATGCGCGGGCCGGTGGCGGCATCGGCGTCGCCGTGGCCGTGCCCGGGCCGGGCTTGCTCAACGCGTCGGCCGGCCTGAATACCGCGTACTCCGCCTCGTCGCCGGTCCTGATGATCGCGGGACAGATCCCGCGCAACCAGATCGGCAAGAAGATCGGCGTGCTCCACGAGCTCGACAATCAGCTCGACGCGATCGCCGGCTCGACCAAGTGGCGCCAGACCATCATGCAGGTCGCCGACGCTCCGCGCGTCGTCCACGAGGCCTTCGGCCAGCTTCGAAGCGGTCGCCCGCGCCCCGTCGCCATCGACATGCCGTGGGACACGATGGAGGAAGAGGTCGACGTGACCCTGCCCGCCGTCGGCGCGCATCCGCCGCGCGCCGCCGCGCCGGCGGGCGACATCGACCGTGCGGCCGAGGTGCTGCTGCGCGCGCAACGGGTCGCGATCTACGCGGGCGGCGGCGTCCATCTCTCGGGTGCGCACGAGGCGCTCGCCGCCGTGGCCGAGCACCTGCAGGCGGGCGTCGTCGAGACGGCGGAGGGCAAGGGCGCGATCAGCGACGCCAGCGACCTCTCGCTGGGCGCCGGCCTCTTCCCGAAGAGCCCGCTGCGCCGCTACCTCGACGCGGCCGACGTCGTCCTCGCCGTCGGCAGCCGTTTCGCGCTCGCCATGCTCCAGCCCGAGCAGCAGGTAATCCAGATCGACGCCGACCCCGAGGAGATCGGCCGGAATCACAAGAAGACCTCCGGGCTCGTCGGCGACGCGAAGGCCACGCTCGAGCGGCTGCTCGAGCGGCTCCGCGCGGGCGGCAAGCCCCGCGCCTCGCAGAAGGCCGAGCGGGAGAAGCTCCGCGCCGAGGTCGGCGCCTTCATGACCCAGGAGCCGAACTCGTCGATCATCCGGTCGCTGCGCCAGGGGATCCCCGAGGACGCGATCGTCATCGCCGGCATGACGCAGATCGGCTACTTCTCGCGCATCTTCTTCCCCGTGTACCACCCGCGGACGTACCTCACGTCGTCCTACTCCGGCAACCTCGGGTTCGAGTACCCGACCGCGCTGGGCGCCAAGGTGGCCAGGCCGAACCGCCCGGTGGTCATGATCGCGGGCGACGGCGGCTTCCTCTACTACGCGCAGGAGATGGCGACGGCCGTGCAGCAGGGGATCAACGTCGTCGCGGTCGTGTTCAACGACAACGCGTACGGCAACGTCGCGCGCGACCTCGACGAGCACTGGGGTGGAAAGTTCGCGGCGGAGCTGCACAACCCCGACTTCGTCCGGCTCGCCGAGGCGTACGGCGCCGTGGGCCGGCGCGCGAAGGATCCGGCCGAGGTGGGCAAGCTCATCGCCGATGCGATCCAGATGGACCGGCCCGTGCTGATCGAGGTCCCGGTGGGGCGGATGGCGAGGCCGGTGTTCTTCTCGTCGCTCAAGACGCTGCCGCGCTATCAGCACTGAGCGACGGGCGGCGTGAATTAAGGAGAGGACGATGGAATTCGAGTACTCGAAGAAGACCAAGATGTACATGGAGCAGCTCACCGACTTCATGACCAAGTACATCTACCCCAACGAGCACGTCTTCCACGATCAGCTCAACGCCGGCGCCACGCGCTGGCAGATTCCGCCGATCATGGAAGAGCTGAAGGCGACCGCGCGCGAGCGCGGGCTCTGGAATCTGTTCCTGCCGGAGAGCGAGCGGGGCGCCGGGCTCACCAACCTCGAATACGCGCCGCTCTGCGAGATCATGGGCCGCTCGCCCATCGCGCCGGAGTCCTTCAACTGCTCGGCGCCCGACACCGGCAACATGGAGACCATCGAGCGCTACGGCGGGCCGGAGCAGAAGAAGCAGTGGCTCCAGCCGCTGCTCGAAGGCAAGATCCGCTCGGCGTTCGTGATGACCGAGCCCAAGGTCGCCTCGTCGGACGCGACCAACATCGAGTCGTCGATCATCCGTGACGGGGACCATTACGTCATCAACGGCCACAAATGGTGGACGTCGGGCATCGGCGATCCGCGCTGCAAGATCCTCATCTTCATGGGCAAGACCGACGCGAAGAACCCCGACCGCTACAAGCAGCAGTCGATGATCCTGGTGCCGCGCGACACCCCGGGCATCAAGGTCCTCCGCATGCTGACCGTGTTCGGCTACGACGACGCGCCCCACGGCCACGGCGAGGTGATCTTCGAGAACGTCCGGGTGCCGGCCTCGAACATGCTGCTCGGCGAAGGGCGCGGCTTCGAGATCGCCCAGGGGCGCCTCGGCCCGGGCCGCATCCACCACTGCATGCGGCAGATCGGCGTCGCCGAGCGCGCGCTCGAGCTCATGTGCAAGCGCTCGCAGACCCGTGTGGCGTTCGGCAAGCGGCTGGCCGAGAACGACATCACGCTCGAGCGTATCGCGCAGTCGCGCATCGAGATCGACCAGGCGCGGCTGCTCGTCCTGCACGCCGCCTACATGATGGACACCGTCGGCAACAAGGCCGCCAAGCAGGCGATCGCCGAGATCAAGGTTGCCGTGCCCAACATGACGCTTCAAGTCGTCGAGCGCGCCATGCAGCTCCACGGCGGCGGCGGCGTGAGCCAGGAATTTCCGCTGGCGTCCATGTGGGCGCACTCGCGGACGCTGCGCTTCGCCGACGGTCCGGACGAGGTGCATCGTCGCCAGATCGGCCGGCTGGAGCTCCGCAAGCACGGTTGAGCGGCGCGCGACGGATCGTCGCGGGCCTGGAGGCCGCGGGCGTGACGCTGGCGGCCTCCGTGCCCGACACCTGGATCGGCAGACTGATGGAGACGGTGCGCGGGTCCACGAAGATCCGCGCCGTCGACGCCGCGCGCGAGGAGGAAGCGGTGGCGATCGCCTGCGGTGCCAATCTCGCGGGCGGCCGCGGCGCGGTGCTGATCCAGAACGCCGGGCTCTTCAACTGCGGCGGCGTTCTTGCCGGGCTGGTGGAGCTCTACCGGATCCCCTGCTTTTTCGTCGTCTCCTATCGCGGTGACCGGCGCGATCCCGTCTACTATCACGCCCCGAAGGGCCGCGTGACGGAGCCGACTCTCTCGGCCTGGCGCTTGCCCTTCGCGCGCGCCGATCGCGCCGCCGATCTCGCCGCGCAGGTCGTGCGCGGCGTCGAATCCGCGGTCGAATCCCGCGGCCCGTTCGTGCTCCTGATCAGCGGCGAGGACCTCGAGTGACCCCTCGCAAGCCCCTGCTCGAGGCGCTCGTCGCGATGCTGACGCCGGCCGACGTCCTCGTCTCGTGTCTCGGCGCCAACGCGCGATACCTGCCGCATCTGGCGGTCCCGGTCCCCGCGTTCGCCCTGTGCGATTCGATGGGCGCGGCGATCCCGCTGGCGCTCGGCATCGCCTTGCAGCGCCCCGACCGTCATGTCGTAGCTCTCGAAGGCGACGGCTCGCTGCTGATGAGCCCGAACGTCCTGGCCACGGTCGCCGCCGCGCGCCCCGGAAATCTCACGGCGCTCCTCTGGGTGAACGGCCACTACGAATCCTCGGGCGGTCAGGCGCTCCCCTCGGCGCCGGTGGACTGGGTCGCCCTCGCGAAGGGACTCGGCATCGGGCACGTCGAGCGGGTCGACGACGTCGCCACCCTGCGGGCGGCCTTCCCTCGGGCCCGCGCCGCCGGTGAGCCGGCGTTGCTGGTCGTCGACGTCGTCTTCGACCCGAACGAGCCGATCCCGCCCTACTCCGAGCGGCCCGACGAGATCCGGGCGCGATTCCGGATCGCATGACGGCCGGCGGCGTCCGTGTGGGCGTGGACGTGGGCGGCACCTTCACCGACCTCGTGGCCCGGGACGCAGCGGGGCGCATGAGCGCGCTCAAGGTCCCCACGACGCCCGACAATCCGGCCGGCGGCGTGCTCAACGGCCTGGCCGCCATCGGGCGCGCGGCCGGCCCCTGCGCCTGGCTCGCCCACGGGACCACGCTCGTCACCAACGCGATCGTCGAGCGCCGCGTCGGCGCCGTCGGCCTCGTCACCACGCGCGGCTTCCGCGACGTGCTCGAGATCGGTCGAATGAACCGCCCGCACCTCTACCGCATCGATCTGCCCGCCAAGCCCGAGCCCCTCGTGCCGCGGCGGCTCCGCGCCGAGGTCGGCGAGCGCGTCGGGCCCGACGGCTCGGTG
>DASPZZ010000084.1:0-1553 GCA_035635995.1 Binatia bacterium | reverse complement strand
CGTCGATACCGACACGGGCAGCCAGCTCGCCAGTGCCGCGGGCGTCGGCACGCCCGCGCGGACGACGATCAACCAGAACAGCTGGGTCTCGGGTGACTCCAACTACCTGGGCACCGAGGCCAACCTCGGCATGACCTGGCGTTTCTCGGCGAACACCGCGTTCGACCTGGTGGGCGCCTACCTCTTCGCGGGTGACGCGTTCGACGCGACCGAGTGCATCGGCGGCGCGGCGACCTGTAACGCGAACCTGGCCCGCAAGAAGTCCGCGCAGGACGCCTATTCGCTGGCGGCGCGGGTTCGGCTCGCGTTCTAGCTTCTCGTTAGTTCGGCAGGGACCGCGGGGCATGGGCGGCGGTATCGCCCATGCCCCGTTTCGTTTCATCCGCGCTCATGAGCTTGCACTCGCCGGGTAGCGCCGTTCGCTCGGCCAACCCCTGCGCTTCGCTGGACAGCTTCCGCGCCTCGACCGAGATCCCGGCGGCACGTCGGCTCAGGCTCGCGCAGCGCACCGTGACGTCGGCGTCGAGCTGAAAGGACGCGAACATCTCGAACGCCGCGCGGTCGTCGTCGGTCGCTCCGGCCTTCAGAACCATGCCGGGCCCCTTCTCGAGACATTTCTCCAGCACTGCGCCGGCGATTTCCTGCCGTCGCGGCTCAGCGCCGGCGGCGGGAGACAGCTTTGTCATGACGAGCAGCACGGTCCGGCGAAACTCTTCTTCCTGCTCGGCGACGCTTCGGCGTAGCCGATCCCGGGCCCGCGAATAGTCCGGGTAGTGATTCTGGAGATCCTCGCTCAACGCCCCCTTCGGGACGAACATCGACCTCAGCTCGCTCGCGATCGCGGACCGGTCCTTGTTGAGGTCCGTCACCCGTCCATCGGCGAGAATTCGCCGCGCGACCTCCGCGAGCTTCTCCGCTTCCGCGCGGAGAACGGGCTGGAGCTGCCGGAGATGGGCCCGGCGAATCTCGTCGGGGCGCCGGTCGCCGACTTCCTGAGCGGGCGCGGCGACCGGGCCCGGCGCGGCGGCCGGCGGGTCCTCGACCTTGCGCGACGATGTCCCGGAGAGCGACACGTGAGGCGCGATCAGCCAGACGGCGACCGGGACGAGCGAGACGCCCACGACGATGACGACCGGCCAGCTCCACCCCTTGCCGGCCCACCGAGACGAGCGCCTCGAGGGCCGCATCGCGCGCGCCACCACCCGCTCGAACCGCTTCCGGTCCCGACGCGTCGCCATCCCTCTCCCCCAGTGTGGTCAGGCGCCAGGCTCAACGGGAAGAAAATGTTGCTACTGGGCCCGCCCACGCATCGAGGCCGGCTGGCCCGGCAGCTTGAGCTTCTTGCCCGTGTCGGTGATCTTCGTGCCGTCGACCTTGAGGATCGAGACGTCCCGATCGGTGTAGTTGCCGACGTAGAGATACTTGCCGTCGGGGCTGAAGACCACGCCCTCCGGCAAGCCGCCCACCTCGACCTCGCCGACCTTGGTCACCTTCTTGCCGTCGATCTTCAGCACGGCGAGGCTGCCGTTGCGCTTGGTGTTGAACCACATCGT
>DASPZZ010000083.1:0-1853 GCA_035635995.1 Binatia bacterium | reverse complement strand
TCGTCGACGTCCAGGAGCCGCGCGATGCGCTCGGCACTGGCGAAGATGTTGTTGCAGATGCGCGCGTTCGGATAGCCCTTCACCTTGTTGAAGAGCAGCGCGGCCCCGCCGTCGAAGTGCTTCTGGATCGCCGCGACCTCGAGGTGCGGGTCGACCTCGACGTCCGTGGTGACCAGCTCGCCGGCCGCCTCCAGATAGTCGAGGGTGGAACGAAGGCTCGAGATGTCCTTCTTCATCGGGCGCCTCCCCGGGGCGATACTGCGCCGCGCACCTTGGCGGCGTCAAGGCCGGCTCGGCGCGCGCCGCGCTGTCGCCGTGTCGATCCGGCCGCGACGTCGAGCTCGACGATCTCGGCCCGGGCGCCGGAGGGGCCGAGGCTCAGGCGCGCTACCGCGATCGGAAGGCTGAAGCGTCGCGGTCCGGCGCTGCCGGGATTGAGCAGGAGGAGCCCGGGCCGGCGAGTCACGCTCGGTTTGTGCGAGTGGCCGGAAATGACGATGTCGACGCCCAGGCCGGCGGGGTCACCGGCCAGCATCTTGAGGTCGTGAACGACGTGGACGCGGACTCCGGCGATCTCGGCCGTCACGGTCTCCGGCAGCGGCGCCGCCCAGGCGTCGCGGTCGTTGTTGCCGCGCACGGCGAGGACCGGCGCGATCCTGGCGAGCTCGTCGAGGAGCGCGGCGGAGCCGATGTCCCCGGCGTGGACGATCAGGTCGACGGACGCCAGGGCCGCGACCGCCTCCGGCCGCAGGAGCCCGTGCGTGTCGGCGATGACGCCGACCACGGTCTGGTCACTCGCCCGGCGCCGCCGCGCGATTCGTTCCATGATCGTCGAGTGTAGCCGCTCGAGTCTTCGCTTGCCCAGCGCTGGCTCCGGGACTAGCATTCGCGACAGGTTTCCAGGCTCGCCTCGCGAGACAGGAGGGCGACATGCACTACACGCGGATCTCGGCCGACTGCCACATCGATATGCCGTGGCTCCCGCCCGATCTCTTCACCTCGAATGCGTCCGCGCTCATGAAAGACCGCATGCCCTATGTCGTGGATGGGCCCGACGGCCCGCAGTGGACCACGAAGAAGGGCGCGCCGTTCGGGCTCGTCGGCGGGATCGGATCGACGGGCACGAAGTACGTGCCCGGCCAGAACCACCGGGTGGACGTGATGGCCGCGACCGGGCTCTATGACGACGGCAAGAAGGGGATCCGCCGCCCGGGTGATCCGCACCTGCGCGTCAAGGACATGGATCGCGACGGCGTCCAGGCCGAAGTGCTCTTCGGCATCCTGGGCGCCGCGACGCGATTGGGCGACCACGAGGCGGCCGGTGAGATGTTCCGCATCTACAACGACTGGCTCGTCGAGTTCTGCAAGCACTATCCCGAGCGGCACATCGGCCTGGCGTGCTTGCCCTACGGCAACCTCGACGCGGCGGTCAAGGAGATCTACCGGGTCGCGCGGCTCGGCCTGCGCGGTCTCGAGCTCTCGTGCTCGTGGGACATGGAGCCCATGTGGCACCCGATGTGGGAGCCGCTCTGGCAGGCCGTGAACGACGTCAACCTGCCGCTGCACTTCCACACGTTCCCGGCGCTTCCGCCCGGGGTGCGCGAGCGCCAGACGGGTCAGACCCGCCGCGCGGCCTTCTTCACGAGCGTGGCCGGCTTCCAGATGAACCTGGTCAACATTCTGGCGGCGGTGATCGGTGCCGCCGTCCTCGAGCGCTACCCGAACATCCGGATCTCGTTCGGCGAGAGCGGAATCGGCTGGATCCCGTATGCGCTCGGCCGGATGGACTTCGAGTGGGAGGACCGGTTCCGCGATCTCGGGCTCACGATGAAGCCGAGCGACTACTGGCGCCG
>DASPZZ010000082.1:0-27517 GCA_035635995.1 Binatia bacterium | reverse complement strand
ACCATCCCCAGGAGGATCAGAGAATGAAAGGACTTCTTTCCGGGCTCTGTGCGCTGGCACTCCTCACGGGTCTCGCGGCGGGCTGCACCGATTCGAACCGGGACGGACGGCTCGGCAACAGGCCGGGCAGCGATCGGGCGCCCTCGGCCTCCCCGCCGACCGCGCCGTCGGACAGCACGATGGGTAGCTCGCCCGGCGGCAGCCCTGCACCCGACAGCACCGAAGCCCCGAAAACGCCCGGCGCGCCCGGATCCGGCAGCCGGTAGCCTCATCAGCCTCGCGGCGGCCTCCCGCCGCGAGGCTCGCTAAGCCGTCCGACCCTCGATCGCTCCATTCCACCGAGGCGGCCGTGCGCGGGATCGCGGCGATCCTGGCGAAGAGCTTCGGGCTGCCGGTCCCCCACCGAGTCACGGTGTACGTGTACGGCGGACGCCGCGCGTTCGAGCAGGGTCTGATCCAGGACGCGCGTGTCTCTCCGGTCCTCGCCGCAGAGCTCAGCGACTTCGCAATCGGCGTCGGCGCTCGCGGCCAGGTGCTCTTGAACGATGCGGCTCGCGGTGCTCCTCGGCGAACCGACCGCGAATGGCTGCGGCTCATCGCTCACGAGCTCACCCACGTGTCGCAGATCGAGCTGGCCGGCGGCGAAGGGCGTGGGGAGCAGTGGCTGGCCGAGGGCATGGCGGGCCGGCGACGCCTCACCGCGACGGCGGGCATGCGCCGCCACACGAGGCTATTCCAGGACGGGCTCGATCTGGAGGCGCGCGGAACTCCTCGCGGCTTCGCCGCCTGGCACGTGCGCGAAGGCGCGCTGCCGACGTATCAGCTCGCGTTTCTCATGGCCGACTATCTCATCGAGCGCCGGGGCCTGGACCGGATGACGGCGTACTTCGCGTCGTTCAAGGACTCGGCCGACCGCCGCGCGAATTTTCAGAGCTCGTTCAGTGGAAACATCGCGGACTTCGAGACCGACGTGATCGCGCATCTGAAGACGGCTTCAGCCCTCTGACTACCCCGAGAGGGCGGGGCCCGCCTCGTCCTCACCGCGGAGCTTGCGGTAGAGGGAGGCCAGGCTGATTCCCAGCATGCGGGCCGCCTTGCGCTTGTCCGACTGTGTCGCGGCCAGGACGTCCATCAGGTGCTGGCGCTCGAATCGACGGACGGCCCCCCGAAGATCCTGAGGAGCGGCTCCGTGGACCGAGGCGGGCTCCGCCGACAGCTCCCGAAAAGAGATGAGGTCGCTGCCGCCGAGGACCATGGCCCGCTCGAGGACGTTCTCGAGCTCCCGGACGTTGCCCTTCCACGGCCGGCCGATGAGCGACCAGAGCGCGTCGCGCTCGACGCCGAGACATCGCGTGCCGAGCCTGCCGTTGAGACGGTCGAGGAGATGATCGACCAGTAGCGGGATGTCGCCCCGCCGCTCGCGCAAGGGCGGCACGATGAGGTGCACGACGTTGAGCCGGTAGAACAGATCCCCGCGGAACCGCCCCGCCTCGACCTCGCGACCGAGATCCCGGTTCGTGCTGGCGATGATTCGGACGTCCACGGGCACGGGCCTGGTCCCGCCGACCGGCAACACGCTCTTGTCCTCGATCACCCGGAGCAGCTTGACTTGTAGCTGCAGCGGCATCTCGCCGATCTCGTCAAGAAACAGGGTGCCGTGGTCGGCCGTGACGAAGAGCCCGGCGTTCGCCTGCACGGCCGTCGTGAAGGCGCCGCGCAGGTGCCCGAAGAGCTGGCTCTCGAGCAGCGCCTCCGGGATCGCGCCGCAGTTGAGCGCGACGAAGGTCGCGTCGTGGCGCACGCCGTCGGCGTGAACCGCGCGGGCGACCAGCTCCTTCCCCACGCCGCTCTCACCGGTGATCAGCACGTTACTCGCCGTGCGCGCCGCCAGCGTGATCTGCTCGCGCAAGGCCCGGATCGCGTCGCTCTCGCCGACGAGCGGGTGGCCGGGGGCTCGCGGCTGCAGCGCGCGCTGGACGAGCCGGTCTTTCCAGATCGTCTCCCGATACTGGAGCACACGCTGCACCCGCTCCTTGAGGAGCTCGACGGCGAACGGCTTCTCGAGATAGTCGCTCGCCCCTCGACGAAGGGCGGCGATGGCGGTTTCGAGCGCGGCATACGCGGTCATCACGATCACCGCGGCGCGAGGGTTGAGGACGCGCGACCTTTCGAGCACCTCGAGGCCGTCGAGGCCCGGCATGACGATGTCGGTGACGATGACGTCGAAGTCTTCCTCCTCGACTCGGCTCAGGGCTTCCTCGCCGCTCCCGGCCGTGGCCACCCGATAGCCCTCGGCTTCGAGCGACCAGGTCAGGATGTCCTGGATCGCGGGCTCGTCGTCCACTACGAGGATTGAGGCGGCCATCGCTGGAATCACCTTCGATTTACGCTGACGCAGCCCTGATGCTGCGGGAACATCCGGTCGCTGGCGGACACGCTCCGCTCGACGGGGAGCACCCGTGGTTGCGCCTGGCGCGGGGCTCCGCTCAGGCGCGACTCTACCACAATAGCTCGCCTGTCCTCGCTGAACAAGGCGTTCCGCGCATTTTATCAGATGTGAGAAAATCGGCCGCCTCACCTCGTATAGCTGAGAATCGAACGCTCGGGCGGTTACGCTCCTCCCGCCGACATCCCAGCCTTTTCGCTGTTTTCCCGCCGACCGTTCTGCTGGCATCCCACTTGCGCCCTTGCGGGCACGCTGGAGCGGTGCATTTTGCTCAAGGAGCAAACATGACCAAGATAAGAATCCGATCGCTGCTCGCGGTGACGGCTATCCTGTTGCTCGCAGTGGCCCAGAACCTTCCGGCGCAGTTGCGCGGGCCCCGCGACCCGGGTGTGAGGGGCGGGCCGGCGGGAGCGGGAGGGCCGATCGACAAATTGACCGCTGACGAGAGCGAGATGTTCACGGCGGGGCTGGAGGAATTTTCCGAGGAGGATGGGATCACTGAAGGCCTCGGCCCGCGCTTCAACTTCGTGAGCTGTGCGGGCTGCCATCAGGAGCCGGCCATCGGGGGCACGAGCCCGGCGGCGAACCCGCTGTTCCGCGTGATCGCAGACCTTCAATTCAGCGGCAACAGCATTCCATCCTTCATCAGGCCCAACGGCCCGATCCGGGAGGCTCGCTTTCAGTACAATCCCGACGGTTCCCGCGACGGCGGTGTCCACGCTCTCTTCGTGATCACCGGGCACCCGGAGGCCGGAAGCTGCAACCTCAGGCAGGAGGAGTTCGAGACGCAAGTCAGCAATCGCAATATCGTCTTCCGGATTCCCACGCCGGTTTTCGGCGCGGGACTCATCGAGCAGGTCGCCGACAGCGCGATCCTCGCCAACCTGAGCGCCAACTCGTTCATCAAGAGGAGCTTCGGCATCAGCGGGCGGCCCAACCGAAACGGCAACGATGGGACGATCACCCGGTTCGGCTGGAAGGCGCAGAACAAGTCGCTGCTGATCTTCTCCGGCGAGGCCTACAACGTCGAGATGGGGATCACCAACGAGGCGTTCCAGCAGGAGCGCGACGAGACGCCGAACTGCCAGTTCGCGACGGTTCCCAACACCGTGACTCCGAGCGTTCGCCAGGTCAGCCCCATCGAGGGCTTCGCCAACTTCCAGCGCTTCCTGGCACCGCCCACGCCGGTGGCGAGCTTCGGCGACGCCTCGGCGACCTCGATCGGCCACGGCCGCCAGCTGTTCACGATCGTCGGCTGCGCCCTCTGCCACACCCCGACGCTCAGGACCCGCGATACGACCGTGGTCGCCCTGGGCAACCAGAGCGTGAATCTGTACTCCGACCTGGCCCTCCACCAGATGGGGCCCGGGCTCGCCGACGACATCCTTCAGGGCGCGGCCCGTGGCGACGAGTTCCGGACGGCCCCGCTGTGGGGCCTCGGCCAGCGGATCTTCTTCCTCCACGACGGCAGGACGACCGACCTCCTGGAGGCGATCCGGGCCCACAAGAGCGATGCCACCATCAGATTCGGTCCGTCGGAAGCGAACACGGTGATCAACAGGTTCATCGGCCTCAGCGACGGCGACACGCAGGACCTGCTCAACTTCCTGCGCTCGCTCTAGTCACCCTCCGGTCCGTGCCGGGGCGCGCGCCGTTCGTCGCGCGCCCCGGCACGCGTCACGGCATCGCCAGACCGCGCCGGGCGAGCTCCCCCTCGAGATCGAGCTCCGTCGTCCTGGCCGAGGCGCCGCCGGGCACCGTCCAGAAGACCTCGAACTCGAGCCCGTCCGGGTCCTTCGCGTAGAGCGACAGGCTGACGCCGTGATCCGACGAGCCGACCAGCGCGCCGGCCTCGGCGAGCCGCCGGCGCGCGCGCGCCAGATCGGTGAGGTCGCCGACCTCCCAGGCGGAGTGATACATGCGAGCGACGCGCTCGTCGGGATACCCCGCGCCCGTCTGCTCGAACAGGCCGAGATGGTGGTCGTCCGAGGTTCCCGGGATCTTCAGGAAGGCGGCGTTTGGATAGCGTCGCTGGACCTCGAAGCCCACGACGTCGCAGTAGAAGCGCACGCTGCGCTCGACGTTCGAGACCCACAGGACCAGGTGCTGCAGCCGCTTGAGGCCCGTCCCGGTCGCCGTCGCGCTCACCTCGGGGCATCCTGAGGGTATTCGACGCTGACGGTGATGACCGCGCAGGCGATGAGCGTGTCGGAGCTCGGCGAGCGAAGGCCGCCGTTGACGGCTCGAACCGTCACTTCGCCGTGCGGCAGCTCGCGCCGGACGACGTCGACCTTGACCGAGTCCGGATCCGGGACGCCGATGGTCACGTCGACCAGCATTCGGCCGCCGCGCTCGCGAACCTCCTGGAAGAGCGGCAGGCTCGAGTGCCGGATCGCATCCGACACCGCGCGGCAGGCCGCCTTGGTGGAGTCACGCCCGTGGACGTCGACGCCCATCCCGAACTCGTGCACGCTCGGCTTTGCGGTCACTGGCCACCTCCGTGTGATCGGGTCACGCCTACAACTGGGCCTGGAGCCGACGGAGAAACTCGAGGATGACGTCCCCGCCGGCGATGCGCACCTCGTCGGAGGCCTCGACCTCGGTCGCGAATCTCGCCCAGCGCTCGAGACGATCGGCGCCATAGCCGTCCCACGTGGTGCCCGTGTACCGTCCCTGGAGCACGGGATGCGGGGTCTCGGGACCATCGAGCGCTATTCGTTCGTTCCCATCCGGGTCGCCTCGACGAACTGCTCGGTCGCGTCGTCGATGGCGCGGCCTTTCCGGCCGCGCGCCTGCAGGACGTAGAGCAGCCGGGGATCGACCGTCGTCTGCGCCGGCGGCGGTAGCTTCATCTCGTAGGTCACAGGACGATGATGATCGGCCAGCAGGAGCTTGGGATCGAACACCTGGTTGAACTTCCACAGACTCCGGAAGAAGTTCGTCTGCCCGCGCACCAGCTGGCCGAGCACGATCGTCGCCAGATCGCGGAGCGCGGTCAATCCCATGTGCTTCATCGCCAGCACGCGCTGGGTGCGGACCAGCTCCTCGTAGAAGTCGGCGAGCGGTAACCGCGTCGGCAGCACCGCGTGCTGGATGTCGTAGAGGCGATAGTCCCGCGTCTGGACTCGCCGCGCTTCCGTGCGCCAGGTCTCCGTTCCCGGATAGGGGGTGTTCACCGAGATGTTCACGATCTCGGGGATCTCCAGGCACCACTGGCGGACCACGTTGAAGCGCTCGCGGTCCCAGTCGGGATCGGCGATCAGGTTGATGGCGACCCTGATGCCGAGCGAGCGCGCGAACTCGAGGGCTTCGAACGCGTGGCCGAGCGAGATCCGCTTGCGGTGCTTGCGCAGTCCCTCCTCGTCGATCGCCTCGAGCCCGAGGAACATGTACTGCAGGCCCAGGCGGGTCCACAGCCGGAAGACCTCCTTGTTGCGCAGCAGCACGTCGCCTCGGGTCTCGAGATAGTACTGCTTGCGAATCCCGCGGCGCGCGATGGCGTCTGCGATCTCGAAGCCGTGCTTGGACTGCACGAAGGCCACGTCGTCCACGATGAAGACGCCGGGCTCCCTGATGGACGCGAGGTCCTCCACCGCGCGCTCCGGGCTGACCATCCGATAGCTCCGACCGTAGAACGTCCACGCGCTGCAGAAGGCACAGTCCCAGGGGCAGCCCCGGGCAAACTCGATCGACGCACAGGGATCGAGCGTGCCGAGGAAATACCGCCGGCGGCGGCGGAGCAGATCGCGGGCCGGCACGAGCGCATCCAGGTTCTCGACCAGGCGGGCGGGCGGGCCTTCCCCGTCGAGGGTGACGACGCCGGCGACCTGCGTGACCGACCGCCGATCGTGCTCGACGGCTTCGAGGAGCTCGGACACCGAGGCCTCGCCCTCGCCCTTCAGGATGCAGTCGATGGCACCGCCGGCGTGCTCGAGCAGCTCCTGCGCGATGAAGGAGGCGCTGTGGCCCCCGACGAGAATGAAGGTGCCGGGCCGCCTGGCCCGGGTCACCTTGGCGAGGTCCACGAGCTCGGGAACATTCGCCAGGTAGTTACAGGAGAACGCCACCACGTCCGGCTGCCAGTCGTCGACGAGCCGGACGTAGTCCTCGTGCGTGTCCGCTTGCAGGTCGATGAGCCGCGCCTCGTGGCCGGCCCGACGGACGGCCGCCGCGACCAGCTCGAGCCCGAGGGGCTCCAGCCGGAGGAAGATCTTCGTGTACATCAGGGGACCGGGGTGGACGGTGAGAACTCGCATGGCTCGGGACTTCAGAGTACCCCTATTGTCGCGTCTCGGCTATTCGGTCTACCCGCGCACCGCCCCGGGCCGTCCGGCCTCGACCACGAAGGTGGCGAGGGTGTCCGCCTCGGCGCCCGGCCGCGTGACGCTGCGGACCGTGCGGAGGTCGGCACGCAGCCGCTCTCGCGTGATCTCCAGGCGCACGTAGCCACGCCGGGTGCCGTTGCCGAGCCGGATGTGCGGGTTGTCGGCCAGCAACATCTCGAGGTCCTCCTGACGGCGCCTGAACTGCGACGTGATGGACGTGCCGACGAACTCCGTGGCAACCACCGGCGAGCGCGGATCGTCGAAGTCCGGCTTGAGGTCGGTCACCCAGAACGCGTGCACGTCGCCGCCGAGCACGACCGGGTTGGCGGGCTTGCGCTGGCCGAGATAGTCCAGCAGGCGGCGGCGCGCCGCCGGATAGCCGTCCCACCCGTCGGTCCAGAACTGCTGGCCTGGCCCGGGCTTCCGGTCGAGCTGGGCCATGAGAGTCTGCTGGCCGATGATGTTCCAGCGAGCGGACGAGCGGTCGAGCCCGGCCTGGAGCCAGCGCTCTTGCACGTCGCCGAGCATCGTGAGCCGCGAGTCGACCCGCTCCTGGCAGTCTTCGACGGTGTTCGCGCCACCTCGGCCCGGCGCGGCGCACGGCTGCGGTGAGCGGTACTGCCGATCGTCGAGGAGGTGGATCTGGGCGAGCCGGCCGAATGCGACCCGCGCGAAGAGACGCATGTGGGGCCCGAAGGGCATCATCTGGCGGCGCAGCGGCATGTGCTCGTAGTAGGCCCGGTAGGCGGCGGCGCGGCGCTGCAGAAACCACTCCGCGTTGTCCAGGTGCTCCGAGCGGTCGTTGGCGTAGTCGTTCTGGACCTCGTGGTCGTCCCAGGTGACCAGCCAGGGACAGGCCGCGTGCGCCGCCCGGAGATCGGGGTCGCTCTTGTAGAGCGCGTGCCGGATTCGGTAGTCGTCGAGCGTATGGGGCTCGGGAGCGCCGTGCGTGCGCACGTGGTCCTGGCCCCAGGAGGATTCGTAGATGTAGTCACCGAGGTGGATGATCAGATCGAGGTCGTCGGCGAGCATGTGGCGATATGCGGTGAAGTAGCCCTGCTCGTATTGCTGGCAGGAGGCGACGGCCAGGCGCAGGCGATCGCTACCGCCATTCGCGGCGGGCGCCGTGCGGGTGCGCCCGACCACGCTCACCTCGCCGCCCGCGCGGAAACGGTACCAGTACCACCGTCCAGGTTCGAGATTCTCGACTTCGACGTGCACGGCGTGCGCGAACGCGGGCGTCGCGCCGACGGTGCCCCGCTGAACGATCTGGCCCATGCGATCGTCGGTCGCGACTTCCCATTCGACCGGCACCACCTCCGGCGCCATGCCGCCCCCGGGCATGAGCGGGGATGGCGCCAGGCGAGTCCAGAGCGCCACGCTTGTCGGTAAGGGATAGCCCGAGGCTATGCCCAGGGTGAACGGGGGCCCGGGAAGTCGGGGCTGCGCCGACACGCGGCGGACGATGCGTGGAACGACGTGCGCGACGCCCAGCGCCAGCGCGCCCGTCACGAGCTGACGGCGGCTGATATGCCGGCTCCTGCTCATCTGGATTCGCGCCATCGTATTGCGAAGAATAGACGTCCCGAGGCAGCCAGGACAAGCAACTCGTCGCGATCGCCCGGCGGGTGCGAGGGAGACCGCTGCCGGGAGGGGCCGGGGCGATGGGAAGGCGGCGCGAAGTCGACGGGGCGCCCATGGACGGACGCCCCGTCGATCGGAGTCGGCAACGCGGGCCGGGGGTCAGCTGCGCAGGTACACGGTCTTCATGGCGTGGTCGCCACGGGGGCTGTGCATCGTGGTCTCGATCGTCAGGATTCGTCCGTCAGGCGAGAGCGTCCAGATGGACTGCCGGGACATCGTCCGGTCACCCTGATCGCCCTTCTTCGTGTGGGTCTGGGTCACCACCAGCCGGTCGCCCTCGAAGGCGGCCCGGGTTACGACGTTGCCGCGGTAGCCCTGGTGGCTCTGGTCGGTTCCGTCGGCGACCAGGGTATCGGTCATCGAGTGCTCACGAGTGCCCGTGGTCATGGTCCGCGTGACCTTCAGGGTGTTGCCCTGTTGCGCCACGACGAGCTTGACCACTGGCGGCTGAGGCGGCTGAGCCTGGGCCTGACCGTCTGGCGCGCCGTGGGCCCGGCCCTCGTGTGTCGGGAACTGGCTCTGGGAGCGGTCGAGCGTCCAGGAGCCGGCGAACTGGGGCTCCGCCTGGGCGGCGATCACGCCGATCCCGAGCAGGAGCACGGTCATCGTGCCGAGCGTGCGCTGTAGGCGTCTCATCGGATCCTCCTTACGTACCGTCTGGTCCGTACGACGGTGCGCCCTCCCGCTTTGTTTACGGCGGGGCAACCGGTATCCTGTGGCGCGCCCGCGCGGCGCCGACCCAGCGCGGGGGACGCACAAGGAGGGCGCGGGCACATGGATCACTGGACGGGTGGACGGGCCGTCGTGGAGCTCTTGAAGGCCGAGCGGGTGCGGCACATTTTTGGAATCGTCGGCGCGACCTTCTTGGACGTGCTCGACACGCTCTACGACGATCCAACCATCCAGTACATCAACGTTCGCCACGAGCAGGCCGCTGCCTTCATGGCCGATGGGCTGGCTCGCGTCACCGATCGGCCCGGCGTCTGCCTCGTGACGAGCGGCCCCGGGGCGACCAATCTGATCACAGGCGTGGCCGCGGCGTACGTGGCCCATTCGCCGGTCGTGGTCCTCGTCGGCGGCATCGCGCTCGACCACTACCAGAAGGACGCCTTTCAGGAGTTCGACCTGGTCAGCATGTTCCGGCCGGTGACCAAGCAGGCGCTCCAGATCAACAAGCCGGAGCGCATTCCCGAGCTCCTGCGGGGCGCGCTGCGCACCGCCATGAGCGGGCGGCAGGGCCCGGTCTTCGTCGAGATCCCGAGAGACGTGTTGAACGGCAAGCTGCCGCAGGCGGCGGCACTCGCGCCCGGAAGCTACCGTGTCATCCACGCGCAGCCCCCGCACGCGGACGCCGTTCGCGAGGCGGTACGGCGGCTGCGTCAGGCGGAGCGGCCGCTGCTCCTCGTCGGCGGAGGAGCGACCCGGGCCGGCGCCAACGAGCTGGTCGTCGAGCTGAGCGACCGGTACGCGATCCCGATGATCACCGCGTACGGCCGAAACGACGCCGTGTCCAACGCGCACCCGCTGTATCTCGGCCCGCTCGGACGCGCCGGCGCGCCGGAGGCGGCCGCCGCGTGTCGGCGGGCAGACGTGATCCTCGTCGTGGGCTCACGGCTCGCTCAGTTCACGACCCAGTTCGACGACCGCTACATTCGTCCGGGCACGGCCCTCATCCAGATCGACATCGATGGTCGCGACATCGGCCGCTACTACCCGGTCGAGGTCGGCATTCAGGCGGACGCGCGGGAGACGTGTCAGGCCCTGCTGAACGCGCTGGCTCAGGGCGGGGTACCCGAGCGGAACCCAGCCTGGCGACGCGAGGCCGAGGCGCTGCGCGCCCAGCGCCTCGCACGGCTCGCGGCGGAGGCGGGGCTCGATGCCAAGCCGCTGAAGCCTCAGCGCGTCTACGCGGAGCTGCGTCGCGTGCTGGAGCCGGAGACGATCGTGACGCTCGACGCGGGCGCAGCGCCCGCGTACGGATACGATCGTCTGCACTTCGCGCGACCGCGCACGTTCCTGACGCCGCTCGACCTCGGCGGTCTGGGCTTCGCCTTTCCCGCCGCGCTGGGCGCCAAGCTCGGCCGTCCCGAGGCTCCGGTGATCGCCATCCACGGAGACGGGGGCTATCTGATGAACGCGCAGGAGCTCGAGACCGCGGTCAGGCACAACATCGCGGTCGTCACGATCGTCATGAACAACAACTGCTGGGGCTCGGAGAAGGCGTACCAGAAGCACTTCTACGGTGGCCGTTACATCGGCTGCGACATCGGCAACCCGCGTTACGACCAGTACGCCCGGCTGTTCGGCGCCGCCGGCTACTACGTCGAGCATCCCGATCAGGTCGGCGACGCCGTCAAGGCGGCGCTCGCCGCCAGCGTCCCGGCCGTCATCGAGATCCCAATCGATCCCGAAGAATTCCCAACTCCCGTCGCCGCCGTCCGCCGCCCCGACTAGTCCTGACGGATGTGGCGGGCGCGCGGCCGGGCGGCCGCGGTCCGAAGCGCGCATCGCGAGCCCGGACGGGGCCTGTCGCCGGGGACCGTGGGTCACGCGCGCGGCGGAGTGGGACCCCCGAGTCCCGCACGCAGCTCGAAGAGCTGCGATTCGGGCGAGTGGGTGACGGAGCCGCGGGCGTGACCCACGGTCCCCGGCGACAGGCCCCGTCCGCCGCCGCGCCGTCCGGGGCGTTACTCGTAGCGGCTGATGTGCAGGTGTACGCCGTGACTCGACGCGGGCTGGACCGTCACCTCGCCCGTCCCGCGCAGGAAGCTCGTGCCGGCGCGACTGAAGGCGCCGGTCAGCGCCTGGAAATCCTCGGCGACCATCGAGAGCGCGACCAGCCCCTCCGTGCCGCCGACCTCCTCGGCCGGCACCACCAGCACCGCGCCACGGCCGACCGCCAGCATGGTGCGCTGACCGCCGTTGATCGCGACCTCCTCGAGGCCGAAGAGTGAGCGCAGCGCGTCGCTCGCCCGCTTGACGTCGGAGGCGCCGATCACAAGTCGCTTGAGCCTCAGCGGCGACGGAGACTCGGCCGCCACGGGGGGCGCCGGCGTGGCCAGCTCGACGAGCACGCCGCAGCACGCCCTCGGGTGGACGAACGCGATCTGTCCGGCCAGCCCCGGCCGCGGGGTCGCGTCGATCAGCTCGACGCGCATCTCCCTGAGCGAGGTCAGCGTCTTGACGATGTCCGGCGTGTCGAAGCAGAGGTGGTGAAGTCCCTCACCGTGCCTGGCCAGGAAGCGCCCGATGCCCGACGACGGCGCCAGCGGCTCGAGCAGCTCGATCTCGGTCTCGCCGGCCCCAAGGAGCGCGGCCCGCACGTGCTGGTCGGGGATCGTCGCCTCCTTGATGAGCGGGAGCCCCAGTGTGTCACGGTAGAAGCCGTAGGCGTCCGCCAGCCGATTCACGACGATGCCAACGTGGTGAATGCGTCGCATCACGCGTCATCCTCCCTCAGCGAATGTACGGCGCGACCCTCCGGGTGGAGGCGTCGCGGATCCGAATCCGATGATGAGCCAGGAGCGTGGATGGCAGCCGCCGAGGGGGATGACGGCGGAGACGGCGGGGCGAACTCCGATGGCGCGTGAGGCGTCACGCTCGAGCGTGATCACTCGATCACCCTACCCGACGCGCAGGGGCTGCGCAATGTTTTGCGACGCGGCCGGGATCCCGCTCCGTGGCGCCGGCCAGCCGTGGAGCGGCCGGCGCTCACCCTCCCGCCGCGCTGAAGAGGCGCTGGAAGTGCTCCCAGGTCATCGGCGGAATCGCGCCGACCTTCGCGTTTTCCTCGACGTGCGCGGGCGCCCTCATTCCGACGAGTGCCGTGCCGATACCGGGCGTCGAGCGCACGAACTGCAGCGCCCGCTGCGCGTCGGTGTCGAGCCCGGGGATGTACTCGGCGATCATCGGCGGCAGACGCATGAGCTGGCCCTGGTGGAGGGAGGCCGAGGCCATCACGAAGACGCCGAGCTGCCGGGCCGCTTCGAGCAACGGAACCATCCGGTCGTTCACGCGCTGATTGGCGCGCGTGAACGCTTCGGTCATCCCGAGGTTGTACGGCAGCTGGATCACGTTGAAGTGGTGGTCGTCTCCCCCCACGTCCCGGGCCGCCGCGACGAGCTCTGCGAGCGACAGGTAGGCGGGGTCGCCCGGATCCGCCCGATAGCCGGTCCAGGTCGCGGTGCCGAAGCGCGCGATGCTCCCGGCCGAGACCGCCTCCTCGAGCGCCTCGAACGCGGCGCGAACACGGACCATGAACTCGACGCGATCGACCTCACCCAGCTGCGTCTCGGGGTTGTGCAGGTAGTAGACGTCGAGCGTCTCGAGTCCGAGGTTGGCTCGGCTGCGGTCGATCTGGTCACGGAGGTAGCGCGGGGTCATGCAGTGGGCGCCCTGCGCCACGTCGCCCGGCTTGATGATCCCCGTTTCGACGTACGTCGCCGCGAAGTAGGCGCGCGGATCGCGCGGCACCGTCCCGTCGAACGGGATGAATCCCCCCTTGGTGGCCACCACCACTTCGTCCCGCTGGACGACGCCTCGACCGATCGCGGTGGCGAGCGCGGTCCTGATCGCGCGCTCGCTGCGCTGATGACGGTAGTTCACCGCTGTGTCGATCGCGTTGACGCCGAGCTCCAGCGCCCGCACCACGGCATCCTGATACAGAACGTCGGTCGCGCCGTCTTCCGAGCCGAGATACGTGCCGAGTCCCAGCGTCGAGACCGCAGCGCCTCCGGCGAGCTCGCGAAAGTGTCCGGCCGCCAGCCGCCCCGTGCGCTTCTCCGCGTACCGCCGCGTGCCCTCGCGGGTCGCGCTGCCGCCGAGCATCTTCGTCATCCAGTCACCGTCTCCGGTCGGCCTAGCCCGGATTATTCATGAACGACACCACGACGAACGGGCGGGTGGCGTCGGGTGTGGCCCCGGCGCCACCCGCCCGCCGATCGCGTCGATCGTTCATGAATTATCCGGGCTAGGGCGCGACGCGGAAGGAGAAGCCTCCGCTCACGATGTGACCGTCCGTCGAGAGCACCTGCCACTCGACGCGCCAGGCGCCGGGGGCCAGCGAGGGCAGCGTCGCCATCAGCCGATCGGCCGACCCCTCACCGACCGCGACGGTGACCAGGCGCGGTACGCCGCGCTCGTCCAGCACGCGAATGGTCGAGAGCTTCTTCTCGATGCGGTTGTTGAAGCGCAGCGAGATCTTCGGCGGCGCCTCGCCCAGAGTCGCCCCGGCGGCGGGAGAGGACTCCAGAAGCAGCGAGTGCGCCGGGGCGCTCGCGGCGAGCGCCAGCACGAGGACGCCGGCGGCCGCCGCGGCCCCCGCGCGCATCAGCGCCAGTCGTCGAGCACGAGGTCCGCGGGGTCCTCGTAGTCCTCCTGCTTGCCCCGCTGCATCCGGATCATGGTGAAGTCGACCTGGTATCCGCATTGGACGAGGATGTTGTACGCCGCCCAGTAGCGAGCATACACGGGAAGGATGACCCGTTGCACGCCCAGCTCCTGCCCGAGCCCCTCGATCAGCGTGACGAACTGCTCGAGGTACTCCGCCTTCCGGTGCGGCGGGTCGATCGCGAGGAACTTCACGTACAGGGCGCCGGCCGGCGCCTCGCTCACGCCGGGCGTATGGCAGATCGCGAAGCCGATGACGTCGCGGCCGCGCTCGAGGAGCAGTGTGTCGCCCAGCGCGAGGCCGTCGACGATCTCGATCTCCTTCGCGAGGTCCAGGCCGCGGCAGATCGCGTTGGTGATCCGGTGGATCCGCGTGAGGGCCGCCTTCTTCTTGGCCTCCTCGAGCGTCGAGAAGCGGCGCGCGGTCAGCGGCGCCTTCCCCGATTTCGCCGCCGCCGACACCCGGGCCGGGCCGCGGTCGATGGTCCGGCCCATGATCGCCGTCAGGTGCTTGGGCCGGTACCCGAACTTGTGATAGAGGTACAGGTGCTTGGGGCTCGTCGGGTACGTGACGCAGCCGTGGAGCGTCGCCTTGTTCTCGTCGAAGAAGTCCTGCGCCGCCCGGATGAGCTGCTGGCCGATCGTCTGGTTGTGATAGTTCGTGAGCACCGCGACCGGCCCCAGCACGCCGACGGTGCCCCACGTGACCGCGAGCGCGGCGCCCACGATCTTCGAGCTGTCCTCCTCGGCGACGAAGCAGCCCCACGGCTCCATGAGCCAGCGATGATGCACGTATTGCGCGCCGCCGAACGCCTGCCGGGGCCGCGTGCCGAGCTGGCGCTCCAGGAAATCGCCGAAGGTCTGCTCCATGACGTCGCGGACCTTCGAGAGGTCGCCCTTCCGTACCCGACGGATCTGAACCTTCGGGAGCCGGCCCTGGGGGTCGAGCCCGGCGCGATCGACGGTGGCCCTCACCTGGAGAGGCCCGCCAGGTCTTCCAGCAGGGTGATCACTCCCGAGTGATCGAGGCCGCCGCGTCCCTTCACGCGGAGGGCGCTGAACAATTCCTGGACCACCGCGGTCGCCGGCAGCGGCACCCCGAGGGCACGGGCCGATTCCATGATGAGCCCGAGGTCCTTGTAGTGCAGGTCGATCTTGAAGCCCGGGTTGTAGGTCTCGGCGACGTAGTTCGGCTTTTTCTGATCCAGGCACTTCGAGCCGGCGAGCCCGCCGGCGAGCGCGGTCAGCGTGAGCTCACGGTCGAGCCCCGCCTTCTTCGCCAGCGTCAGCGCCTCGCCGAGCGCCGTCAGGTTGACCGCAACGATGATCTGGTTCGCGAGCTTGGTGAATCCGCCGAAGCCGAGCGGTCCGAGGTAGGTGATCGTCTTGCCCATGGCCTGGAAGATCGGCAGGACGGCATCGAAGACCGCCTTGTCACCGCCGACCATGATCGAGAGCGTCCCGTCGGTCGCGCCCTTCTCACCGCCGGACACCGGCGCGTCGAGCATCTTCACGGATTTCGCGGCGAGCGCCGCGCCGATCTTCTGGGACACGATGGGTGAGATCGTCGACATGTCCACGAAGATGAGACCGGCGCGCGCGCCCTCGATGACGCCGTCACGGCCGAGCACGACCTGCTCGACGTCGGGCGAATTGGGCAGCATGGTGATCAGGACGTCGGACTGCGCGGCGACGTCGCGTGGCGAGCTGCCGACCTTGGCGCCCGCCCGCGCGATCTCGTCCACCGGTCCTCGGCTCCGGCTGTGGACGACCAGAGGGTAGCCGGCCTTCAATAGGTTCCGGGCCATCGGGCGTCCCATGATGCCGAGACCAATGAATCCAATCACTTGCGCCATAGAACCCCCACGATCCGTATCGAATGAAGTGACAATAATTAGCACACCGGCGCGGAGGGGGTCAAGAGACGGGCGCTCGGCGCGACGCGCGCGAGCGGATCAGGGGCATCGGGCGGACCAGTCGTCGCCCGGCGTTTGGAGTGGCGGCCGTCTATGCTTTCTTGCCCCAGAGGTCCTTCGCCAGCCAGTCGAGCCCGAGATCCTTCAGCGTTTTCGGCCACGGCTTGCCGGTCTTGCGGTCGAAGCCGACCTCGGCGTACCAGGTGTCGAGCATCTTCTCCCATTGCGCGCGGATGGCCTGACCCTTCGCGGGCCCGTCCACCGGCGTCGAGCCGTAGCGGCTCGAGGGATACTCGAGGGCGCCGGTGTGGCCGCAGCGCAGGGCGGTGGCGCGGTTGATCGCGGCAGTGCGGCGCCCGAACTGCAGGGCCTCTGCGACGGTGAAGTTCCAGCCGGTCGCCGCCGAGAGGGCGCGGCAGAGGTTCTCGAGCCGGGTCCGCGACGTGAAGATGCAGATGCCGAGCGAGTCCTCGAAGCTCCGTCGTCCGCGCAGCCCGGCGACGTACTTGGCGACCTGCTCGCCGTCGAAGGGGTTGACCCGCGCGGGCTGCCCGATCTCCGTCGGATGCACGGGGTTCCCCGTCTCCATCGTCGCGGTGGACGACGTGCACGTGTCGAGCATCTCCTCCCATCGCGCGCGATGATCGTGGCCGCGCGGCGTGGCGCCCTTCTCGATGTAGATCGCGCACTCCTTGGCGGGCCCGCCCAATTTTTCGGCGGCGCGCTTGACGCCCTCGGCCAGGAGGTTCCCCAGCCCCTCCCGGCGACTGACCATCTGCAGGAGACGGTGGGCGCCCTTGATGTCGCCCCACTTGAGCTCGAAGCCGAGCTGCTCGCGGGTGATGTAGCCCTTCTCCTGGCACTCCATGACCCAGCCGCAGAGCCAACCCCACTCGTTGACGTCCACGCACGCGCGGTCGCACTCGGTGTTGAGCCACGCCACGCCGTCGCGGTCGGCCGAACCGATCGCCCATCCGCAGCCGGACCAGCCTTCGTACTCCGGCTCGTCGACGATCGTGCCCTTCTGGGGGCCCTGCCTGATGACCGACATGTGGCAGTGGTGCATGCCGCAGGCGTTGCACTGGTGGCCGCGGTGGTCGAAGTTCTCGCGGAGCTTGGGCGCCTCCCACACGCTCAGGTCGGCGCCGGCGACGTTCGAGGTCAGGTTCGTCGTGTAGTTCTTGATCGGCAGGGCGCCCATCTTCGAGAGATTCACGACGCCGGGCAGCGTGCCGTACTCGTAGAGCGAGCGCGCCGACGCGTCCGTGCGGAGGTCGTGGGCGATGTCGTCGGCCGCCTGGATCACGCCGCGCGGATCGGCGGCGCGCAGGGCCTTGGTCCCCTTGACGATCGCGACCGCCTTGAGCCGCTTCTTGCCCATGACGGCGCCGCAGCCGTTCTTGGACGCGACGTGGCCGTAGTCGCCCTGGATGGCGGCGAAGCGCACGAGGCTCTCGCCGGCCGGGCCGATCGAGTAGACCGACAGCTGGTGGCCCACGAGCCCCGTCTCCCGGTTGAGCGCGCCCTGGGTTTCCCACGTGTCCAGGCCGATCAGCGTGCGCGCGTCGCGGAGCTCCACGACGTCGTCGTTGATGTAGAGATAGACCCAGTCCTTCGACTGCCCCTGGATGATGATCGCGTCGTATCCGCAGTATTTCAGATTCGTCCCGAAGAACCCGTTGGCCTGGGTCGAGGTCGGGCCGTTGGTGCCGGGGCCGATGGTGCAGACGGTCAGGCCGCCCGTGCCCCACACCGGCAGGCCCGCGAGCGGGCCCGTGCCCAGCACGAGCCGGTTGTCGGGATGGTCCCAGGCGACGTTGCCCTTGCCGCCCTTCGTCGCCGTCTCGCGGTAGAGGATCATCGCACCGAGGCCGACGCCGCCGAGCAACTCCCGCATCGTCTCGGGGCTCCACGGCTCGGCCCGGCAGGTCCGGCGCGTGAGGTCGACGCGCAAGAGATTGCCGGCGAAGCCGCCGGGCCGCGCGGTCGCGGCGGTCTTTGTCTTGGGTTGCTTCGGCGTGCGTACGGTCGCTGGAGTCATACGGCCACCGGGGTTTCCCCGGGCGCTTTCGACGGGCGCCCCAAGATGGTTTCGGGAAGCAGTGTGCTCGTCGTCTTCGTCGCGATGAAGGCCGGCTTGACGTCGAACGGGTTCTTCTTCAAGTGAGCCTTCCAGCGTCCGAGCGCGACGCCGGACTGCACGAGCCCCTTGAGCATCCCGACGTCGTTGGTCGTCCAGATGTCGCTCGATCGGCCGAGGATGATCGCGCCCGTCAGCCGATCGCCCCGCCAGAGGAGCTTGCGGTACGCGGGCCGGTCGGCCTTGACACCGCTCGCCGCCTCGGCCTTGGCGTCGTCCCAGGCGCCGAACGACGCGACGTCGAGGTGGCACACCTCGACGATGTTGATGATGAGGCTGCCGCGGTAGCGGACGTCCTTGCCGGCCATGTTGGCGCCGACGACGCGGCCGTGCTCCTGCGCGGTCGGCTCGATCGCGTGCACCGCGTTCGCCTGCGAGATCAGGTCGCGGCCTTCGGCGACGTCGCCGGCCGCGTAGACGTTGGCGACGCTCGAGCGCAGGTGGTCGTCGACGACGATGCCCTGGTTGATCTTCACGTCCGAGCCCTTGAGCCAGTCGAGGTTCGTCCGGATGCCCGTCGCCATGATCACGACGTCCGCCACCAGGTCGCCGCCCGCGGCCATCTTGAGTCGCAGCCGGCCCTTGACGTCGTCGATCCGGGTGAGCTTGGCGCCGGTGCGGACGCCGACGCCGTGCTTCTCGAGCCACGCCTCGACGAGCTGGGCGCCGGTGTCGTCGATCATTCGCGGCAGGATGCGCGGGGCCACTTCGACGATCGTCAGCTTGGCGCCGAGCGCCAGGATGGAGTTGAGGATGGTAAAGGCGATGAAGCCCGCCCCGACCATCACCACGTGGCTGCCCGGCTGGATCTGCGCGATCACCCCACGCGCCTGGTCCAGAGTCCAGAAGGAGTGGACGCCACGTCCGTCGGCGCCCGGCACCGGCGCCCGGACCGCCGAGGAGCCCGTCGCGATCAGGCAGTCGTCGTACGCGACGGTCGCGCCGTCGTCGAGAGTGCACACGTTCGCCTTGGTGTCGAGCGCGGCCGCGCGCTTGCCCAGGTGGCTCGTCACGCCCCAGTCGGCGAGCACCTTCGCGGTCGCGGTGAAGACGTGCGACTCGGCGATCGAGCGGTCGAGGTAGTACGGCAGGACCATCCGCGAGTACGGCTTCTCCGCGCTCACCAGCGTGATGGTCGACCGCTCGGTCTCCTCCTCACGAATGGTCCGGATGGCGTTCATCCCGGCGGTGCCGCCGCCGATGATCAGGTGCCGGGCGGCCATCAGCTCGCCCCCGTGAGGATCCGCGCCGTCCGCTCGCGCGCGAAGTCACCGAGCCAGTCAGAGGTCACGACGTCCTCATACGTGATGGCGGCCGTCGGGCACGCTTCGGCGCACGCCGGAGCGCCGCCGCAGAGATTGCACTTGAAGGCCTTGCGCGTCGCCGGATCGTAGAACATCGTGCCGTAGGGGCAGGCGATCGTGCAGAGCTTGCAGCCGACGCACCGGTCGTCGAGGACGTCCTTGGCGCCGACGGCGTTGATCGTGATCGCGCCCACGGGGCATGCGGTCATGCACCACCCTTCCGCGCACTGCGTGCAGGTGTACGGCGCGTAGGAGGTGTGCCCCTCGAAGGGCGAGACGCGGATCACCGACTTGGCGGGCTGGAACTCGCCCGTCTGCATGTACGAGCACGCCAGCTCACAGCGGAGACAGCCCGTGCACTTGTCCGGGTGGATCCTGAGAACGCTCACCGCTTCTTCCTTTCGTTGCGCCTGTGGGCCGAGCCGCGCTCCAGCCGGCCGATGAACTCGTCGAGGGGGATCGCGGCCATCGTCATGGCCGCGACGCCGCCGCGCGCGCCGAGCTCGACGGACACGCGCGAGATAGTGGCGTTGTCCGGCGCCTCGATGATGGTGACGAAGTCGTACGGCCCCAGCACCGCGTATTGCGCGACGACGCGCGCGCCCATGCGCTGCACGTCCGCGTTCACCTTCCGGATCCAGCCGGGCCGCCCGCGGAGGACCTTGCGCCCCGATTCGGACAGCGTGCTCAGCATGACGTACGTCGCCACCGCGGGCCTCCTCAGCCGTTCACGCTCGGGACAGCGGTCGGCAGTATATCAAACCGGCGCGTCGCGGCTAGATGCTCTGAGAAACATATAGACCGACGAGAAGTCCTTCCGCCCGAGGCCGTGGGACGACGCGAGCCGGAGCGCCTGCTGCGCCGCCGGCGCGACGACGACGGGCACGCGCAGCTCGCGCGCGGCGTTGACGACGAGCCCGAGGTCCTTGGCCATCAGGTCGGTGGTGAAGCCTGGGGCGTAGTCGCGGCTCGAGGGCGCCTTCCCCACGAGCCCGGGCACCGGATGCATGTGCTCCATGACCCAGGTGTTGCCCGACGATTTGGAGATGACGTCGGTCAGGACCTTCGGGTCGACGCCGAACCCCTCGGCGATCCTGAACGCCTCGCTGACCGCGACCGCGGCGACGCCCGCGATCAGGTTGTTGCAAAGCTTGGCGACCTCGCCCGATCCCACCGGCCCGACGTGGATGATGTTCGCGCCCATCGCCGACAACACGGGGCGCGCCTCCTCGAAATCGCGCGCGTCGCCGCCGACCATGATGGCGAGCGTCCCGTCCGTCGCGCGCGGAACGCCGCCGGACACCGGCGCGTCGAGGAAGCGCGCGCCGCGCCGGCCCACCGCCTCCGCGACCCGCCGCGACACGCTCGGATCGATCGTGGACATGTCGATGCACAACCGTCCGGCGGCGACGCCTTCCAGCACGCCGCCGGCGCCGAGATACACGGACTCGACGTGCGACGACGAGGGGAGGACCGTGATCACCAGCTCGCTGTCGCGCGCGGCCGCGGCCGCCGAATCGGCCCGCGTGGCGCCGAGCTCGACGGCAGCGGCCACGGCGGTCTCGACCACGTCGTACGCGACGAGACGGTGCCCATTCTTCACGAGGTTCGCCAGCATCGGCTGGCCCATGGCGCCGATTCCGATGAATCCGATCTTCATGGAAGAAACTCCCCCTGTCGCTTCGCTGGGTGCCCGGACGATGCCGCGCCCGGGCTATGATCGCGGGGTGCACCGGGCGCGTCAAGTCCCCTGGACCGTCGGCGGTCTGCTCCTCATCGCGCTCGCCGCGATCTCCTGGGGGACGAGCGGATCGGTGATGACCGTGCTCGCCGAGCGTGCCGCCGCGAGCCCGCTGCTGGTCGGCGTGGCACGGCTGTGGGTCGCCGCGATCCTGCTGCTCCTCGCGACGTCGCTGGCGACCAGGCCGTTCGCCGTCGCGTCGGGTGACCGGCGGCGTTGTCTCGCGATGGGTGCCTGCATGGCCGGCTACCAGGCGGCGTACTTCACGGCCGTCACGCTCAGCGGGATCGCCGTGGTCGCGCTCGTCGCGATCTGCTCGGCCCCGCTGATGATCGCGGCGCTCGCCCCGTGGCTGATCGGCGAGCGCCTCACGGCGCGCGTCTGTGGGGCGCTGGGGCTCGGCGTGCTCGGCACCGCGCTGCTCGTCGCCGCGCCGTCGGGGTCGGTCGCTCCATCGGCACGATTCCTCGCCGGCGCGCTGCTGGCCCTCGTGGCGGGTCTGGCCTATGCGCTGTACGTGCTCACGGCGAAGGTGAGCCTGCGGCGCTCGGCGCCGCTCCCCATGACCGCGCTCACGTTCACGATCGGCGCCCTCCTGCTCACACCGGCGCTCGTCTGGACCGACGCCCCGCTCGCGCAGCTGGCGCTCGGCTGGCCGTGGCTGCTCTATCTCGGAGGGGTCGCGACCGCGGGGGCTTACGCCATCTACACGGTCGGGCTCCGGCACGTGCCCGCGTCGGTCGCCGGCGTCACGACGCTGCTGGAGCCCTTGACGGCGACGATCCTGGGCGTGGCGCTCTTCGGCGAGCGGCTCGGCGCCGCCGGAGGCGTGGGCGCGCTGCTGCTCGTCGCCGCGCTCGGTCTGGTGCTGACCGACCGAGGGTGACGCGCGCGGTCAGATCGGCCGGATCGGGCGGGACACCGCGCGGCTGAAGGTACAGTTCGGGACGACCGCCGAGTGCTTGCCCGGGCCGCCCGCGACCATGACCATCACGTCCTCCGGCGACGGCACCTGCGGCAGCAGCGCGTCGTCGTCGGTGACGGCGTTCATCCAGCGCGGCCAGTCCTGGATGCCCCACATGCCGCCGAGCTTGAGCGTCCGGAGCGGGAGCCGCGCGTGCTCGAAGACGAAACGCTGGACGTCGGCCCGGCTGAATCCGTCGTTCGCGATCGTTTGGGCGTGCTCCGGCCCCAGCACGATCAGCAGCTGGCTCTGGGAGAAATACCAGCCGACGTTCGACCCGAGCGAGACGGCGGTGTCGGCCACCGTCGCGAGAATGCCGGCGGCGGTCGTCGACACGTGATCGTTCACGTTGTGCGGCGGCTCCCCGCCGAAGACGGTGACGCGGTTGTCGTCGTGCAGCGCGCCCCAGGGGGAGGCGTCCGCGCGCTCGGCGATACAGTACGAGAACTTCGCGGGGCTCCCCTGGGTCGCCATGTCGTGGCGGCCGGGCCAGGCGCCGCCGACGTTCATGAGGATCAACCGGATCGCCCGACCGATCGTCGCGTTGGCGCGAAAGCCGGGACCGAAGCACCCGCTCCCCGCGTGCAAGCCGAGCTCGGCCGCGATCGGGCCGTGCACGACCAGGAGCGGCGCGACCGGATGCGTCGTCGCCTGGACGCCGTAGAGATTGAACGCAGGCTCGAGCATCGCCTGCACCGCCGTGACGACAAGGGGAAAGTACGCGGGCTCGCAGCCGGCCATCACGGCGTTGACGGCGAGCTTCTCGAGCGTCGCCTGGCGCCAGAGCGGCGGCATCGCGCCGAGCGACCGGTCGGCGGGCGCGCCGCCCAGCATGGTTCGCACGCGCTCCTCGGTGGGCGGCACGATCGGCAGGCCGTCGCACCATTCCCGCTCGCAGAAGGCGGCGAGCACTGCTTCCGGAGTGTCGTTTACTGTAACGGGGCTTGTGGTAGCGGGGTTTGTTGTAGCGGGGTCCGTGAGGCCGGCTTGGATCGAGGGTGGCCTGCTCGAGACGCGAGCCGGCTCCGCACGCCCGATCTCGCCCGTAAGCGTCGTGCTCGCTCCGGGCGGTTGAGTCAGCAGGCTCTTGAGCTGTTCGACGGCCTGGCGCGCTCTACGGCTGATGCCCTCGCTCCGCTCGCCGCCGAGCGGGTGCTCGATCATGACGAGGGGGAGCCCGGAGATGCCGAGGGCGCCCAGCTCGCTCACCGCGAGCCCCTGGAAAACCGTCGTGCCGATCAGGCCGGCCGGAGTGCCCGCCTTCGCCAGCTCGATGGCGTCGTGGAGACTCCACGACGTGCAGGACCCTCAGTCGGCTGAGCCGGCAAAGACGACGTCGCAATCCTTGGCCAGGCCGGCGAGGATCTCCGGAGCGGCCGGCGTCGCGGCGTTGGCCTTGCGCCGTCGGATGACGGCCTTGACGCCGTGCTCGGCGGACAGGATCGCCCCGATCTCGTCGGCGAGCCTGTCGAAGTTCGCCTTCCTGTTGTCGATGAAGCCGACCGTACGGCCGGCAAGCGACTGGGGTAGAGGCGGCACGCTCAGCGTGTCGCTCGAGGCGACGCCGACCGGACTCAGGACGCGAATGCGAGTCATGAGGTTCTCCGTTTGATCCCGGTGGATCGGGCGAGAAGGCGCCCGAGATTCTCGTGCAGCTCGGCCAGGACCGTACGCTTGATCGATACGGTCACGGACTCCACCGGCTCGGCGCTGCCCTCGCGATGGATGACGAGCGTGCCCACGAACTTCTCGGCGCGCTCGTCGGTGGCCGCCAGTCCTCTCAGGGTGAGAATTTCCCAGCTCTCCGCCATGGGGGCTATCTTAACTCAGTGGTCATCGCGCTCGACGTCGGGACCTCGTCTGCGCGCGCTGCGTTTTACGACGCCGGAGGTCGCCCTATCCTCGGGCGCTCGCACCAGGTGCACTATGCGCCCAGCTTGACACCGGATGGCGGCGTCGAGCACGACGCGGGCCGGCTGCTGGAGGCGGTGGCCGCGTGTCTGGACGCCATCCATCCGAACCGGCCGCCCGAGGAGACCCGCGCGGTCGGCGTCGCGACATTCTGGCATGGGCTCCTGGGCTTCGACTCGGGCGGCCGTCCGGTCACACCGGTCTATATGTGGGCCGACACACGAAGCGTCGAGGACGCTCAGCTGCTTCGCTCGGCGCTGGACGACGAGGCCCTGCACGCTCGCACCGGCTGCCACCTGCACGCCTCGTACTGGCCCGCCAAGCTCCGGTGGCTCGCCCGCGAGCGCCCCACCGAGGCCCGCCGCGTGGCGCGGTGGGGCTCGTTCGGGGAGTTTCTCGAGCTCTCGCTGTTCGGCGAGGCGGCGACGAGCGTGTCGATGGCGTCCGCGACCGGCCTCATCGATCAGGCAACGGCGCGCTGGGACGCCGAGGCGCTGGCCGCGGCCGAGATCGACGAGCACCTTCTCTTCCCGCTGAGCGACCGCACCGAGCCGCGGCGTGGGCTGCGCACGCCGTGGGCGAGTCGGTGGCCGGCGCTCCGCACCGCGACCTGGTATCCCGCTGTCGGTGACGGAGCGGCGAGCAACATCGGCTCAGACTGTGTCGATCCCGCCCGGATTGCCCTCAACGTGGGCACGTCGGCGGCCCTCAGGGTCGTGACCCGAGAAGAGCCCGTCCCGCCGCGCGGGCTCTGGCGCTACCGGGTCGATCGCAGCCGCGCGCTCGTGGGGGGCGCGACCTCGGAAGGCGGCAACGTCTACGCGTGGTGTCGCCAGGTGCTTCGGCTGGGGCGCGACGAGGAGATCGAGGCCGCCCTCGCCGCGCTGCCACCCGATGGCCACGGCCTCACGGTCCTCCCTCATCTTGCCGGCGAGCGGTCGCCCGGATGGCGCGGCGGGAGGCGAGGAGCGATCAGCGGCCTTCGGCTGGACACGAGCGGCATCGAGATCGTCCGCGCAGCCCTGGAAGCCGTGGCGCTTCGGCTCGCTGCCGTCTACGGCCTCCTGGTGCCCTGCGCGTCATCCGGTCACACGATCGTGGCCTCCGGCGGCGCCCTCGGCCACTCTCGCGTCTGGACCCAGATCATCGCCGACGCCCTCGGACACCCTGTCACGTGGTCGGCGGAGCCCGAGGCGACGAGCCGGGGCGCGGCACTGCTAGCGCTTGAGGCACTCGGCGTCCTGACGGACCTGGCCACGGCCCGCCAGCCGCTGGGTGAGACGTTCGTACCCGACCGAGCCCACCATGTCCGGTACCGCGACGCGCTCGAGCGCCAGCGCCGGCTCGATGAGAGGGTATGATCAGAGCATGGGCTCGGACGCCAACCTGACCGTCTGCACGGATCCCGCCACGCTTGCCGAGGCCGCCGCCCACCTCATCGTCGACGCCGCGACCCAGGCCATCAAGGAGCGCGGCCGATTCATGGTGTGCCTGGCCGGAGGCGAGACGCCGCGCGCGACCTACGCTCGGCTCGCGCTGCCCGCGTTCAGCGAGCGCGTGCGCTGGGACCGGACGTGGGTCTTCTTCGGCGACGAGCGCGCCGTGCCGCCCGAGCATCCCGAATCGAACTACCGGATGGCGTACGAGACCCTCCTGTCGCGCGTGCCCATTCCGCCGGCCCAGATTCTGCGGATGCGCGGCGAGCAGGCCGACGCCGACGGCGCCGCCGCCGCGTACGCCGTCGAGCTGGCCAAGGCGTTCGGGACCCGGCGCGGAGAGCTCCCACGCTTCGACGTCGTGCTCCTGGGGCTGGGGGTCGACGGGCACACCGCGTCCCTGTTCCCCGGCTCGCCCGTTCTCCGGGAGGTGTTCCGCACCGTGGCCGCCGTGCACGTCACGGCCGCACAGATCCCGCAACGCTTGACCCTCACGTTCCCCGTGCTCAACGCGGCGGCGCGCGTCGTCTTCCTGGTCGCGGGCCCCGAAAAGGCGAAGATCGTCAGGGCCGTGCTCTCCGAGCAGGCGATGCTGCCCGCCGCGCTCGTCCGACCGACCGACGGCGAGCTCGTCTGGCTGACCGATCGGGCGGCGGCGGCGCTGCATCCGGTCAGCGGGGTCCGGTAGCGATGCCGACGATGACCGACGAGCCGTTCACGCTGCTGATCTTCGGAGCCTCCGGCGACCTCACGCGCCGGAAGCTCGTGCCCGCTCTCTGGAGCCTCTACGCGGGGCGCACGCTGCCGGAGCCGTACGCGATCATCGGCAGCGGGCGCAGCGAGGTGAGCGACGACGAGTTTCGCCGGCGCATGCGCGAGGCGGTCCGGGAGTTCGCGCGCATCCAGCCGCCGTCCGCGAACGTCTGGGACCGCTTCGCCGCGGCGCTCTCCTACGTCCCCGGCGATCCGGCCGATCCCGCGCTCTACAAGTCGCTCGAGCGGGCCCTGAAGGACATCGAAGGGGGGCGGCCCGGGCCCGCGAATCGCCTCTTCTACCTCGCGACGCCGCCGAGCCTGTACGACACCATCGTCGAGAATCTCGGCACCTCGGGACTCGCGCGCCCGCAGGGCGGCTGGACCCGCATCATCGTCGAGAAGCCCTTCGGGCACGACTACGAGAGCGCGCGGGCGCTCAACAGCCGGCTGGGCCGGGTCTTTCGCGAGGAGCAGATCTATCGCATCGATCACTACCTCGGCAAGGAGACCGTACAGAACCTCCTCGTGCTCCGGTTCGCCAACGGAATCTTCGAGCCGCTGTGGAACCGCAACCACGTCGCCGAGATCCAGATCACCGTCGCGGAGTCGATCGGCGTGGAGACGCGCGGCGCGTACTACGAGGAGGCGGGCGCGCTGCGCGACATGATGCAGAATCACCTGCTCCAGCTCTTGTGCCTCATCGCGCTGGAGCCTCCCGTCACCTTCGACGCCGGGCCGGTGCACGACGAGAAGAACAAGGTGATGCGCGCCATCCGACCGATCGATCCGCGCAAGGTCGACGAGGTCGCGCTCCGGGGCCAGTACGGCCCGGGGTTCGTCGCGGGCAAGTCGGTGCCGGGCTACCGGCAGGAGAAAGGAGTGGCCCCGGACTCGAAGACCGAGACGTACGCGGCTCTGCGACTCACCGTCGACAACTGGCGCTGGGCCGGGGTGCCCATCTACCTGCGGACCGGCAAGCGTTTGGCGAAGCGCGTGAGCGAGATCGCGATCCGCTTCCACCGCACCCCTCACATGATCTTCCATCGCGATCCGGCCGGTGTCGAGCCGAACGAGCTCGTGATCCGCATCCAGCCGGACGAGGGCATGGCGTTGACCGTGGCGGCGAAGATGCCCGGCCCGGATCTCAAGCTTTTGCCGGTGGGCCTCGACTTTCGCTACGGCGAGGTCTTCGGTGCCGAGCCTCCCGAGGCGTACGAGCGGCTCCTGCTCGACGCGGTGCACGGGGACTCGACGCTCTACGCGCGCGCCGACTGGGTCGAGCAGGCCTGGTCGCTGCTCGGTCCGGTGCTCGACGCGTGGGCTCAGGACGCGGCGCCGGCGCCCTACCTCTACGAAGCCGACACCTGGGGACCGCCGGAAGCCGAAGCATTCATCGCCCGCGACGGCGGGCCGTGGCGAAAGCCCTAGCCCGCATTATTCACGAAGACGGCGCCGCGAGCCGGACGGGTGGCACCAGGGTGTCCCCGGCCCGCCGGGCTCCGTCACCCACTCGCCCGAACGCAGCTCTTCGAGCTGCGGGCGGGAC
>DASPZZ010000081.1:0-3985 GCA_035635995.1 Binatia bacterium | reverse complement strand
CGGTCGATCTGGAGCGGCACCAGGTCGGGCTCCGGGAAGTAACGGTAGTCGTGAGCGAACTCCTTGGATCGCATCGAGCGCGTGTAGCCGCGGTCGGCCTCCCACAGGCGCGTTTCCTGGACGATCCGCTCGCCCGCGTCGAGGGCCTGCGCCTGGCGCCGCACCTCGAACTCGAGCGCCCGCTGGACGTTGCGGAACGAATTCAGGTTCTTGATCTCGACCTTCGTCCCGAGCGTGGCACTCCCGCGCGGCCGGATCGAGACGTTCGCATCGCACCGGAGCGAGCCCTCCTCCATGTTGCCGTCGCAGACACCCAGGAAGATCAGCACCAACCGGAAGGCTCTCAGGTAGGAGGCGGCCTCTTCGGGCGAGCTGATCTCCGGCCTCGACACGGTCTCCATGAGCGCCACACCGGAGCGGTTGAAATCGACCAGGCTCGCCTGCGCGGTCTCGAGCGTGCCCTCGTGAAGGAGCTTGCCGACGTCCTCCTCGAGGTGCAGGCGCTGGATCCCGATCGAGCGCACGCCGCCCTCGACGTCGATCTCGAGGAACCCGTCCTCGGCCAGCGGCTCCTCGTACTGGCTGATCTGGTAGTTCTTCGGCATGTCCGGGTAGTAATAGTGCTTGCGCGCGAAGCGGCACGCCTCGTTGACGCGGCAGCCGAACGCGAGCGCGGTACGGATGCCGAACTCGACGGCCCGGCGATTCACGACCGGGAGCACGCCGGGCATGCCGAGACACACCGGGCAGGTCTGGGTGTTGGGTCGCGCGCCGAAGGTGGTCGGACAGCCGCAGAACATCTTCGACCGCGTCGAGAGCTGGGCGTGGACCTCGAGGCCGATGACGGTCTCGTAGGGGGTCGCGCTCACGTCAGCTCCGGACGGCGCGACCGCCACGTGGTCGCCTGCTCGTAGGCATAGGCCGCGCGCAGCACGCGAGCCTCGTCGAGCGGACGGCCGAGGACCTGGAGCCCGATCGGCAGCCCGGCCGCGCTGAAGCCGCACGGCACCGAGACCCCGGGGATCCCCGACAGGTTCCCCGGGATCGTGAAGACGTCGTTGAGGTACATCGACAGCGGATCTTCCTTCTCGCCGTGCTTGAACGCGACGTTCGGCGTCGTCGGCGCGACGATCAGGTCGACGTGCGCGAACGCCGCGGCGAATTCGCGGCGCACGAGCGTCCGGACGCTCTGGGCCTTGCCGTAGTAGGCGTCGTAATAGCCGGCCGACAGCGCGTAGGTACCGAGCATGATCCTCCGCTTGACCTCCGCGCCGAATCCCGCCGCGCGGGTGCGGCTCTCCATCTCGACCAGATCGCGGCCGGCGACGCGCAGCCCGAACTTGACGCCGTCGTATCGCGCCAGATTCGACGAGGCTTCGGCGGGCAGGATCACGTAGTACGCCGCCAGCGAGTGCCGCGTGGTCGGCAGCGACACACGCTCGACCCGGGCGCCGAGCCCCTTCAGCACGTCGATCGCCTGCCGGACCGCGTGCTCGACGTCCGGGTCCATGCCGTCGATGAAGTACTCGTCCGGTAGCCCGAGCGTGAGGCCGGCGACGCCCCTGGCGAGCTCGGCCGCATAGTCGGGCACGGGCGCCTGGATCGACGTGGCGTCGCGCCGATCGTAGCCCGCGACCGCGCCGAGCAGGAGCGCCGTGTCCGTGACGTCCTGGGCGAAGGGGCCGATCTGGTCGAGCGAGGAGGCCAGGGCGATCAGCCCGTAGCGCGACACGCGGCCGTAGGTCGGCTTCAGGCCGACGACGCCGCAGAACGCGGCGGGTTGCCGGATCGAGCCGCCGGTGTCGCTGCCGTACGAGCCCGCCGCGAGCCCGCCGGCCACCGCGGCGGCCGAGCCTCCGGACGATCCGCCGGGCACACGCGCCAGATCCCACGGGTTGCGCGTGGGATGAAAGGCCGAGTGCTCGGTGGACGAGCCCATCGCGAACTCGTCCAGGTTGGTCTTGCCCAGAATCACGACGCCGGCCGCCCGCAGCCGCTCGACGGTCGTCGCGTCGTAGGGCGGCACGAAGCGCTCGAGCACCTTCGACCCGGCGGTGGTCCTCACGCCGGCCGTGCACATGACGTCCTTGAGCGCGATCGGCGCGCCGTCCAGCGGTCCGCGCGGCGAGCCGGCGCGCCAGCGAAGCTCGGACTCCCGCGCGGCCGCCAGCGCCTGATCGCGCACGACCGTGAGGTACGCGCCGATCTTGCCGTCGAGCGCGCCGATCCGCGCCAGGTAGTCCTCGGCGACCGCGGTGGGGGTGAGGTCGCCCCGGCGGTAGGCGTCGCTCAGCTCGTGGATGGGCCGGTGCATCACTCCTCGATGATCCGCGGCACCCGAAAGAGACCGCCGATCGGGTCCGGCGCGTTGGCGAGCGCGGCATCCTGCGACAAACACGGCCCGACCTCGTCCTCGCGCATCACGTTGACCACGTCCACCGCGTGCGACGTGGGCTCGACGCCCTCCGTCGGCACGGCGCGAAGCGTATCCAGGTGGGCGAGGATCGTGTTGAGCTGCTCGCGCATCCGCTCGAGCTCTCCCTCGGTCAGGGCCAGGCGCGTCAGGCGCGCCACGTGCTCGACGTCCTTGCGGTCGATCATCGCCTCAGATCTCCTCGAGATGTGCGTACTGGACCGAGAGCCGCTTGCGCCCCACGCTCGCGAAGCCGACCGTCACCACGTAGTCGGAGCCGTCCCGCTCGATGCCGACCACCAGCCCTTCGCCGAAGCGCGCGTGCCGCACGCGGGCTCCGACGCGAAACGGCAGGTCCTCGCCGACCGTGTCGGCGGCCGCGGCGTAGGCCGCCGCGTCCTCGGCGTAGCCCGGCGGCGCCTCGCGCCGCGTGTTCAAGGAGACGAGCTGGTTCTCGGGCATCTCGCGCAGGAACCGCGACGGCTCGCCGACGCCGTAGCCGTGGATCCGGCGGTGGAGCGCATACGAGAGATAGAGGCGCTCGCGGGCGCGCGTCAGTCCCACGTAGCAGAGGCGGCGCTCCTCCTCGATCTCGTCCTCGTCGTTCATCGAACGGGCATGCGGAAACACGCCCTCTTCCATGCCCGTCAGGAACACGGCCGGGAACTCGAGCCCCTTGGCCGAGTGCAGCGTCATCAAGGTGACCCGCGCGCCCTCGTCCTTCATCTCGTCGATGTCGGCCATCAGCGCGATCCCGTCCAGGAACCCCTCGAGGGTCGGGCTCGAGTCCGCGTGCATGTAGTCCTCGGCGGCGGCGATCAGCTCTTCGAGGTTCTCCAGGCGCGCCTCGGCCTCGGGCGAGCGTTCCACGCGGAGCGCCTCCCGATAGCCCGTCGCGTCCAGCAGATGATCGATGAACGCGGGCGGCGGCACCTTGCCGCGCTGCTCGGACAGCCCGCGGATCAGCGCCGCGAACTCTTCGAGCCCCCGGCGCGCCTTGCCCGTGATCGCGGCCGGGGGCTCGGCGGCGACGGCGAGCAGGGCCCGGCCCGCGCGCGCCTCGGCCAGGCGGGCGAGCGTCGCCGGCCCGATCCCGCGCACCGGAGTCTGGGTGGCGCGCCGGAACGCGACGTCGTCCGCCGGATTGACCGCGAGCCGCATATATGCGAGCGCGTCCTTGATTTCCTTGCGCTCGTAGAACCGGACGCCGCCGACGATCCCGTACGGGATGCGCGCGCGGCGCAGCGCGTCTTCCAGCACGCGCGACTGCGCGTTCGTGCGGTAGAAGACAGCCACGCCGTCCCACGGCACGCCCTCGCCGCGGAGCCCGAGGATCGTCTGGGCGACGAAGTTCGATTCCTCGTGCTCGTCCCAGGCGCGGTAGAGCTTCGCCGGATCGCCCTCGGGATTCTCGGTCCACAGCGTCTTGTCCTTGCGCTGACGATTGTGGTCGATCACCGCCGAGGCCAGCGACAGGATGCGCTGGGTCGAGCGATAGTTCTGCTCGAGCTTCACCACGCGCGTGCCCGGATAGTCCTTCTCGAAATCGAGGATGTTCCGGATGTCGGCGCC
>DASPZZ010000080.1:0-2823 GCA_035635995.1 Binatia bacterium | reverse complement strand
GACGACGCGATAGACCGCACCCACTTTGCGATCGCGATCGAACGTCGTCACGAAGAGCTCGCGGCCGCGGCGCATCGCTCCCACCTGCGGGTTCAGGAGCGGGGGACCGTAGAAGTATCGGCTCTCCACGTCGGGACTCAGCCGCGCGCCGCCGGCGGGAATCCGATAGATGGGCCAGAGGTCGTAGGCCTCGCCGCCGACGTAGCGCCGTCCCGTGCGCGCCAGGTAGAGGAGCCCGCTCTGATCGAACGCCAAGGTGGAGGTGGCCGGGATACCCCGGATGCCGCGCGTGGCGTCGGTGTCGAAGCCCTCGCCCGTCACGTAGACCTGGGCGGTGAAGCCGGCCGGCAGCCGCACCTCGGCCGCGGCCTGCAGCGGAAGCAGCACCAGCAACGAGACGAGGAGTCGGACCATCATCGGGCCGGCCGCTTCCAGATGTCGCGGTCGTGCATCAGCCGGATCTGACGCCGGATGACCTTCTCACGGTACTCCGCGTGCTTCATCGGCGCCCGCTTCAGGTAGAGGTTCTTCGGGTAGATCGGCCGCTCGTAGAGGATCTGGTAGAGCTCGGTTCTCAGATCTTTCATCCAGTTGTCCCACTGGGCCCGCGCCCGGTGGTCGCGGAGCGCTTCGATGTCGATCACGCCGCCGACGTAGGTCGAGCCGGCGCCGTAGTCCTGCCGGCCGACGATCCGCCCCTTGTAGTCGATGATAAAGGACCGGCCGCCGAACGTGTCGATCGGCGTCGTCTCCTCCGGGAAGAGGTAGTAGGTCCCCATGTTCGGGGCGACGAGGTACATGTTGTTGTCGAGCGCGCGGGCGCGACTCTGGATCTCGAAGATCTCGTTGCCGGTCGCCGGGTGCGGGTAGGACGCTCGATAGACCACCTCGGCGCCGTTCAGCGCGAGCGCCCGCGCGTTCTCCGGATACGATCCCTCGTTCGCCATCATGATGCCGAGCCGCCCGATCTCGGTGTCGGCGACCGGCCAGAACGCGTCGAGCGTCTTGCCGTACTTCTCGACCCACCAGTCGTACACGTCGTGCGGGCAGACCGAGTGCTCCACCGGGAACAGCGGCGAGACTTTGTAGTGCTTCAGGATCACCTTGCCCCGCGGGTTGATGATGAAGCCGACGTTGAAGTACCGGTCCTTGAGGTCCGGGTGCTTCGCCTTGGCCTGCGCCATCACGAACGCGTTGTATTCCTTCGCGATCCGGCCGAGCGCCTCGGTCTCCTCGCCGGGAATGTCGATCGCGCACTCGCGCGCGAACGTCACGTGATCGAGATCAAGCACCTCGTCGTTGAACGCCTGCAAGGCCCCCTCGGGAAACGCGATGAGCCGCACGGGGAGGTCGAGACTCGAGAGCCACGACGCCGCCTTCACCAGGTGCGAGAGATGCTCGAGGTTGAGCTTGATGTCCCCGCGCTTGCGGATGCCGCGCACGGTGGGGATCAGGCCGACGGCGGTGTACGGTTTGATCATTCGCTCGCTCCTCAGCGGCTGGTGATGCAGGTGATCTCACGGACGCGGTCGTCGTAGAGCTCGATCGCCACCTCGTGGTGCTCGCCGCCGTTGCCCCCGCGGTAGAGCAGCGTGCGGCGGCCCGGGGGCGTCACCCGCTCGTGCTCCTCGTCGGGCCGGCCGAATCGGGCCACGACCTCGTCGTAGCGCGTGCCGGCCGGGATCAAGGTGACGAGCGAGTCGCGCGACGGCACGCCGTTCACCGACGCCGCCGCCGCCTCGAACCGGCGCCGGGCGCGGCGGCGGCGCCGGATGCGGCGGCTCACGTCCGTGCTGAGCATGAAGACGCCCGCGAAGTTCGTGACCAGCAAGATCACCGCCGAGATCACGATCGGGCGCCAGTTGATGCGGCCGGTGAAGTAGTGGTACTGCACGCGCAGGCTCTGGGTCGCGACGTCCTGCGACGGCAGGAGCGTCAGCGCGACCACCTCGCCGCCCGCCCGCACCCGGCTCTGGCGGCGCACGGCCGTGGGCGGCGAGATCTCCTCGATCTTGAGATGGTCCGAATCGCCGAAGTTGGCGATGAGCAGCGAGTAGTCACGCGCCAGGTGCACGATGCGATCGCGGCGCTCGTAGTAGAGCGCGAAGAGCCCGAGCGCCGGCGGACCCAGATCGCCGAAGCCCGCGGTGAGCACCTGGCGCCTGCCCCAGAAGAGGTCTTCGAGCCACGTTCCGGCCTTCGCCACCAGGAGGCCCCGGAATGGCAGGACGAGCGTGACGATCGAGATGGGGTCGGCCATGCTCGGCGTCCACGGGATCTTGATGTACGTCACCACGCCGGACTGGGATCCCGGCCGTGTGAAGTTCGCGAACGAAGGCGTCACCGAGACCGGCTCACCGAGCGCCGCGGTACCGACCTGCATGCGGTCGCGGCTCCTCAGCACGAGACGCCCGCTGCCGACGACGCTGAGACCCCGGCGCTCGAGCTCGCGCGTGAGCTGCGGGTCGGCCGCGCCGGGGGCCGTGGCCTCGACGATCTCCGCGGGCCAGAGAAGGTAGAGGTCCTGCTCGATGTTCGCCTTGCGCGTGACCGGCCCCGTCGTCAGGCTCCAGGAGAGGTTGACGGTGACGTCCGGAGTGCCCGGGCTCACGCTGGCGACCACGAAGAGGGGGCCGATCATGAAGTCGGGATGCGGCCGCGAGGCGAGAAATACCTGGCCGTGACCCGGCACCGGCGTGGCCACCGCCGCACAGACGACCGCGGCCAGGGCCACGCACGATTTGATCATGTGGCGCTCCTCTGCTAAGAGTTAACACACTCTTCTATCATGAACGCCAAGCCTATCGGTGTCAGCGTCATGCC
>DASPZZ010000079.1:0-9749 GCA_035635995.1 Binatia bacterium | reverse complement strand
GCTCCGTCACCCACTCGCCCGAACGCAGCTCTTCGAGCTGCGGGCGGGACTCGGGGGTCCCACTTCCGCCCGGCGGGCCGGGGACACCCTGGTGCCACCCGTCCGACGGCGCGGTGCGGTTCGTGAATAATGCGGGCTAGCCGCCAGCGATTCGGCGTCTTTTGGTGGACCTGGCTCTTACGAGCGCGGCAGGAGGACGGTGAAGCGGCTGCCCTTCCCCTCGCGCGACTCGGCGATCACCCGACCTCCGTGGGCGTTCGCGACGCCCCGCACGATCGCCAGGCCCAGGCCGGTGCCGCCCCGATCTCGGTGTGCCTGCCGATAGGGGTCGAAGATGCTCGGCAGGGCATCGGCGGGGATTCCCACGCCCGTGTCCTCGACCTGGAGCTCGAACTCCGGGCTCGAGTCGATGACCCGCACGATGACGCGTCCGCCGCTCGGGGTAAAGCGGATCGCGTTGGCGCCGAGGTTGATCACGAGCTGGTAGAGCCGTTCCTCGTCGCCGAGGTATGCGAAGTGCGACCCGTAGCGCTCGCACTCGATGGTGACACCCGCCTCCTCGGCCTGTGGGTGAAGCTCCTCGACGCCGCGGGTCACGAGCGACGCGAGGTCAAGCGGCTTACGGTCGAGCTCCACGAGCCCGGCGCGGAGGCGCGACATCTCGAGGATCTGATTGGCGAGCCGGAGCAGCCGCTCGGAGCTCTGTCCGATGATGCCGGTGAGACGCCCCTGCTTCTCCGTGAGCGGGCCGGGAGCGCCCTCGTGAAGGAGGTCGACGGCGCCGCGGATCGACGTGAGCGGCGAGCGGAGCTCGTGTGAGACGGTCGCGAAGAACTCGCGCTTCGCCTCCTCCATCTGGCGCAGCTGGCTCGCCATCGAGTTGAACGAGCGCGCGAGGGCCCCGATCTCGTCGCGGCTTTCGATCGCGATGGGCTCACGAAACGAGCTCGCGGCGACCTCCGCCGTGGCGGAGGACAGCAGGTCGAGGGAGCGAGTCATCCGCCGAGCGATGATCGCCGTCACGACGAGCGCGAGGGCGACCGCCGCGCCGAGCGAGATCAGCACCACGGTCCACGTGCGGGCCTCGAGACGCGCGGCCTCGGCCTGCGCCGCGACGACCCGTTCGCGGGTCGCCGCCATCAGCCCGTCCAGGCTCTCCCGGACCTGCTCGGCGAGCACCCGCGCGGCGGCTTCCGTCAGACGAAGGGCGCTCGCGCGGTCGCCGCGCCGGAGCAGCGCGTGCTCCTCGGCGACGATGCGCCGGTACTCTCCGAACGCAGCGCTCGCGTCGCGGAGGTGCCCCATCTCCCGCTCGCTCAGCGCATACTCGGCGAGGCGCTCGAGGTCCTCGGCGATCCACGCCGACAGCTCGGTCCACGACGTCGCGTAGCGTCGGTCGCCCAGCACCACCGCGCGGGTCTCCAGCGCCAGGAGCGGCGGGATCGCCTCGCGGGCGGACGCGGTGAGGCTGAGCGCGGGGATCGTTCGGGTCGTGATCTCCCGGTTGACGGACACCAGACGGCCCACCGCGCCGAGGCTCAGCGCGCTGACGCCCGCGAGCACGACGATCACGAGCGCGGAGGCAAGGAAGATCTTGGAGCTGAGCCGCATGCCCAACCCCTCTCCGCGACCGAGCGGGCCGGCCCAGCAGAGCGCCCGGCGGCCAAGCCGCCGGACCATCTGGGGCGCCCGGGATAGGAAGTCCACGACCCCTGACCGGATGGCTTCCATGGCAGTCTTCCAGGGCAAAACTGATACCGGGACCGAGTTCCAGGAATATCAGCAGGTTCAGTGACGCCAGGGCAGATCGGCCTGGTAAGTCTCTAGGCGTGCCCGCTCACTCTTGAGCCACCCCTTCTCGTCAGAGCGGGCTGCCGAGCAGGAGCATTATGGGGCCGATTCCCGCGGAGGCCCACATGCAAAACCGTCGGGGGGCGGTAGTCCTTCAAGCGGCCGGACACTGACGCTCAGCCTCCTACCAGGGCGGCGAGAGCCGGCAACCACCAGACCGAGTCGCACGGCCCAGAGCGTTGGCGTCGCGTCACTCATCTCACGTCTCCCTTTGCGTCGAGGCCAACGCGCGCGTCGCGATGAGATCGGTCTCCAGCGTCGCTCGGCCCCAGAGAAGCACGACGCCCGCCACGGCCAGCAGACATCCCGTCACGACGACGGGGAGCCGGAGCCCGATCCGGTCGGACGCGGCACCGATCAGCCACGGCGAGGCGGCATCGCCGAGCAGATGCATCAGCATCGTCGTCACGGCGAACCCGCGGGCGCGCAGCTCGGCGGGGAGCACGTTGGCCATCGCCGCGTTGAGCGGTCCCACGTTGACGAAGAGCAGGAGCAGCGTGACGAACATGGCCGGCCAGAACACGGCCGGCTGCGGCGCCAGCACCGCGAAGAGCGCGAACGGGATGGACACCACCAGTGACCAGCCCGACACGGTGAAGTCGGCGCCGGGGCGCCGACGCGCCACCGCGCCGGCGATGCGCCCGCCGAGAAGCGTCCCGGCAAAGCCCGCCGCCACCAGGATCAGACCGAACGTCGCCGACGCGCTCCCCAGCGGGATCCCGCGCGCCCGCACGAAATACGTCGGCATCCACGTCGCCAGGCCGCCCATGGCGAACGTGTAGATGACCTGCGCGGCAGTATTGACGACGTAGCTGCGACGGCTGACCAGGGCGCCCAGTGACGGCCCGAGTCCGAGTGGCGTGGGCGTGATGCCGGCGGCATCCTGAGCGCCTCTGGGCGGCTCCGTGAGGCGCAGGATCAGGAAAGCCAGGACGGCGCCCGGCGCGCCGGCGACGAAGAAGGCGTTCCGCCAGCCGTAGGCTTCGCCGATCAGCCCGCCCACGATGTAGCCGAGGGCGGAGCCGACCGGAATTGCGGCATAGAAGACGCCGAGTACCCGCGCTCTCTGTTCGGCCGGATAGCAATCCGAGAGTAACGACGGGGTGACGACCGCGTAGCTCGCCTCCCCGACGCCGATGACGGCCCGGGCGAGCAGCAGCCAGCCATAGGTTGGCGCCAGGCCCGACGCCACCGTCGCCAGGCTCCACACGAACACACCGCCAGCAATCAGCCTGAGGCGACTCCCGGAGTCCCCGAGCCAGCCCGCCGGCGCGCAGGCCAGCGAGTACGCGACGATGAAGAGCGACTGGAGGAGACCTCCCTGAGCATCCGAGATCGCCAGGTCGACGAGGATCAGGGGCAGCGTGGCGGCGGCGACGTAGCGATCCAGGTAGTTGAGCGCGTTGAGCGTCGTGAGCGTTCCGAGGATGACACCCGGCGCACGCGACCAGCGACTACTCGGCATCTCTCGGGCTCTGGCTCAACCCCAGCACCTCCGGTGGCACTCGATCCGCCAGCGCGCGCAACTCCTCGGCGAGAGCCCGGCGCTCGGCGAGGAGCCGCCGATGGAGATCACGGTCGGCAAGGAACCGGACGAACGCCTGCGCCTGTCGGGCCACGCGGCCGAGCCGCTCGCGCCACACGAGCGCCAGGAGCCCGGACGGTACCGCCAGGATTACGAACGCCAGCAGCGCGACGAGGCCTGCGAGCCGCCAGACGAGCCAACCTTCGACACCCCAGAGCAGTGGATAGACGACGAGCCCAGCCGCCATCTTGTCCGTGGCTTCCTCCTCCTGGGTTCGCCCGAGTCGCCGCACGACCTGTCCCGTCATCCAGTAGGGTACGGCGTGACAGGCGATTCCCCAGCACGCCAGAGGCAGGCCGAGCGCCAGCCACAGCGCGTTGGTCGCGACGTACGAGAGCACGAGGCGGGCCGAGTACGGCTGGCCGAGCTGCTCGCTCGTGATCCCGACCTCGTCCAGGTGGACTCGGTAGCGCTCGACCCGTCGTCGCAGCTCGGCCACACGCTGTGGCTCGCGCTCGGAGAGGTACCGCTCCGCCCGCATGACTTGCCGCTTCCACGCCAACGCCTGCTCGGCGGACTCGCCGACCGCCGGCCCGCGCTCGCCCCGGCGCGCCGCCTCTTCCCACCACGCGCGCTCCAGCACCTCGAGCAGCCCGAGCGTGTAGTGATCCTCGGCTTCGACGATCCGAGCGCCGATCGACTCCGCCAGTCGAGCGGTGATCGCCCGGACCGCGTCCTCGGGCCGCTCACGGTGCGCGGCGACGAGCTCGGCCGTCGCGACCGGTGTGCCGATCGTGATCTGGGCCGCGGCCGAGCGAAAAGTCCCCGGATCGTGGAAGACGATACCGACGGGCAGCAGCGTCACGGGGCACGGCCCGCCGGGGGCGCGCTCAGCCCCGAGGGCCAGCCGCGCGGCGCCCGTCCGCAGCGGCAGCAGGATCGGCTGCGGCTGCGTGCGCCCCTCGGGAAAGATCAGGATCATGCCGCCCGCGCGCAGCGCGTCGATCGCCGCCGTGAACATCGCCTCGTTCTTCCGCGGATCGTCGCCAGCCTCGAGGCGGCGGTTGACGGGTACCGCGCCCAGCATGCGCAGGAAAGGGCCGACGAGAGGGTGGCGAAAGAGCGGCGCGTTGGCCAGCACGGTGACGGTTCGCGGAACGGTTGCGATGAGCAGCATCGCATCGACCACCGAATTATGGTGGTTGGCGGCGACGATCACGCCGCCGTCGGGCGGAATCCGCTCGCGCCCGACGACGTCGATCCGGCGGTAGAAAAGCCATAGCAACACCCGGACCATCGTCCGGACGGGCCGGTAGGCGAGCGTCCCCCGCGTGTGCCCCGCCCGCGCAGAGCCGGCGTGATGCATGAGCGCCCCCATTTCCATGCCGGTCCAGGTGACAACAGAGCCCGGCTCCAAGCTATCCGATGCGGCCCGTTCGAGGGATAGACATTCGACGGAACATGGCGGGAGAAAGCGCGCATGGCAGAGCGCTCGAGGATGGCGGCGGGCCGAACGTCCGCCGCCGGCCCCGCGGAAGCCTACGACGCCCGGCGGGCCGCCGTCACATTACGCGCAATGAACGCCTTCACCATCTCGTGGGCGCGGTCGGTCTGCGGCCCCGGCTTCGCGATCCACTCGTGTTCGCACCCCTCGAACACGTGCAGCTCGCAATCGCCGCCGGCCGCGCGGTACGACGCCGTGAATTTCTCCTGCACCGACGGCAGCACGTTGTCGTCGAGCGCACCCTGCATGATCAGCAGCGGCGGCAGCGTCACCGCCTCGCGGCGATCGAGGATCTGCTGCGGATTACCCTCGAAGATCGCTTCCCACGGCCGGAAGTAGGTCTTGTTGTTCTTGATCATCCCGTCGCGCTTCATCTTCTCCGCCTGCTGGTAGCGCGCGTAGGTGTCGCTGATCGGGGAGCGCGTGGCCACGTAGGCCACCGTCGCATCGACGTTCGGAACCGACGGCAACGGAATCGCGTTGTAGCGTGGATCGCGCGGGCGCATGCCGAGCAGCTCGGCGATGTGGCCGCCGCTGGAGCTGCCCAGCACGCCGAGACTTGCCGCGTCTCCATTCCACTCGGCCGCCTTCGATTTGAGCCAGCGGACTCCGTAGTTCGCGTCCTGGACCGAAGCGGGATACGGGGCGTCCGGCGCGAGCGTCATGTCGATGGCGACCACGAACACGCCGCTCGCCGCCACTGCGCGGTCCATCGGCTCGTTCGCCAGGCGGTCCTTGTTGTTCCACGCGCCCCCGTGCAGATCGAGCAGCGTCGGGAACGGTCCGACGCCCTGCGGCTGGTAAATGCGGCCCATCAGCATGCGCCCGCTCGCCGCGCGCCGGAACTCGACCTCGCTCACCTTGAGCTCGAACTTCGCCGCCGGATCGTAAGCCGTCTTCATCAAGGGTCCTCCTGCCACGCTATGCGAATGAGCGGGGGCCGACCACAGCGTCGAAACGACCGGCGCGCCGGCCGCGCCCAGCGCGGTCCTCTTGAGAAAGTCCCTCCGTCCGAGCTGCTTGTCCATGATGGCCTCCTCGCTCAGCGGGCGTTACCCAATCCGCACACGCCTGAAACCGGGAGTGCGGATGTGGGCCGCATTATTCCACGTCTGAGGAGGGTGCGCCGAACGGAAACATCACCCGATCGTGGCGTCGCTCCTCTTGCGCGCCGAATCCCAATTGGCAACACTGTCCCCATGGGGAAGGTGCCGCAGACCGTCCTGGAAGTCGCCGGGCGCGAAGTCGTGATCACCAACCCGGACAAGGTGTTCTTTCCCCAGGCCGGCCACACGAAGCTGGACCTGGTGAAGTACTACGCGGCGGTGGCCGAGGGCGCGCTGCGGGGCATCGCGGCGCGGCCGCTGGTGCTCAAGCGCTACGTGAACGGCGCGGAGCATGAGCCCTTCTTTCAGAAGCGGGCCCCCGAACAGCATCCCGAATGGATGGAGACGGTGGAGCTACGCTTCCCATCCGGACGGACGGCGCGAGAGATCGTCGTGCGCGACGCGGCGCAGCTTCTGTGGATCGTCAACCTGGGGTGCATCGACCTGAACCCCCATCCGGTGCGCGCCGACGATCTCGAGCACCCCGACGAGCTGCGCGTCGACCTCGACCCCGGCCCGGGTACCAGCTGGGACGACGTGCGGCGCGTGGCCCTGATCGTCCATGACGTGCTCGACGAGCACGAGCTGCGCGGCTGGCCCAAGACGTCGGGATCGCGGGGCATCCACGTCTACGTGCGCATCGAGCGGCGCTGGAGCTTCGACCAGGTGCGGCGCGCGACGCTGGCCCTCGCCCGCGAGGTGGAGCGGCGCGCGCCCGGGCAGGCGACGAGCAAATGGTGGAAAGAGGAGCGCCACGGCGTGTTCCTCGATTACAACCAGAACGCCAAGGACCGTACCGTGGCGTCGGCCTGGTCGGTGCGGCCGACGGCCGACGCGCGCGTGTCGATGCCTCTCGAATGGGACGAGGTCGCCGGGTGCGATCCGGCGGCTTTCACGTTGGTCACGGCCCCGACGCGCCTGGCCGAACGCGGCGACGCATCGGCGGCGATCGACGCCGCCCCGGGCTCGCTCGACAAGCTGCTCGCGCTGTCCGCCGCCCAGGAAGCCGCGGGCCTCGGCGATGCCCCCTGGCCACCGCACTACAAGAAGCAACGCGACGAGCCCCCGCGCGTCGCTCCATCACGCATGAAGGGCGCAAGCGCCAGGAGGAGCGCGAACGCCACGAAGGCGGGGAGCGGCCGCCGGCAGTCGACACAGCCTCTCATCACGGTCGCCAAGGCGAAGCACAAGAAGGACGCACTCGCCGGCCTCGAACGCTGGAAAGCGCGTCATCCCGAGGCCGCGGCACTGCTCCAGGCGGACGACGTCCTCGTCGACTCGATGCGCGGCCGCTCGTCCACGTGGACGCGGATCCGGATCAATTTGCGCCACGTCCCCGAAAGCGAGCGGTCCCCCGAGGAACCGCCCGATCCCGACTACGATCCTTGGCGCGACTCAGAACCAGGGCCGCGGGCGCCGAAGACGCGCTCCAGCTCGTAAGGGGGCGTGACCTCCAACTGATCGTAGCGACAGTCTCGCGGTCGCTTGTCCGGACGCCAGCGCACGAACTGCGCGGCATGCCGGAAGCGAGTCCCCTGCATGTGGTCGTACGCGACCTCGCAGACGCGTTCGGGCCGGAGCGTCTCCCAGCTGAGGTCCTTGCCCCGGTTCCAACGGCTGCTCGCCCCGGGCAGGCGCTGCCCCGTGGCGTTCGCCTCGGATTCCGCCTCCGCCCAGTCGCGCCAGGGATGGCCTTCGAGCGCGTTCTGCCGCAGCGGCGCCAGCTCTGTGATGAGCTGCTTGCGCACGGCGTTGGTGAACGCCGCGGTGACGCCGACGTGGTGCAGCGCGCCCTCGTCGTCGTAGAGGCCCAGCAGGAGCGAGCCGATCATCGCGCCCACGCCGTTCTTGTGCCAGCGGAAGCCGGCGACCACGCAGTCGGCCGTGCGCGTGTGCTTGACCTTGATCATCGTGCGCTCGCCGGTGCGGTACGGCTCATTCAAACGCTTGGCCATGACACCGTCGAGCCCGGCGCCCTCGAAGCGACGGAACCAGTCCTCGGCGAGGGCGCGGTCGCGCGTCGCCGGCGAGAGGTGCACCGACGGCGCCGCGCCCGCCACGACCTGCTCGAGCCGCACGCGCCGCATGGCGAGCGGCGCCTGGCGCAGGTCTTCGTCGCCCAGTGCCAGCAGGTCCCAGGCCACGAACGAGGCCGGCGACTGCGCGGCCAGGAGCTTCACCCGCGACGCGGCAGGATGGATGCGCAAGAGCAGCGCCTCGAAATCGAGCCCGCCGGCGCCGACGATGACGATCTCACCATCGACGACGCAGCGCTCGGGCAGCGCGTCGGCGAGAGGCGCCAGGAGCTCGGGGAAGTATCGGTTCATCGGCTTCTCGTCGCGGCTCTGCAGCAAGATCTCGTCGCCATCGCGAAACACGAGCGTGCGAAAGCCGTCCCACTTGGGCTCGAACAGCCAGCCGTCGCCGGTGGGCAGGGCTTCGGCGGCGCTGGACAGCATCGGCTGGAGCGGCGGCGTGAAGGGTAGGCTCACGGCTCCATCTTAAACTGCAGCCCTTGACATGGCTGCCGGGGGCCAACATTCTGGCTCGCGTGTTGGGCGGTCGGGCCGGAGCGGAAGGGACGAGATCATGACTTTGAGCGACTGGAGCAAGGCGACCAGGCCGATTCCTGTCCCGAACGAGTGGACGAAACCCTTCTGGGAAGCGGCCAGGCGGGGCGTGCTGGCGCTGCAGCGCTGCCAGGCGTGCAGGCGCTTCCAGCATCCGCCGTACGCGACCTGCGTGAGCTGCATGGCGATCGACCTCGCGTTCGAGCCCGTCAGCGGCAAGGGCGCCATCTACGCCTACACCATCATGTACCACGCTGGTGACCGGCGATTTGCCGCGGCGATTCCCTACGCGAGCATCATCGTGGAGCTCGACGACGCACCCGGAGCGCTGCTGGCCGCCAATCTGCTGGAGGCTCCGTACACGGAGGCGAAGGTGGGGCGCCGTGTCGAGGTGGTCTTCGAGCCGCTGAACGACGACATCACGCTGCCGCAGTTCCGGCTGGCGCACGACGCGACGTAGGCGCAAGGAGATCTGCCGCATGTGGGAGCACCGGTGCAAAGTCGCGGTGAGCGGCGTGGGCTTCTCTCGCGTGACGCGCTCGGCGGAGATTCCCCTGGCCGCGCATGCGCTCGAGGCGGTCAAGGGCGCCGTGGAAGATTCCGGGCTCGCCATGTCGGACATCGATGGGCTGGCGACGTATCCGGAGCTGCCGGCGACGGGGCACGCGGTGGTGGACGGCATCACGATCGTGTCCGTCAACTGCATGATGGCGATGTTGAAGCTCCCGAACCTCTCCTGGCACGTCCAGGTCGAGACGGTGAACATCGGCGGCGCCGTCCAGCAGGCCGTCAACGCGCTGCTCGCCGGAGTCTGCCGGTATGCGGTGGTCTGGCGAGCGATGCACAACCCCCGCGGCACCTATCAGAACTTGCCCGGTACCTACGCCCAGGGCGCCTCGCAGTTCACCGCTCCATACGGGTTCGGTGGCCCGGGACAGGGCATGGCCGTCGCGTACACGCGCTGGCTGGAGCGGCACAACCAGAGTCGAGAGAAGATGGCAACGCTCGCTGTGACCCAGCGCCGGCACTCGCACTTGAACCCTCACGCCTACTTCTACAAGGTGCCACTCACGCGAGAGGACTACCTGAATTCGCGGATGGTCGCGTACCCGTTCTGCCTCTACGACTGCGATATCCCGGTACAGGGCGCGGTCGCCGTCGTCCTCACCACCGCCGATCGCGCGCGCGATCTA
>DASPZZ010000078.1:0-2560 GCA_035635995.1 Binatia bacterium | reverse complement strand
GGAGGGACTGGTTGTAGATGTAGCCGGAGGTCCGCAGGCACAGCCGGCCCTTCCACTTCGAATCGCCGAGCGCCTCGTACGTCGAGAGCTCGGCCGGCTTGACCTTGCTGGTGTTGTACATGATAGTGCGCGCACGCACCGTGAGGCCGAACCACCGATTCTCCGGATCGCGGAGGGAGGCGGGAACATTCGAGGCGAGCTCGGGCGAATCGATCTTCGACAGCAGGCCGGCCCGCGCCGCGTTCCACAGATTGCCGGCGTCGACGGTCAGCAGGACATCGGCCGGCGTCCTGTCGCCTTCCGCCTTGAGCCGCTCGAACAGCTCGCCGGTGCTGCCGGCGAGCAGCTTCACCTGGATGCCAGTCTTCTTTGTGAAGGCCTCGAGGGCGGGCTCCTGGCCGTAGTGGCGGGCGGTGTACACGACGACTTCCGACGCGCCGGCGGTCCCGAGGGGACCGAGGACGGCGAACAGGACGATCAGGCCGAGCGCTCGCATCGAGGGCTCCTTTCTGAGCCCCCTGAGGATAGCAGACGCCCCAAAAACATGTCTACCATGTTTTATTGCTTAGGCTCACCTAAGCTCCTCGGCCGTCTGGTCGCGACGACGGGCCTCCTGGTGGTGGTCGCCCAGCCGGCGACGGCGCAGTCGATTCAGGGCACCGCCACGTACCGTGAGCGCATCGCGCTGCCCCGGCGGCGATCTTCGAGGCGACGCTCGAGGACGTCGGGGACCGGCTCATCTTCACGACCGGCTCGAGCTATCCCGTCCTCACCCAGGGGCACGGCACGACCGTCGCGCTGATGCTGCGTCGGGTCGCCTCCGGACCGCCGGCACCTCCCGGTTCCCAGGTCTCGGGCACGCCGCCTCAGCCCCGCTCGACCCGACCGCTCGAGAAGACCTACTGGAAGGCGACCGAGCTCGACGGCAAGCCGGTGCCGACCGCCGAGACGACGCGCGAGGTGTACATCGTCCTGGGCGGGACGGGCCGCGTCGGCGGCTCCGACGGATGCAACCGCTTGATCGGCTCGTACGAGCTCACCGGCGATGCGATCAACTTCGGGGCTCTGGCGGGAACGCAGATGGCGTGCCCGAACACCGCCGACACGGAGCGCGGTCTTCGCAAGGCGTTGAGCGGAGCGAGCCGCTGGAGCATCGCCGGCGATCGCCTCGAGCTCTTCGACGCGGGGGGCGTTCGGCTGGCGCAATTCGAGGCGCTGGAGGGCCACGACCGTTGAAGGCGACGCTCCTGGTCCCCGAGCCGACACCCCTGGAGTTCGAGGAAGCGGGCATCGACGTGGCCGTGCTCGACGCGACCCGGCTGCGCGACGCCGAAGTCGCCGCCGCGCACTTTCTCACGGCCGAGGAGCACGAGGAGTGGGCGAGGCTACACCATCCGCCGCGGCGACTGGAATGGCTCGCCGCCCGGATCTGCCTGAAGACCATGCTCCTGCGACGGCGCTGGATCGACGACCCGAGGGACTGCGCCGTCGTGAAGGATCCACGCGGGCGGCCGCGGCTCGCCCGGCTCATGGCGCTCGCCCCGGACGTCGACTACGACTGCTCCCTCTCCCACAAGGACCGCTTCGTCTGCACGGCCATCTCGAGCCTGCCCGGCATTCGGCTCGGCGTGGACATCGAGAAGGTGTCCCCTCGCCTGCCGAGGCTCGCCGCGGCGTTTGCCCACGATCGGGACGTCGTGCTCGGTGAGCGGTCGTCCGAGGAGCGCCTGGCGATTCTCTGGGCGCTCAAGGAAGCCTGCTCGAAGGTGCTGGGCCGCGGTCTGGCGATGCCGCTCCTGGACGTGACGTGCGAGGAGATCGCGCCCGGCCGCTATCGAGTCGGGACCGCGGAGGGCCGAGAGCTCCGGGGACGACATCTCGCGCACGAGGGGTACGTGGTCGCCCTCTGTGTCGGGGCGGATCGATTGGACCGGACCTGAACCGTCCTCGCGAACCCTACGCGCGCCGGCCGCCGGCCATCATGCGCAGGAATGCCGGCGAGAGCCGCGGATCGAGCGTGTCGCGGATGCCGTCGCCGAGCAGATTGAACGCCAGCACCGTCACGGTGATGGCCAACCCCGGGAAGAAGGCGAGCCACCACGGCGGCACCAGCGCCGTGATCGAATCCGCCAGCATGTTGCCCCACGTCGGCGTGGGCGGCGGCACGCCGACGCCCAGGAAGCCGAGCGCGGCCTCGATGACGATCGCGACGCCCAGATGGGTCGAGGCGAGGACGAGATACGGCGCGATGCACTGGGGCAGGACGTGGAAGGTCATGACCCGGAGCGCCGACGCCCCGCTCGCCCGTCCCGCTTCGACGTAGGGCATCTCACGCACCGACAGCGCCACCGAGCGGATGACCCGCCCGCCGAACGGGATGCGCGTGATCGCGATGGCGAAGATGACGGCGGGGAGGCCCGTGCCGATCGCCATCGAGATGGCCATGGCGAGGATGAGATCGGGGAACGCCTGCATGATCTCCATCACGCGCTGGCTCACCAGATCGAAGCGCCCGCGCAGGTAGCCGCACGCGACGCCCCACAGCGAGCCGACCGTGGTC
>DASPZZ010000077.1:0-29401 GCA_035635995.1 Binatia bacterium | reverse complement strand
GAGCAGCTCTACCTCTTTCTCGCCGGGGCGCTGCGTGGCGACCTCGGAGATTCCATCCGCTATCGCAAGCCGGCCACCGAGGTCTTCTTCGAGCGCCTTCCCAACACGCTCCGGCTCTTGCCGCTCGCCATGGTCGGGGCGCTCGCCATCGCGATCCCCCTCGGCGTGCTGGCGGCGGTCTACCGTGGGACGATCATCGATCGGGTCTCGGGCGCCGTCGCCGTCCTGGGGTTCGCCACCCCGTCGTTCTGGCTCGGCATCGTGCTCATCTACGTCTTCAGCATCAATCTCGGAGTTCTTCCCTCGTCGCGGATGGGAGGGCCGAGCCACTACGTGCTGCCTGCCATCACCCTCGGCGTGTTCCTGGTGGCCGGGATGATGCGGCTCGTGCGCTCGAGCCTCCTGGAGGTGATGGGGAGCGAGTTCGTCAAGCTCGCACGGCTCAAGGGACTCTCGCAGACCGTCGTGATCTGGAAGCACTGCCTGCGGAACGCGCTGATCCCCGTCACCACTTTGTTCGGCGTCTATTTCGCGTTGCTCATCACGGGCGCGATCGTGACGGAGACCGTCTTCGCGTGGCCGGGTGTGGGACGGCTCACCTACGAGGCGGTCATCTTCCGCGACTACCCGCTGCTCCAGGCGGTGATCTTGTTGAAGGCGATCATCGTGCTCGGCGTCAACCTCGGCGTGGACATTCTCTACGCCTATCTGGACCCCCGGGTCCGGTACGCCTAGATGGCGCGGGTCGAGGAGCGGATCGAGGTCGGGATGGGGCCCTCGCCGGCGGCCGAGGCATCGGCTCGCCCTCGATCGCGCGGGGACCTGGCCCGACTGCCGTGGGTCTCGTTCTTCATCATCGTCGTCATGGTCCTCGTTGCCGTGCTGGCGCCGCTCGTCGCGCCCCACTCGCCCACGGAACAGTCGCTGCCCGACAAGCTCCGCCCGCCCGCCTGGCTGGAGGGCGGGAGCACGAAGCACCTGCTCGGGACCGACGTGCTCGGCCGCGACGTCCTGAGCCGGCTCATCTACGGCGCGCGCGTGAGCCTGGTCGTGGCCGCGGCGGCGCTCCTGGCGGGCGGCGGCGTCGGGCTCATGGTCGGCATCGTGTCCGGCTACCTCGGGGGTCGGGTGGACAGCTTCCTCATGCGGGTGGTCGACGCGACGCTGACGTTTCCGACGATCCTCATCGCCCTGCTGCTGGCGGTGAGCCTGGGGCAGGGCCTCCAGACCATCGCCATCGCCATCACCGTGCTGATCTGGGCTCGCTTCGCCCGGGTGGTCCGGGGCGAAGTCCTGGCCGTGAAGGCCCGTGATTTCGTCGCGCTGGCCCGGGTCCACGGATGCTCGCACGTGCGCATCATGGCCGTCCACATCGTGCCGAACGTCCTGAACACGTTCATGGTGCTGCTGACCCTGCACATCGGGTTCGTCATCATCGTGGAGGCCTCGCTCTCCTTCCTCGGCGCCGGGATCCCGCCGCCGACGCCGTCCTGGGGGCAGATGGTGGCGGACGGCCGCAGTCACATCGCGAGCGCCTGGTGGCTCGCGGTCGTGCCCGGCGCGGCCATCATGCTGGTCGTGCTCGCGTTCAACCTGTTCGGCGACTGGCTCCGCGACTGGCTGGACCCGCGCCTGAGACAGGTCTGAGGAGTCGCGCGCGTTGGATATCGCCGCGCCGATCGTGCTGGAGGTCAAAGACCTCCACGCGTACCTCTACACGCGCTGGGGCGTCGTGCGGGCGGTGGACGGCGTGAGCTTCGCCCTTCGCGAGGGCGAGACCCTGGGCCTCGTAGGCGAATCGGGCTGCGGCAAGACGATGACCGGGCTCTCGGTGCTTCGTCTGCTGCCGGAGCCGGCCGGCCGCATCGTCCAGGGGCAGGTGCTGCTCGAGGGCGAGGACCTCCTCACGAAGAGTGAAGCCGAGATGCGGCGCGTTCGCGGACGTCGGATCTCGATGATCCTGCAGGATCCCCAGACCTCGCTGAACCCGGTGTTCACCATCGGCGACCAGCTCGTCGAGGCGCTCAGGATGCTTCACGTCGACGGCAAGCCGGCGCTCGCGCACCGAGCCGAGGAGGCCCTGCGCCGCGTGAAGGTCGCCGCACCGGAACAACGGATGCGCGCCTACCCGCATCAGATGAGCGGCGGCATGAAGCAGCGGGTCGTGGGCGCCATCGCCGTTGCCGGGGAGCCGCGGGTGCTCATCGCCGACGAGCCCACGACCGCCCTCGACGTGACGATCCAGCTCCAGTACCTGGCGCTCCTCAAGGAGATGCAGGCGCGGACCCGGCTCGCGATGCTCTTCATCACCCACGACTTCGGGATCGTCGCGCGGATGTGCGACCGGGTCGCGGTGATGTACGCCGGGCGGATCGTGGAGAGCGGGCCGACGCGCGCCCTCTTTCGCGCTCCGCGTCACCCGTACACCGAGGCCCTGATGGCCTCGGTGCCGCGGATGGAGGCGAGCGTGGAGCGGCTGCCGTCCATCGAGGGCCAGCCGCCGTCCCTTCACGACCTGCCGATCGGCTGCCGCTTCGCGCCGCGATGCCGCTATGCGGACGACCGCTGCCGGCACGAATACCCGCCGACCTTGCCGGTCGGGGCCGCTCACGAGGCCGCATGCTGGAGAGTCGAGCCATCGCCGCCGAGCCGCTGATCCGCGTCGAGAATCTCACGAAGCACTTCCCCGTCACTCGCGGCCTGCTCATCGCGCGGACCACGGGTCAGGTGAAGGCCGTCGACGGAGTCAGCTTCACGATCGGACGGCAGGAGACGCTCGGTCTGGTCGGCGAGTCCGGCTGCGGCAAGACGACGACCTCGCGGCTTCTGCTCCGGCTCGAGCGGCCCACCGCGGGGCGCGTGCTCCTCGAGGGCCGGGACGTCCACGCGCTCACGGGCGCCGACCTCAGCCAGTACCACACGCGGGTCCAGGCCGTGTTCCAGGATCCCTGGTCCTCCCTGAACCCGAGGCTCCGGGTCCGCGACACGATCGCCGAGGCGCTCGTCGTGAACCGGCGCGTCTCGAAGTCCGGCCGGCTGGAGCGAGTCGAGGAGGTCCTGCACCAGGTCGGTCTTCCGCTGGCCGCGGCCAGCCGCTACCCGCACGAGTTCAGCGGCGGCCAGCGGCAGCGGATCGCGCTCGCGAGCGCGCTCGCCTCGGATCCCGAGCTGATCGTGCTGGACGAGCCGGTCTCGGCCCTCGACGTGTCGATCCGGGCCCAGATCATGAACCTGCTCAAGGATCTCCAGGCGCGGCAGCAGCTCAGCTACCTGCTGGTCGCCCACAACCTGGCCACCGTGCGGTACATCGCCCATCGCACCGCCGTCATGTATCTCGGTCGGATCGTGGAGCACGCCGACACCGAGTCGCTGTACCGGAGCCCGCTCCATCCCTACACGAAGGCGCTCTTCGCCGCGGCGCTGCCGGCCGACCCGGACGCGCCGCGGGACGACATGATTCTCAGCGGCGAGGTGCCGTCGCCGATCGATCCGCCCTCGGGATGCCACTTCCACCCGCGCTGCCCGTTCGCGATGGAGCAGTGCTCGCGGGTGGAGCCTCTGCTCAAGGCGGTCACGCCCGAACACGTGGTCGCCTGCCACCTGTACTGACGGCCATGCGCTATCGTCACTTGAGTTACCGCTACGCGATGGTGGTGGGATCCGGCCGGACGTGGTCCTTCGCTGACATCTGGCAAAGCGATCGTCTGCGCCTCCTCGTGCAGGCCGGCTGGCGGCCCGACGCCGACACCTACGAGACGGCGACCACGGTCGAGATCACCGTGGATCTTGCCGGCGTCGAAGAAGACGACTTCGAGGTGCAGCTCTTCGAGGACGCGCTGGTCGTCGAAGGACGCCGCCACCTTCCCTCGTGCCGCGAGGGGGCCGTGTACCATGCGGCCGGTATTCGCCAGGGCCCGTTCCGGGTGGAGCTGCCATTGCCGGCCCCCGTGGACCCCGAGCGAGTCGAGGTGCGCTACGAGCGCGGCCTGCTGCGCATGACGCTGCCCAAGCGTGCCGAGGCCAGGTGATGGCGGTCCAGTCCGGTAGTGGCGCTGCGGACTTCGTCGTTCCCGACGTGCTGCCGGTCCTGCCGCTGCGGGAGGTGGTCGTGCTCCCGCTGACGGCGGCTCCGCTCGCCGTGGCACAGGCGCGCTCTGTTCGGCTCGTCGACGATGTCATGCGCGGCAACCGGCTCCTGGCGCTGGTGGCGCAGCGCGATCCGAAAGCGGAGCCGGCCAAGCCCGAGGACCTGTACCGGGTCGGAACCGTGGGAATGATCCACCAGCTCGCTCGGGCACCCGACGGCAGCGTGCGCCTGATGGTCCAGGGCCTCGAGCGGATCAAGCTGCTGGACTGGATCGGAACAGAGCCGTATCTGATCGCGCGGGTCGAGGCGGCTCGGGACCAGATGATCCAGGGGACGGAGGTCGACGCTCTGCGGCGCGCCGTGGTGGACATCTTCCGCCGGCTCGTGGAGGCGTCGCCGGAGCTCCCCGACGAGCTTGCGGCCGCGGCCGAGAATGTCGCCGATCTCCGCCACATCGCGTACTTCGTTGCGTCGGTCGTTCCACTCGACGTGGCCACGAAGCAAGCGCTCCTCGAGATGGACCCGGTCACCGCGAAGCTTCGGCGAGTAGTCGATCTGTTGCAGCGCGAGCTCGCCGTGCGCGAGCTCGGCCGGAAGATCACGACAGACACCGAGGAGCGACTCTCGAAGAAGCAGCGCGAGTTCTACCTGCGCGAACAGCTCCGATCGATTCAACGCGAGCTCGGAGAGGAAGAGGGCGGCGACAGTCACGTGCCCGAGCTCCGCCGCCGGATCGAGGAAGCCGGCTTGCCCGACGAGGCGCGGCGTGAAGCGGAGCGTGAGCTGGGCCGGCTGGCCGGGATCTCGCCGGCCTCGCCGGAGCACGGCATGATCGTCACGTATCTCGAGTGGATGGCGAGCCTGCCCTGGAGCAAGCTCGGCGGCGGGATCATCGACATCCACCGGGCCCGTCAGGTCCTGGACGAGGATCACTTCGACCTCGAGAAGATCAAGGACCGGATCCTCGAATACCTGGCCGTCAAGAAGCTGCGGCAGGAGCGCGCCGGCCGGGAACGATCTCCCGGTTCTGGCGAGACACCAGCGCCCGCCGAGCCGCCGCGCGTGACGGGCGACAGTCCGGCGCGCGAGCCGATCCTCTGTTTCGTGGGGCCTCCCGGCGTGGGCAAGACCAGTCTCGGCCAGAGTATCGCCCGCGCCCTGGGTCGGCGGTTCGTGCGCATGTCCTTGGGCGGCGTGCGGGACGAAGCGGAGATCCGTGGCCATCGGCGAACGTACATCGGCGCGCTCCCCGGCCGCATCATCCAGGGCCTCCGGCGAGCCGAGACCCGCGATCCCGTCTTCATGCTCGACGAGATCGACAAGATCGGCGCGGACTGGAGGGGTGATCCTTCCTCCGCATTGCTGGAGGTGCTGGATCCGGCCCAGAACAACACCTTCGTGGACAACTACCTCGGGGTGTCCTTCGACTTGTCGCAGGTGTTGTTCATCGCGACGGCCAACACACTCGAGACCATCCCCGGGCCCCTGCGAGACCGGATGGAGATCCTGGTTCTGTCGGGGTACACGGACGAGGAGAAGATCGGGATCGCGAGAGAGTACTTGATCCCGAAGCAGCTGGCCGCCCACGGCCTCGCCGCCTCCGAGCTCTCCTTCGAACCCGACGCTCTCCGCCAGATCGTGAGGGGGTATACCCGCGAGGCCGGCGTCAGGAACCTCGAGCGAGAGATCGCGGCCGTGGCCCGCAAGATCGCCCGTCGGCTGGCCGAGGGACAACGCGTATCGGTCCGGGTCACCGCCGACAGCCTGACCGAGTACCTCGGCCGGCCGCGGTTCTTCGACGAGGTCGCCGAGCGGACCACCCGGCCCGGTGTCGCCACGGGCCTGGCCTGGACGCCGACCGGTGGGGATGTCCTGTTCGTGGAGGCGACGATGATGCCGAGCTCCGAAGAGCGGCTCGTCCTCACCGGGATGCTCGGAGACGTCATGCGCGAAAGTGCTCAGGCCGCCGTCTCATACGTGTGGTCCAACGCCCAGGCGCTCGAGATCGATCCCAGACTCTTCGAGGGCAAGACCATCCACGTGCACGTGCCGGCCGGCGCGATCCCCAAGGATGGACCCTCGGCGGGAGTGACCATCGTGACGGCGCTGGCCTCCCTGGCGACCGGGCGGCCAGTGCGGAGTGAGGTGGCCATGACCGGCGAGATCACGCTCCGCGGCAAGGTGCTCCCCGTCGGGGGCATCAAAGAAAAGGTCCTGGCGGCGCACCGGGCCGGGATCCGTTCAGTGATCCTGCCGCGTCGGAACGAGCGGGACGTCGAGGAGGTGCCGGAGGAGCTGCGTAAGCAGATGCGCTTCGTCTTCGTCGACGACGCCGAGGAAGTCCTGCGACATGCCCTCACGCCCTCGCCGGCCGACGCCCGCCCGGCGGCGCGATAGGTTCCGCGCACGGAATTTCGGCGGATCAGTCACCGGCGCGCACGAACCGTCAGCACGGGGCAGTGCGCCGTCGCGACAACACGCGCCGCGACACTCCCGAGGACCAATCTGGAGAAACCCGTCCGGCCGTGGGTGCCGAGCACCAGGAGATCGGCGCGCCTGGCCCGCGCCACCCGGACGATGCGGTCCGCGGGCGTGCCTTCGACGACGAGCCCGGTGGCATGAATTCCCGCTCTCTTGGCCTCCCGGAGAAGCCTGGCAAGCTGCCCCTGCGCCGCCTTTTGGGCGCTCGCTTCGATCGCGTTCCAGGTCGCGGGCGAGACATATGCGCCTTCGCCCATGAGCGGCGAGATCACCGGAGGCCGTGCGTGAACGACGAGCAGCGGCGCGCGGGCGAGCTTGGCCAGCTCGATGGCCTTCCTGAACGCAGGCCGCGACGCGGGAGAGAAATCTGACGCGTGCATGATCCGGCGGATCCACTTCATCTCCGGCTCCTTTCGAGGTGGCCCGCGTGTTCCTTGCAGCTCGCCTCGACGCTGGCCCGTGCTCTGCTCATCCGCGGGGAGTGTAGTGAATGTTTGGTGGCCGGACAAGCCGGGCTGAGCTGGGCCGACGCGCTCAGGTGAGCAGGACCCATACGCCGACCGCGACGAAGCCGAGCCCGGCCGCGAGGAACACCCCGAGCTTGCCGGCCTCAGGGTTGGCCGCGAAGAGCAGCGTGGCGATCTGGGTCTTGTCTCCGAGCTCGGCGACGAGCACACTCATGAAGACGACCAGGTAGAATTTCCCACCATCGCGTCGCGCACACGTCCCATCGATCGCACGGGAGAGCGCGGCGACCGAGGACCGTGAGAAAGTAATGCGGGGAGGGGCCATGCCATACACGCCGCACGTCGAACAGCACTTCACCGGTGGCCTCGTCGTGAGGGACACCGTCATCGGCATGTCGGACGGATTGACCGTTCCATTCGCGCTCGCCGCCGGGCTCACCGGCGCGGTTGACTCGTCGACGCTGGTCATCACGGCCGGCCTGGCCGAGATCGCTGCCGGCTCGATCGCGATGGGGCTCGGCGGCTATCTCGCGGGGAAGAGCGACGTCGAGCACTACGCGAACGAGCGCGCGCGCGAGCAGCTCGAGATCGAGCAGAAGCCCGAGGTCGAGGCGATGGAGGTCATGGAGCTTCTCCAGTTCTACGGCCTCACCCCCGAACAGAGCGCTCCCGTCGTCGAGGCCCTGCGCAAGCGCCCGGAGGCTTGGCGCGACTTCATGCTCCGGTTCGAGCTGGGGCTCGAGAAGCCCGACCCTCGGCGGGCGCTGAGGAGCGGGGTGGTCATCGCCGCCGCCTACGTCGCGGGCGGGCTCATCCCGCTAGGCCCCTACATGCTGTTCCCGAGCACCGCCGGCGCTCTCCCGTGGTCGATCGCCCTGACCGGCACGGCGCTGGCCATCTTCGGCTGGATCAAGGGGCACTTCACGGGCGCCTGGCCGGTGCGGAGCGCGCTGCAGACCCTGCTGATCGGCGGCCTCGCCGCGGCCGCCGCATTCCTGATCGCGCGCGCGATCTCGTAGGCGCCGGCGACGTCACTCCCGGAAGCCAAGTGGTCCATCGCGCACCGGCGTGCGCCAGCGTAGAGTACCGTCTGTGGCGTCTGCGACTTCGGGAAGAGTCCTCTTCCTGGACGGGCTCCGCGGGGTGGCGCTCATCTTCATGGTCCTCAACCACACCGCGCGCTGGTGGCTCGACCTGTCCGTCGGAATGCCGCGGTATCACATCATCTACCTCACCGTGCCGCTCTCGGCGCCCCTGTTCCTGTTCCTGGTCGGGTTCTGCCTGCCGCTCTCCTACCTGAACTCGACGGTCGCGCGCGGGGAGAGCTTCGGGCGGGTCGCGGTGCGGTACCTCCGGCGCGGCGCGTTGCTCGTCCCGATGGGCTGGCTCTTGACGCTGCTCGTGTTCCCCGATGAGCCGCTGTTCGGCGGCGAGGTGCTTCAGAGCATCGGCCTGTCGATCATCGGACTGACGCCGCTCCTGCCGCTCCTGAGCCGGCGGCTCGCGCGCCCGCTCCTGCTGGCGCTGGCGCTCGCGTGGTACGCGACCTTCCACCTGGCGCTACCGAGCCTGCGTGGCTGGCTGGCGGGCCATCCCGTCGTTGCTGAAGTCTGGTTCTCGGGCTTTCCGCTCTGGCCGTGGTTCGCGTTCCCGCTGCTCGGCGCGGCGCTCGGGGCGGTGTGGGCCGAGAGACATGGGACCGACGCCGGAGACCGAGCGTTCTTCTCGGTGGTGCTCGCCGCCGGCGTGGCATGTCTCGCGGCGTTTCTCCCGCTCGAGCTCTGGCTGGGGAGCGCGCCGCTGCACTTCTCCTCGAGACGCGACCTCGTCCTCAACCGCCACTGGAATCCCGGCGCCGTGACCTGCCTCTTCATTCTGGGCTACATCTTCACGGCTCTCCCGCTCGTGCACTACCTGATGGAGACCAGACGGTGGCGCCCGCGCTGGCTGGTCGTCCTCGGCCAGAACGCGCTCATGCTGTACTTCGTCCACCAGATCATCGCCCTCACCCTCGTGCGCCAGCGCTTCGGCGTGCTGTTCAGCTCCTGGTGGCTCTGGGCACTCGCCAACGTCGCGCTGCTCGCCCTGCTGGTCGGGCTGGGATGGCTCTGGCCCGAGATCAAGCGGCGGGCGCGCCGGCTGATCTCGCGACGAAGCCAGCCCGGCGCGCCGAGTCTTGCCGCTACGCCTCGATATCCGCCGACTTGATGCGCTTGACGCCCGCGCCCAGCATGTCCTTCCACGCCTTGGCGAGCGAGCCGTCGGCGTCGATCCCGCGGCAAGCGTCCTCGATCACCAGCGCGCCGAACCCCGCCTTGCGCGCGTCCATGGCCGACCACGCGACGCAGAAGTCGGTCGCGAGGCCGACGAGGAACACCTGCGTGAGGCCGCGATCCCGCAGGTAGCCCGTGAGCCCGGTCGGCGTCTTGCCGTCCGCCTCGTAGAAGGCCGAGTAGGAGTCCATGTGCTTGCGATACCCCTTGCGGATGATCAGCTCGGCGTGCGGGATCCGGAGGTCCTTGTGGAGATCGGCGCCCGGCGTGCCCTGCACGCAGTGATCCGGCCAGAGGACCTGCGTCCCGTAGGCAAGCTGCGTCGTCTCGAAGGGCTTCTTGCCGGCGTGCGAGGACGCGAACGAGATGTGGCCAGGGGTGTGCCAGTCCTGCGTGAGGACGACGTGTTCGAAGACGGTGGCCAGGCGGTTGATGAGCGGGATGATCTGGTCGCCCTCCTTCACCGCCAGGGAGCCGCCGGGCGTGAAGCAGTTCTGGACGTCGATGACGAGGAGAACGTCTTGCGCGTTCGGTTTCATCTTCATGCTCCCGGTTTGCGCGGCGGCTCCCCGCGCGGGGCCGGCGATCCCGGCGACCACGAGGCTCGCGGCCGTGCCTGTGAGGAACCCGCGGCGATCGAACGCTACCATGCCATTCCTCCTTTGAAGTGGTGATCTCCTCAGTTGTGAGCGTGAGGACCGGGAAGGAGGTGCTCGACGAGTGCCTGCATCTCGTCGCTGTTCCATTCACGGGCGCCGGTCGCCATCCCGGCCACCTCGCCGCCCGGCCGAACGAGGAAGGTCGCCGGAAGGGCCGTGACCCTCCACCGGTCGGAGGTCTTCGAATCGGGGTCGAGGAGGATCGGAAACGTGAGCTTCAAGTTGCGCACATAGGGCTCGAGGAGAGCCCTCGGCGCGCCGCGATCCACCGAGACGCCGATCACGACGAGCCCACGGTCGCGGTAGCGTCGCCACAGCGCCTCCAGCGAGGGCATCTCGAGCGTGCAGGGCGGGCACCAGGTGGCCCAGAAGTTCAGGACGACGAGCTTGCCCCGATAGTCCGCCACCGACGTGCGACCGCCGTCGAGCGTGCTCAGCGTGAGCGCCGGGGCGGGCTGGCCTTCCTTCAGCTCGACGACGCCGGCCTTCTCGAACGGGTCGAGGACGGGCGCGGCGCCGTGGTGACCGCCGTCCTCGCCCGGGCGCCGCACCGGCAGGATCCAGAGGACCGCGCCCAGGATGACGACGGCGAGGCCGGCGCGAATCAGCGCCTCGCGGCGGCTCGCCCCGAAGATCGCGTTAGACGCCCAGCTTTTCACGCGTCACCGGGCTCTCTCGGAGCTCCCGGGACGAGGCCTCGAAGACGATCGCGCCCTTCTCCATGATGTAGCCCCGGTCGCAGACGGCCAGCGCGACCCGCGCGTTCTGCTCGACCAACAGCACGGTCACCCCGAGCCGCTTCAGCTCGGAGATCATATCGCGGATGTGACGGATGAACGCGGGCGCCAATCCCTGCGTGGGCTCGTCCATCAGGATGAGCCTCGCCCCCGCCATCATCACGCGGGCGATCGCCAGCATCTGCTGCTCGCCGCCCGAGAGCGTCTTGCCCGGCTGCTCGATACGCTCGCGCAGGCGCGGGAAGTGATGGAACACCTCGTCGAGGCGCCGGCGCCGGAGCGCGGCCGAGCGATCCGCGGCGGCCGAGAGGCCGAGCTCGAGATTCTCCCGAACGGTCAGCCCTGGAAAGACCCGGCGGTTCTCGGGGACGAGGCCCACACCGAGGCGGGCAATCTCGTGCGGCGCCCGTCGCGTCAGATCCACCCCGTTGAGCTCTATCGTTCCCCGCCCGGGTTTCAGGAACCCCATCGCGGTCTTCATCAGCGTCGTCTTGCCCATCCCGTTACGGCCGAGGAGCGCGACCGCCTCGCCGGCACGCACCTCGAGCGAGACGCCGAAGAGGATCGGCGTGGCCCCGTAGCCGGCGTGGACGTCGGTCATTTTCAACATGGGGGGGCCTCGAAGGGCCCCCCAAGCCCCCCGCGCTCGGAAGCGCCCCGGCGAAGCCGTGGCGCTCCTCGATTTTGCGATCTGGTAAACACCGCTAGTCGTCCGGCGGCCCGAGGTAGGCCTCGATCACGGCGGGGTCGTTGCGGATCTGCTCCGGCGCGCCCTCCGCGATCTTCTCGCCGAAGTGGAGCACCGCGATCCGGTCCGAGATCCCCATGACGACCGACATGTCGTGCTCGATCAGGAGCACCGTCAGGCCGCGCGCCGTCGCGATCCGTCTGATCAGCGCCGTCGCCTCCTTCGTCTCGCCCGGCGTCATGCCCGCCGTCGGCTCGTCGAGGAGCAGGAGCGTCGGCTCGGTCGCCAGCGACAGGCAGATCTCGAGGTAGCGCTGCTCGCCGTGCGAGAGGTTCGCCGCCATCTCGTCACGCCTGGCGGCGAGCCCGAACGCGTCGAGGAGGTCCACCGCCCCGGCCTCGACGTCGGGCAGGCGCCAGAGGGATGGGAGCCGTCCCGACTCGCGGGCGCGCGACTGCGCGGCGACGCGCACGTTCTCGAATACCGAGATCTCCGGGAAGATGTTGGTGATCTGGAAGGTCTTGGCGACGCCGAGGCGGTTGATCGTCTCGGGCGCCAGCCCCCCGATCTCCCGGCCCCGGAACCGCACCCGTCCGGCGGTCGGCACGTGGAGCCCCGAGACCACGTTGAAGAGCGTGGACTTGCCCGCGCCGTTCGGCCCGATCACCGAGAATACCTGGCCGGCCCGCACGGCGATGCTCACGTTCGAGAGCGCCGCGAGCGCGCCGAAGCTCTTGGAGACGCCGTCGACCTCCAGGACTAGGCCGTCGTGCGCCATCGGCGGCCGCCGAGGAGCTCGCGGATCCCGAGCAGCCCTCTGGGCATGAACAGCACGATGAAGATCAGGACCAGGCCGATCACCATGAAGTACCAGTCCACGTATGACGAGACCTTCTCCTGGAGCAGGACGAAGAAGGCGCCCCCGATGACGGGACCCGCGAGCGTCCCGAGCCCCCCGATCATGACCATGATGATGAGCTCGCCCGACACCGTCCAGAGCATGAGGTCGGGCGTCGCGAACGCCGAGCGTCCGGGATAGAGCGCGCCGCCGAGGCCGGTCAGGAGCGCCGAGATCATACACACGGCCATCTTGTAGCGCTGGACGTTGTAGCCGAGAAAGCGCGCGCGGTCCTCGTTCTCCCGGATCGCGACGAGCACCTTGCCGAAGTGTGAGGTGACGAGCACGCGACAGGCGAGGTAGGCGAGTCCCAGGTAGACCAGGACGAGGTAGTAGTTGCGCAGTGGCGTGTCGATCGCGAAGCCCCCGACCAGGCGCGGGGGCGGAACCCCCTGGATCCCGTCCGAGCCGCCGAACGTCTGCGTGTAGCGGAAGAACGTGAAGACGACCTCGGCGAAGATCAAGGTGAGCAAGGCGAAGTAGATCCCGCGGCGCGCCGTGGAGAAGTAGCTGACTACCAGCGCGTAGAGGCCGACGACGAGGACGGCGAAGAGGAGGCACGCCCAGAGCGAGACGACGCCGCGCTCCAGGAGGACGGCGCTCGCGTAGGCGCCCAGGCCGAAGAACGCGGCGTGGCCGAACGAGACGAGCCCGGTGTAGCCCATCAATAAATCCAGGCTCATGGCGATCGCGCCGAAGAGAAGCGCGTCGAAGGCGAGGAGCAAATAGAACTTCGACATGAAGGGGAGGGCCGGCAGCGCGGCGAGCAGCGCCCAGACGAGCCCGGCGCGCCAGGAGAAGGCCCTACTCAAGCACGCCCTCCCGGCCGAAGAAGCCTCGGGGCCGGACGATCAGGACGACGATCATGATCGCGAAGATCGCGATCGCGACGCGCTGAGGGTTCATCCAGAGGGTCAGGAGGCTCTGGGCCAGGCCGATGACGAAGGCGGCGATCACCGAGCCGCCCATCGAGCCCATGCCCCCGAGGATCACGACGATGAACGCGAGCAGGATCATCTCCACGCCCATCTGCGGGTAGACCGTGAAGATGGGGGCCAGCAGGATCCCGGCCAGCGCCGCGAGGGCGGCCGAGCCGGCGAACGTGAGGGTGAAGACGCGCGGGACGTTGACGCCGAGGCCGTCGAGCATCTCGGCGTCCTGCACGGCGGCCCGCACCAGGATGCCCGCGCGGGTCTTGGTGAAGAAGAGCCAGATCGCCAGCAGGAGCGCCGACGAGGCGCCCAGCAGGAACAGGCGGTAGTTCGGATAGATCATGCCGAGCAGCGGCGTCGAGCCGGTGAACGGCGGCAGGATGCGCCGCATGTCGCCGCCCCAGACCTGGCGTGCGCCTTCCCGGAACACGAGCGCCAGCCCGAACGTCAGGATGAGACCGTACAGCGGCTCACGACGGTACAGCGGCCGGAGCGTCGTCACCTCCGTCACCGCACCGATCGCGCCGACCGCGATCGGCGCCACCACGAGCGCCGCCCAGAACGAGTGGGTCATGCCGATCACCGCGATGCCCGCGTACGCGCCCAGCATGTAGAGCTCGCCGTGGGCGAAGTTCATGACGCCGAGCAGCCCGAAGATCACGGTGAGGCCCAGCGCCAGCAGCCCCAGCGCGGCCCCGAAGACGAGGCCGTGCAGGAGCTGCGGCAGCAGGACCGCGACGACGTAGTCCAAAGGAGCGCGTATCTACTTTTTCTTGAGCTCCCACGTGAACCCCTCGACGGGGTCCTTGCCCACCATCGCCTCGCCGATCGAGTCGCTGCCGGCGATGCGGGCGATCGGAAGGTTCTTGCCGCCCTTCACCTGATAGAGGTGCATGTCCATGATGACCTGATGGTCTTCCTTGCGGATGCACTGGCGGCCGACGTGCGTGTTGTCCACGCACATCCCTTCGTGGGCCTCGGCCACCTTGTCGGGGTCGAACGACTTGGCCTTCTCGACCGCGGCGGCCCAGAAGAGGACGGCGTCGTAGGAGCCGGCCGCGATGTTGGCGTCGGTGCCGAACTTCTTCTTGAACCGCGCGTTGTAGGCCTGCATGTTCGCGTCGGGGTTGTACGGCGAGAAGTGGTTCAGCTGCACGAACCCTTCCATCGGCTCGGCGATCGACGGCAGATCTTGCTGCAGGAGGAAGCAGTCGATGCCCGCCATCCGGTACTTCTTGGTCATCCCGAAGGAGTGGAGCTGGGTCATCAGCCGGAGCGAGTCGGTCCCGGCGAACGCGACGAAGAGCACGTCGGGGTTCGACTGGTTGATGGCGCCGAACCAGGGGCTGAAGTCCTTCGTGTCGAGCGGCGCGCCGGCGACGCCGACGACCTCGCCGCCGAGCTTCTCGAGGGCGGTCTTGAACTGGCGCCCGTCCGACTGCCCCATCGCGTAGTCGGTGTAGAAGATGTAGACCTTCTTGCCCATCTTGTCGACGATGTACCTGGCGAGCCCGTTGGCCTGCATGCGGGAGTCGGGCTGGTTCGAGAAATAGTACTTGTGGAACTTCGTGGTCCGCATGAACTCGGCGCACGAGACCGAGTTCCAGTGGATGGTCTTGTGTTTCTTCGTGACGTCCATCACCGCCAGCGTCGCGCCGCTGGAGACGGCGCCGACCAGCAGCTTGACGTCGTCCTGCAGGATGAGCTTCTCGGCCTTGCGCACCGCCGGGGCGGGTTTCGTCTCGTCGTCCTCGGAGACGATCTCGATCTTCTGGCCGAGGACGCCGCCCCTGGCGTTCAGCTCCTCGACGGCCATCTGCATGCCCCACGTCTGGTACTTCCCGTAGCCCTCGAACACGCCGACCTTGGAGCCGAGGTCGCCGATCTTGACGACCTTCGGCTGCGAGACGGCCGGCGCCCCTGCCCAGACGAGCGCGGCGACCGCGGCCGGCACCGTGAATCCCCATGTCAGACGCTTCATGAATCCCTCCTTGGTGGTGTTGACGACGCTTCGATCAGGGTCGAGAGGACCTGTGCGATTCGCTGGAGCGGTTGCCGGAGCCTGGCCGGATCGGCCGGCGCGGCTCCGCCGGTCGCGGGCTTCACGTAGGTCTCGGCCTCGTCGAACGCGAGGCGGACCGCGACCGACGTCTTGTTGTCACGCATCGCGACGGCGAAGTCGACGAGATTGTAGTAGCGCCAGATCGCCTCGAGGAACTTGCGGCCGGTGGCGACGCGGGTCTCGGCGGTGGCGCCCGCCGCGGCGAGCCGGCGGTCGGCCTCGAGCGCCAGATCGCGTGCGAGCGCGGCGAAGAAGACCATGAGCCGGCGCTCCACCTCCGGCCCGTCGCCGGTCTGGAGCGCGACCCGCGTCCCGGCCTCGAGGCCGGCCGGCAGGGTGGCGGTGTGGGCGTGCATCTCGGCGCGGAGGGCGCCGCCGTCGAAGAGCCGCAGCGCCACGTCGAACTTCTTGGCCTGGACCGAGAACTTCACCTGCTTGAAGTTGGTGGTGACCGCGTTGTCCTTCGGCACGTACGCGCCGACGTGGTGGGCCGCCGCCGGGGTGATTGTCGTCGCGAGGATTATCGCGGCGAGGATTGTTGGAGCGAGGAGTCTTGTCATCGCCGTATCAGGCGCAGGGCGATCAGTCCGGCCAGCCACCACAGCGCGAGGATGGTGGCGGAGCCGAACGGAATCCAGACGAGCCACTCGGCGATCGTCTTCGCTCGCTCCAGCCCGTACGAGGGGATCAGGATGCTCCATACGAGGTAGCCGACAGGATAGCCCGCTCCGCCCGTCGTGAGAAGGGCGATGATCGTCCGGCGGACGGCCCCGGCGCGGACCACCGTCGCCGCGACCATCGTGGTGGCGATGATCACCAGCCCCATCCCCTCGGCGTGCATGTGGAAGAGCCTGAGCCCGGCGTCGAACTTCACGAGCGCCTCGTCGAGGATGCGCTCGTCCACGTCGCGGACCCCGACGAGGCCGTGGACCGCGGGCCGGGCCAGCATCGCGTCGCGGGCCCAGCGCGTCAGCTCGACCTTGAAACGCGCCATCGAGGCGCCCCCGACCTCGGCGGTGACGATCGAGAGCACGGCGACCAGCAACGCCCAGCGCGGCGGAACGCGCCAGGCCGCGGACTCGGCTTCCGTCATGCGCGTCGGCGCGCCGCGACGAGCAGCAGGCCGAGAAGACCCACGATCGCCGAGACGCCCAGCGGGGTGAGGAACCAGCGCTCGGCCATCTCGATCCCGGCGTCGCGCCCGATCTCCAGCACGGCGGCGCCGTACACGAGATAGCCCAGGGGAAAGAGCCCGCCGAGCGTCAGCACCAGATAGAGCGCGGCCCGCGCGCGGCGCCACGGCACGGTGGCCGCCACCAGCGTGCTCGCGAAGAACAGGACCAGCCCCACGCCCTCGGCGTGGAGGTGGAAGAACGAGAGCCCGGCCTCGGCCGTGAAGATCGCACGGTCCCGCACCTCGTCGTCGTACTCGGCCGAGCCCGAGAAGCCGTGCGCGGCGGCGTTGGCGGCGACGCGGGCGGCGGCGTAGCGCTGGATCTCGGGCCTGAGCCGGGACATCGCGGCGCCGGCCGTCTCTCCGAGCGCCACCATGACGATGGCGACGAGGACGACGGCGAGCGGCGGGCGCCTCACGGTGCCGGACATTACCATCGGCGCCCGGGGTTTGTCATTATTCGCCGCCTGTGGCAAGGTTGGCGCGGCCATGCGCAGCGGCGACGCGTACGTCGCGAGTCTCCGGGACGGGCGGGCGGTGTACCTCGACGGCGAGCGCGTCGACGACGTCACCAAGCACCCGGCGTTCGTCGAGCCGATCCGCCGCATCGCCGAGACCTACGACCGCGCGAAGGCCGCGGCAGGTGACCCGGCACTGACGTTCGCCGACCCGGCGACGGGGGCCCGCTACAGCAACATGTGGCTCGTCCCGCGCTCGGCCGAAGACCTCGGCGCCCGGCGGCGGGTCCATCGGTTCTGGGCCGAGCCGTCGTTCGGCCTCATGGGGCGGACGCCCGACCATGTCGCCTGCGTGCTCACGGCCTTCTCCGCCTGGCGGCACCTCTTCGACCGCGGCGGCGCGCGCTTCGGCGACAACGTCGTGCGGTTCTACACGCGCGCGCGCGACGAGGATCTCTACGTGACCTACGCGATCGTGCCGCCGCAAGTGGACCGATCGAAGCCCGCCCACCGCCATCCCGAGCCGTTCCTGCACCCGGGCGTCGTCCGGGAGACCGCCGGGGGCATCGTCGTCCGCGGCGCCCACGCCATCGCCACCTCGGCGACGATGGCCGACTGGCTCTTCGTCTCCTACATCACGCCGCTGGTCCCGGGCGACGAGGACTACGCGATCTCGCTCGTCATGCCGATGAGCGCCGAGGGGCTGCGCCTCTACCCGCGGCGCCCCTTCGCGTCGCTGGCGACGAGCGTCTTCGACTACCCGCTCTCGTCGCGCTTCGACGAGGTCGACACCACCGTCGTCTTCAACGACGTGTTCGTGCCCTGGGAGCAGGTCTTCATCTACCGGAACGTGGACCTGGTCAACGCGCAGTTCCACGACTCGCCCTCGCACGCCACCGCGAACTTCCAGGCCCTCGTCCGATTCGGCGTGAAGCTCGAGTTCATGGCCGGCCTCGCGCTGCGGCTCGTGGAGATCCAGGTAGCCGAAGGCGACCCGGGCGTCCAGGCCACGCTCGGCGGCGACATCGCCTCGCTCTGCGCGGCGTTCGACGCGCTGGTGAAGGCCGCCGAGCGCGATCCCCTGATCACCCGGGGCGTGGCGCGGCCGCACCCGCAGTACATCTACGCGGGCATGGGGCTCCAGCGCCGGCTGATCGTGGACATGATGCGCACGCTTCGCGAGCTGGCGGGCGGCGCCTTCCAGACCGTGCCGTCCTCGGAGGCCGCGTTCACGAGCGCCGAGACCCGCGCGGATACCGAGCGGTACTATCAGTCGGCGGCCGCCGGCGCCCGCGAGCGCGTCAAGCTCGTGAAGCTCATCTGGGACTTCGTCGGCACCGAGTTCGGCGGCCGCCAGCTCCAGTACGAGATGTTCTACTCGGCGTCGCAGCCCGTCGTGAACCGACGCATGTTCAAGTCGTACGACTGGAGTGCCGCCAAAAATCTGGTCGACCGATGCCTCGGGGAGTATTAGCGTTGCGGCCTCGGAATCAGAGCGGGGCGGCAGGCCGATGGGCGTGGCGGGCGGGCGTGGCCGGGGTCGAGAGGACCACGCCGCACGCGTGCGCTGCTCCGCGGCGGCTGGGCTCCATCCGGGCGCGCGGCGCCCGTCGCCGCGTGCCGGGAACGGGTCCCTTCGACCCCGACCACGCCCGCCCGCCACGCCCATCGGCCTGTCACCGGGTGCTGACGTGACTTCGAGGACGAGTTAGTGCCGACACTGGGTCTAGTCAATATCGGCGCGCTCGCGACCGGGATTCTGGCGTCGCCGCGGGCTGAGGCGGAGGCGATCCTGGTCGAGGACGGACGGATCGCTGCGGTCGGAGCTGCGTCGCGAACCGGGGCGGCGCGCGCCGACGTGGTTGTCGATTGTTTCGGGACGACGGTCATTCCGGGGCTCATCGATTCGCACTGTCACGTGGTGCTCGGGGATTACACGCCGCGGCAGAAGACGGTGGATTTTCTCGACTCGTACGTGCACGGGGGCATCACCTCTGTGGTGTCGGCGGGCGAGGGGGTGCACGCGCCCGGCCGGCCGCACGATCCAGCGGCCTCCAAGGCGCTGGCGATCGCTGCGGCGAAGTGCTTCGAGCACTTTCACCCCAACGGGATGAAGGTGAACGCGGGCTCCGTGGTGCTCGAGCCCGGGCTCACCGACGAGGACTTTGCCGAGATGGCCAGGCACGGCGTCCGCCACGCCAAGTACGGCTTCGGCGGCTACGCGCAGCCGAGGGACGGCGAGCCGGAGGTGCGTCGCGCCCAGAAGCATGGCCTTTGCGTCATGTCCCACAGCGGCGGCTCCTCGATCCCAGGCTCGAGCCCGATCACCCACGAAGTCCTGCTGCACCTGCGGCCCGATGTCTGCGGTCACGTGAACGGCGGCACGACGTCGCTCGACGAGGCGGGAATCGACCGGATCATCCACGAGACGGAGATGGCGCTGCAGATCGTCCAGGCCGGAAACCTCCGCGCGGCCCTCTACATCGTGAAGCGGGCTCGAGAGGCCGGCGCCCTGGCGCGCGTGTGCGTCGCCAGCGACACGCCGACCGGGACCGGTGTCATGCCCATGGGCGTCATGAAGAGCGTGTGCGAGCTCGCGTCGCTCGGCGATCTCCCGCCCGAAGTCGTGATCGCCCTCGCGACCGGGAACAACACGCGCGCCTTCCGCCTCGCGGCGGGCACCGGGACGATGACCGTCGGCGCGCCGGCCGATCTGGTCGTGTGCGACGCGCCCTCGGCATCGCTCGCCGGCGACGCGCTGACGGCGATCGCCCGCGGCGACATTCCCGGGATCTCGGGCGTGGTCATCGACGGCCAGGTGAGGGTGGGGCGGAGCCGCAACACGCCGATGGCCAAGCGCCTCGCGACCTTCACGGGCGTCGCGGTCGCGGGCGCCGGACACTGATGGCCCCGCTGTCCTGAGGCGCGTTCCCGGGCTTCGTCACGACCCACCCATTCGGGCGATTCCATGGCTGGTCGTTGCCGTGCATGCTGGCGGTGAACGGATCGCTCTTGCGATGGGAGGCCTGAATGGACGGATTGCTGAGTCTTTCGAACGATCTTGCCACCGCGGTCGAGCGCGCGAGCCGGTCGGTCTTCGGTGTCAGCGGGCGCGCCCGGCTCGGATCGACGGGCGTGCATTGGCGGCCCGGCCTGGTGGTCACCGCCGACCACACGGTGCACGTGGACGAAGAGGTCACGGTCACGCGCCCCGACGGTCGCGCCCTGACGGCGACGGTCGCGGGTCGCGACCCCACGATCGATATCGCCGTCTTAAAGGTCGACGCCCCCGACGTCGAGGTGGCCGAGGTCGCGAATTCCGACGCGGTCCGCGTCGGACACATCGTGCTGGCGCTGGGCGCCGGCCCGCGTGCGAGCTGGGGGGTCGTGAGCTCGATCGGCGGGGAGGTGCTCCACCTCGACTTGACGCTCTACCCGGGGTTCTCCGGAGGACCGCTGGTCGACACGCAGGGCCGGGTCGTCGGCATCAATACCTCGGGGACGTCGCGGCACTGGCAGCTCGCCATCCCCGCCGCGGCCGTGAACCGCGCGGTCGACGAGCTGGTGCGACGCGGCCGCATCCCGCGGGCTTACCTGGGCGTGAGCACGCAGCCGGTGCGCATGCCCGAGGCGCTCCGGCAACGGCTCAATCTCGATCAGCAAACCGCCGTCATCGTGGTCGAGGTGCAGCCGGGGAGCCCGGCCGCCGCGGCCGGCCTGTCGATCGGCGACGTCCTCGTCTCGCTTGGCGCGACGCGCATCACCGACCCCACCGATCTGAAGGCGATGTTGCGACCGGACCGGGTCGGCGAGAGCATCACGGCGTCCGTGCTTCGCGGGGGTGAGCCGCGGGACCTGCAGGTGACCGTCGGTGAGCGGCCGAGACGGACGAAGTGATCGACATCACCGGCCTCGCGGAGCATCTGCGCCGGGTGACCGTCGAGGTGACGGATGCCGGTGAGCTTCTGGGATCCGGCGTGCTGTGGCCGCCGGGCTGTGTCGTCACGAACGCCCACGTCGTGCGGCGGCCGCAGGTGACGCTGCGACTGATCGATGGCCGAAGCCTCGAGGGGCACCTGGTGGCCCGCGACGCGGACGCGGATCTCGCCCTGCTCAGCGTTCCCGGCACGGGCATCCCGGCGGCGACGCTCGCCGGTCCTGACGAAGTCCGCATCGGCTCGTTCGTCGTCGCGGTCGGTCATCCGCTCGGTGTCCGCGGCGCGCTCACGGCCGGCATCGTCTGCGCGATCGGTCCGATCGTTCCCGGTGGACGCTCCTGGATCCAGGCTGACTTGCGACTGGCGCCCGGCAACTCCGGGGGTCCTCTCGCCGATGCCGGCGGGTACCTCGTGGGCCTGAATGCGAGGGCGGCGGGCCCCCTGGCCCTGGCGGTGCCGACCGGTCAGCTCACGCGTTTCGTGCGCGCCGCCGGCGTCTGAACGTGGTTGAGCGCCGACAGCCTTCGACCTCGATCCTCGTGGTCGCCGGCAGCGAGCTGGTCGCCGCACGCGTCGAGGCCATGCTGCGAGGCGAGTCCGGCCTGCGCGTGGCGGTCAGCGGTCTCGTAGACCTCGCGCATCGCATCGATGACCACGAGCCGGCGATCGTCGTCCTCGCGCTGCCGCCACCGGACGTGGCGCGAGCACTCGAGAATCTCCGCGGTCTCCCGAGCCTTCGAGCCGTGGTGCTCGCCTCGGATCCGGGCGGAGCGTGGACGGCCCAGGCACGCCGAGCCGGCGTCCGCGCGGTCCTTCGCGGCGACGCGACAAAGGAAGAGCTGGTGGCGGCGATCGCCGCCGCGAGGGCCGGTCTCGTCGTCCTCCACCCGGACGCTCTGAAGAGCCCCGCGGCGGCGCGCGCCGCGCCGCAAGGTGGTGGCGCGGCGGCCCTGACACCCCGCGAGGTGGAGATCCTCGGGATGATGGCGGAGGGGATGAGCAATCGGACCATCGCCGCCCGCCTCGGGATTTCGAGCCACACGGTGAAGTTCCATGTCGCCTCGATCCTCGAGAAGCTGGGGGCGGGGAGCCGCACCGAGGCCGTCACGTTCGGCGTGCGGCAGGGCCTCATCGCGCTTTGAACGGCGCGAGGCCGGCGGGCCCGGGACCCGCCGGTCGGCGCCCGACGCGCCCCGGCTACTTCTTCCAGTAGTGCGCCACCACGAGCTCGATCGGCGGACGGATCCGCTGAGCGTGCGGCACCGCCCGCTGGGCGAACTCCTTCTCGGAACGGAGCTTAGTGGCGGGCCAGCTCCAGGACCGCCGCCCGGAGCTCGTCGCCGTCGACCGGCTTCGTCAAGTACATCTGAAAGCCCGACGCCCGCACGCGCGCGCTCCTCGCCCCGATCGGGACCAGGGCGATCGCCGGCACCGTTCGCCCGAGGCGGACGTGGAGGTGCTGAAGCTGGGAGAGGAACTCGGTCCCGGCCATCTCGGCCGAGACGAGGTCGCAGACGATGACGTCGGCGATGAGCGCGGCTCGAATGGCGTCGGCGGCGGCGGCGGCGGTGACGATCGCGCCCGAGAACTCGAGCACCGATCGAAGGAAGTGGCGCGCGAGCTGGTCGTTGTCGATCACGAGCACGTGAATCCCCTGTAGCTCCGCCAGGCGCCCACCGCTCATACTCTTTAGATGCTAGCGAAGGCGTCGATCGTGTACCGGGGCCGCGCGCGACAAACTTCGAGCCGCGGGCGACATTCGCGGCCCCGCGTCCCGGAAACACCGCTTCTACTCGGCGGCGCGGCGGAAAGACCGCGGCGAGCGTCCGAACCACTGTCGGAACGCCCGGCGGAACGCGCTCGGGTCTTCGTAGCCGAGCAGAAACGCCACCTCCGATACGGCGAGCTGGCCGTCGCGCAGGAGCGACGGCGCCATCTCGCGCCGGAGCTCCGTGAGCAGCGCCGCGAACGTCGTCCCCTCCTCACGCAGCTGGCGCTGGAGCGTCCGGGCGCTCATGCTCAGCGTGCGGGCCACACGCTCCAGGGCGGGAATCCCTTCGCTCAGCTCGGACCAGAGCACGCGGTGCACCCGTTCCCGGAGGGTGCGCTCTTTCCCGAGGCGCGCGAGCGTCTGGTCGGCGAGAGTCACGAGGTACCCGGTGAGCGTCTTGTCGGCCACCGCGATCGGCCGCGCGAGGTCGTCGTTCCGAAGCAGGAGGGCGGTGGCCAGCGCGCCGAACTCGAGCGGTGCGCCGAAAAATCTTTCGTATTCCTTCACGTCGGTGGGCCGTCGGTACGGGAGCTGGACGAGCAGGGGAGCGATCGGCGCCGCCGAGATCTCCCGGCAGGACGAGACCACAGCCGCGAGTCGAGCGTCCACGGCGGGGCGGAACGCGCGCAGCGCGGGCTGCACGTCCAGGCGCACCCACGTGGCGTCGCGCTCGGTCTCGAGCCCGACGACCAGGGCGTCCGACATCACGCGGCTGTAGTGGGCAAGGCGCTTCAGCGCGGAGCCGACCGTGCCGCTGAACGCCATCGTGTAGCCGACGAGGCCCCATTCGCGCACGCGCGTGTCGGCGCCGATGCGCAGGCCGACCGCCGGATCGGGCACGTGCGACGTGACCGCGTGCCACAGGCGAGTGATCGCGGCGAGAGGGATCCTCGCGTCCGGATCGCGCAGCTGTCGCTCGTCGAGCTTTGCCTCACGAAGGAGCATCTCGCGGGCCACGCCCAACCGTGTCACCCGCTCCAGGTGGATCAGGGCCAGGCGCGCGAGCCCCGACGGTTGGTTCACGCGGAGCCTCCTCTGCCGCTAGAGTATCCGAGAACGTCGTCAATCGGGCGCCGTCCGCAGGGACTTGTTACCCTGGGTTCGTGAGCAACGGCCCGGATCTCTCGACCCTGCGGATCGACGAGCGCGCTCGGCGTGATCCCCGGCGCCTCGGCTGGCGCGTGATCGCCGTGGCGCTGGCGGTGGCGCTGCTGGCGTCGGCGGGCCTGGTCTGGGCGTTGCGCGAGAAGGCCCCCGAGGTCGAGGTGACGGCCGTGCGCGCGGACAAGGGCGGCCGGACGGCGCTGCTGAACGCGAGCGGGTACGTGACGCCTCGGCAGCGGGCCACCATCGCCGCCAAGATCACGGCGCGGGTCAACGAGATCTTCGTCGACGAAGGCATGCAGGTCGAGCCGGGCCAGGTGCTGGCCAAGCTCGACGATTCCGATGCGCGCGCGCGGCTCGGCTCGGCGATGGCCGAGCGCGATGCCATCGCCGCCACGCTGGGCGACCTGCGCGTCAACCTCGAGAACGCCGACCGCGAGGCGCGGCGCGTCGAGGAGCTGTGGGATCGCCGGCTGGTAGCCGAGCAGGCCCGCGATCAGGCCCGCATGGCGGTGGACAGCCTGCGGGCGCGGCTGGTCCTCGCCCGCGAGCAGGTCGCGGCCGCCGAGGCCCGCGTCAAGGTCGCGCAGCAGGATCTCGACAACTGCACCGTGCGGGCGCCCTTCGGCGGCATCGTGGTCTCGAAGGACGCGCAGCGCGGCGAGATGGTGTCGCCGGTGTCCGCCGGCGGCGGCTTCACGCGCACGGGCATCGCGACCATCGTCGACATGGGCTCGCTCGAGATCGAGATCGACGTGAACGAGTCGTACATCGCCCGGGTCAAGGCGGGGCAGCCGGTCACGGCCGTGCTCGACGCGTACCCGGACTGGTCGATTCCGGCCAAGGTCCGCACCGTGATTCCGACGGCCGATCGCCAGAAGGCGACGGTCAAGGTGCGGGCGACGTTCGAGCGGCTGGATCCGCGCATCCTTCCCGACATGGGCGTGAAGGTCACCTTCCTCGGCGAGGAGCGCGCCGCGCCGGCCACCGCGGGCCGCGTCCTGGTCCAGCGGGCCGCCCTGCTGGAGCAGGGCGACATCGCCGCGGTCTTCGTGCACCGCGAGGGACGCGTGGAACGCCGCGCGGTTCGCCTGGGGCAGGCACGCGGCAACGAGCACGAGGTGATCGCGGGCCTGTCCGACGGCGAGCAAGTCGTCATCACGCGAGTCAAAGAGCTACGCGACGGCCAGCCCGTTCGCGTGAAGCGGTGAGGAGAATCGATGGTCAGGATCGATGGGCGGGGAGACGGACAGAGCCTGATCCGGGCGCGCGGGCTCGGCAAGGCGTATCAGCGGGGCGGCGAAGCGATCCACGTGCTCCAGGGGCTGAACCTCGACGTGGACGCCGGCGACTTCGTCGCCTTCATGGGCCCGAGCGGATCCGGTAAGACCACGCTGCTCAACCTGCTCGGCGGGCTGGACGTGCCGTCCGCCGGGAGCGTCACCGTGGCGGGCGACGAGATCACCCGGATGTCGGGCCGCAAGCTGACCGCGTGGCGGGCGCGCCACGTGGGGTTCGTCTTCCAGATGTACAACCTGATTCCCGTGCTCACCGCCTTCCAGAACGTCGAGCTCCCGCTGCTGCTGACCAGCCTGTCGAAGGCGGAGCGCCGGCGCCACGTCGAGACGGCGCTGGCCGTCGTCGGCCTGGCCGATCGCATGCACCACTATCCGCGACAGCTCTCCGGCGGACAGGAGCAGCGGGTCGGGATCGCCCGCGCCATCGTGGCCGATCCGACCTTTCTGCTCTGCGACGAGCCGACGGGCGACCTCGACCGGAAGAGCGCGGATGAGGTCCTCGATCTGCTCGATCGGCTCGTGCGGGAGCACGGCAAGACCGCGCTGATGGTGACGCACGACCCGCTGGCCGCGGAGCGCGCGCGCGTCGTCCTGCACCTGGAAAAAGGCGTGCTCGTGGACACCGTGACGGCGGGCCGGGCGCGGTGAAATACCTGCCTCTCCTCCTGAGCAGCCTGTTCCGGAAGAAGACCCGCACGGCGCTGACGGCGGGCTCCTTCGCGGTGGCCCTCTTTCTCTTCGGCATCCTGGCGGTGGTCGACGGCGCCTTCCAGCAGGGCGTGGACGTGGCCGGCGTCGACCGGCTCGTGGTCTTGAACCGCGTCTCGATCATCCAGCCCCTGCCGCTGGCCTATCGAGACCGGCTGGCGCGCATCCCCGGCGTGACGCACGTGACGTTCGCCAACTGGTTCGGCGGCGTCTATCAGGACGAGCGCAATTTCTTTCCGCAATTCGCCATCGACCGCGCGAGCTACCGCCAGATGTACCCCGAGTTCGTCGTTCCCGACGATCAGTGGCAGGCGTTCCAGACGGACAAGGAAGGCGCGATCGTGGGCGAGGCCCTGGCCGAACGGTTCAAGTGGAAGATCGGCGACCGCATCCCGGTCAAGGGCACGATCTTTCCCGGGAACTGGGAGTTCAACATCCGCGGGGTCTATCGGGGCCAACGGGTGCAAGACGACACCACGCAGTTCTGGTTCCGCTGGGACTACCTCGACGAGCGGAAGTCGTTCCGCAAGGGCCTGGTCGGCTGGTACACGGTCCGCATCGCCAATCCCGACGACGCCGTGCGCCTGGTCAAGACGATCGACGAGCAGTTCGCGAACTCGCCCGCCGAGACCAAGACCGACACCGAGAAGGCCTTCGCCGCGTCCTTCGTCAAGCAGATGGGCAACATCCAGCTCCTGATCATGAGCGTCGGCAGCGTCGTCTTCTTCACCCTGCTGCTGGTGACCGGCAACACGATGGCCATCGCCGTGCGCGAGCGCACGCGGGAGCTCGCGGTGCTGAAGGCGGTGGGATTCTCGGACGTCTTCGTGCTGGCCCTGGTCATCGCGGAGACGCTCGTCGTGGCCGCCGTGGGCGGAGGCGTCGGGCTCGGTCTGGCCAAGCTGTTCACGCTTCGCGGGGATCCGACCGGCGGCCTTCTGCCGTTCTTTCACTTGCCGGGAAGCTCGATCGTCAGCGGGTTGGCGCTCGCGCTGGCGGTCGGACTGACGGCGGGCATCCTCCCGGCCCTGTCGGCCAGCCGGCTCCGGGTCGTCGACGCGCTCAGGCGGATCTGACGTGGCCATCCCCTTCATCTACAACGTGCGAAGTCTCCGGGCCCGGTGGACCTCGACCGTGGTGGCCGTTCTGGGCATCGCGGGGACGGTGGGCGTGTTCGTGGCGATGCTCTCGCTGGCGCGCGGCTTCGAGGCGACGCTGGTGGCCTCGGGCTCCCCACGCAACGCGATCGTCCGGCGCGCGGGCGCCACCTCGGAGATGGACAGCAGCGTGATGCTCGAGCAGGTACGGGTCATCGAGGACGCACCCGGCGTCGAGCGCGGGGGCGCCGGCCCGCTGGTCAGCCCCGAGGTGGTCGTGATCGCCTCGTTCCCGCTGAAGGGCCGCGACACCGAGGGCAACGCCCAGGTGCGGGGCGTCTCCCCGAAGGCGCTCGCCGTCCGACCGACGGTGAAGATCGTCGCCGGCCGCGTCTTCCAGCCCGGGCTGACGGAGCTCCTGGTCGGACGAAACGTGGCGGCGAGCTACGTGGGCCTCGAGCTCGGCAAGACCGTCCGGTTCGGCGGCGGCACCTGGACGGTGGTGGGCGTGTTCGACAGCGGCGGAACCGCGTACGACTCCGAGCTCTGGTGCGACTTCAGCGTGCTCCGACAGGTGTACCAGCGTCCGGAGAACATGTTCCAGTCGGCCACGGCGCGCCTCGCGTCGCCGGACGCGCTCACGCCGTTCAAGGATGCGCTGACCTCCGATCCGCGCGTGACCGTGCAGATCGATCGCGAGATCGACTACTACGCCAAGCAGTCGCGGCAGCTGACGACGCTGATCACGGTCCTGGGCACGATCGTGGCGGTGGTCATGGGCATCGGCGCGGTCTTCGGCGCGCTGAACACGATGTACTCGGCGGTGGCCGAGCGCTCGCGGGAGATCGCCACCCTGCGCGCGCTGGGCTTCGGCAGCGGGAGCATCGTCGTGTCCTTCGTCGTCGAGGCCCTGTGCATCGCGCTCGTCGGCGGCCTCCTGGGCTGCGTGGTCGTCTTGCCTTTGAACGGCCTGACGACCGGCACCATCAACTGGCAGACCTTCTCCCACCTGGCGTTCGCGTTCCGGGTCACGCCCGACTTGATGGCGATGGGACTCGCCTTCGCGCTGCTGATGGGGCTCGTGGGCGGCGTGCCGCCCGCCGTCCGCGCCGCGCGCGCGGGGATCGCAGTCGCGCTCCGCGAGCTCTAGCCGCGCCCGTCCGGCGGCGCCTCAGCGCCGAAGCCTGAGCAGCCTCGCGTTGAAGGCCACGATCGCGGTCGAGGCCGACATGAGGACGGCGCCGGCCGCCGGCGTGACGACGATCCCGGCCTGGTGGAGCACGCCCGCGGCCACCGGGATCGCCACGAGGTTGTAGCCGGTGGCCCACCAGAGGTTCTGGACCATCTTTCGGTAGGTCGCGCGGGCCAGGTCCACGATCGCCGTCACGTCGCGCGGGTCGGAGCGGACCAGCACGATGTCGGCGGACTCGATCGCCACGTCGGTGCCCGCGCCGACGGCGATGCCGACGTCGGCCTGGACGAGGGCCGGGGCATCGTTCACGCCGTCGCCGGTCATCGCGACGACGAGGCCGCGGGCCTGGACCTCCTTGATCTTGGCCGATTTCTGATCGGGCAAGACTTCGGCGAAGTACTCGTCGAGGCCGAGCTCGCGCGCCACCCACCGCGCCACCGCCGTCGCGTCCCCCGTGAGCATCATCACGCGGATGCCCATGGCCTTGAGCCGGGCGAGCGCCTCGCGCGACTCGGGCCGGATGACGTCGGCCAGCGCGATCGCGCCGTCCAGACGCTCGTCGACCAGCACGTAGACGACGGTCTTGCCCTGTTCCGCCACTTCACGCACCCGGGGGTGATCCGCGCGCAGCCCCGCGGCCTTGAGGTAGCCCGGGCTCACGACCTTGACCCGGACGCCCTCGACCATGGCCTCGGCGCCCTGACCGGGCATCGCCTTGAAATCCTTGGGTGGCGTCATCGCGACTCCGCGCTCGCGTGCGCCCCGAACCAAGCCCGCGGCGATCGGGTGCTCGGACTGGCTCTCGAGGCTCGCGGCGAGGCGCAGCAGCTCCGCCTCGCTCCGACCGCCGAGCGGAATCACGTCGGTTACGCCGAAGCGGCCCTCGGTGAGCGTGCCCGTCTTGTCGAAGACGATCGCGTCGAGCGCCCGGGCGCGCTCGAACGCCGAACGATCGCGGATCAGCAGGCCGTGGTTGGCGGCGAGCGCGGTGGAGACCGCGACCACCAGTGGGACCGCCAGCCCGAGCGCGTGCGGGCACGCGATGACCATGACGGTGACCGTGCGTTCGATCGCGAACGGAAGACTCGCGCCGAGAGCGAGCCAGGCCACGAGCGTCACGGCGCCGCCCCCCAGGGCCACGCCCGTCAGCCAGACCGCCGCGCGGTTGGCGAGATCCTGGGAGCGCGAGCGCGACTCCTGCGCCTGGCGGACCAGCGCGATGACCTGGGCGAGGTAGGTCTCGTCGCCCGTCTTGGCGACCTCCACCGTGATCGCGGACTCGCCGTTCACGGAGCCGCCGATCACCGCCGCACCCTGCGCCTTCTCGACGGGTTTGCTCTCGCCCGTCAGCATCGCCTCGTCGACGGAGGTGTGGCC
>DASPZZ010000076.1:0-35766 GCA_035635995.1 Binatia bacterium | reverse complement strand
GCTCCGTCACCCACTCGCCCGAACGCAGCTCTTCGAGCTGCGGGCGGGACTCGGGGGTCCCACTTCCGCCCGGCGGGCCGGGGACACCCTGGTGCCACCCGTCCGACGGCGCGGTGCGGTTCGTGAATAATGCGGGCTAGCGTCGTCGCCCGCGTCCCGCTTCAGACTCCCCGGACCTCCCGCAGCACGGCGAGCATCTCGTCGTGGATCCGCCCGTTGGTCGCCACCACGGCGGGCGCGTCCAGGTCGAACGCCCCGCCCGTCAGATTCGTGACCCGCCCACCGGCCTCTTCGACGAAGAGGCTGGCCGCGGCGACGTCCCACGGGCCCAGGCGGAGCTCCCAGAAGCCGTCGAGCCGCCCGCACGCGACCCACGCCAGATCGAGGACGGCGGAGCCCAGCCGGCGCACGCCGCGGCAGCGGAGCGCGAACGCCGCGTACTCGCGCAGATTCGTGTCGCGGGTCTCGCGGATGTTGTACGGGAAGCCCGTCGTGAGCAGGCTCTCGTCGAGCGTGGCCGTCGCCGAGACGGCGAGTCGCTCGTCGTTCACGGTCGCGCCCTTGCCGCGTTCCGCGACATAGAGCTCGTCGGCGGACGGGTTGTACGCGACGCCGAGCACGATCCGGCGATCGACTTCCAGCGCGATCGACACCGAGAAGATCGGCAGCCCGTGCGCGTAGTTGGTCGTGCCGTCCAGGGGATCCACGATCCAGCGACGGCCCGAGCGGCCGGGGGCCGCGCCGCGCTCCTCGGCGAGGATCGAGTCGTCCGGGAAGGCCGACGCGAGTCGGCCGACGATCAGCTCCTCGGCGCGCTCGTCCATCTCGGTCACGAGGTTGGTCGACGGGCCCTTGAACGCGACGCGATGAGACGCTCGGAGCTCGGCCTGGAGGAGACCGCCGGCGGCGCGCGCCGCGTCGATCGCCACGCGGCGTTCCAACGACGGAGCCATGGTCGCGCCGCAGTGTAGCACGCGCGATGCGCGCGGTCACAGCTTGCGAAGCCTCGGCACCAGCAGCGCCGCCGCGGCGCCGACCGCCATCAGCGCGACGCCGTTCACGCCGAGCGCTGCGCTCACGCCGAACAACGACGCGAGCGCGCCGATCTGGAACTGGCCGAGCGGCGCCATGCCGATGGACACGACCCACGCACCACCCGCGCGGCCCCGGAGCCCGCTCGGCACGGCCAGCTGGATCAGCGTCTGGGCCAGGACGTCGGTCACCGCGCCGAGCGCGTTGGCGCCGACGAGGATCAGCAGCACCACGGCGAAGGTCGGCGCGAAGCCGAGCGCCACGAGCGACGCCCCGAACGCGACGAGCACCGTGAGGAAGAGCGGACCGTAGCCGCGCGCGGCGCCGAGCCCCGAGGTGAGGGCGATTCCGGCGAGGCCGCCGACCTGCCGCGCGGCCGTCATCACGCCGAGGCCTTCCGGCCCCACGCGGAGCACGTCGCGGGCCAGGCTCGGCAACAGCGCCTGGTGGGAAAATCCGAGCACCTCGGCGAGCGCCGTCAGGCTCATGAGGTAGATGAGCACGCGATCGCGCCGGATCGTCGTCAGGAAGCCGAAGACATCGGCCCCGATCGAGCCGGCGCCCGCGGCGCCGGAGCGTCCGTTCGCTCGTGCCGGGAGCATGGCGGCCGCGCTCGCGAGATAGCCCGCCGCCACGGCCAGGTAGGCGACGGCGGAGCCGTATCGGGCGATCAGGAAGCCGGCCAGCAGCGAGCCGACGAGGCCGCCGACCCGTGAGGTGAGGGCGACGAGGGCGAGGGCGTGGACCAGACCGTCGGCGCCCGCGATGTCGTGCGCGTAGCTCTGGCGCGCGGTCTGGTGGAGGGCCCGGCACGAGCCGGTCACGAAGGTCAGGACCAGCACCGGCCAGACGCCGGGGATTCGCAACGCGACGACCAGGCCAAGCGTGGCGGTGACGACGGCCATCGCGACGCCCGAGACCTGCAGGAGCCGCACGCGATCACCGCGATCGGCGACGACGCCGGCCGGGATGCCGACGAGCAACAGCGGGAGGTTCCGGAGGCCCAGGGCGACGCCGACCATCACCGCCGAATTGGTGAGCTCCAGGACGAACCAGCCCAGGACGACCTGCTCGCCGACCATGCTGAGCGTGTGGAAGAAGACGCCGAGGCTCAGGCAGCGGAAGTCGCGGTGCCTCCACAGCTGGAGGAAGCGAACGGAGCGCACGGTGGGTATCCTACCGCGCTCGGCGGGCCGGCGGGCGGGTTCTCCCTCCGAACAGCCCACGACCGCCGGGCGGATGATCTTTTTTGGGGCTACGCGGTGCCGGCGGGCGGTTGTCTTGACGTCAGAACAATGGCGCTGGTCGGACGAAGTCTTCCGTCTGGGCCTGATCCGGGCCCGGTTGCTGAACGAAGGGAAGGTTCCCGACGGCCGCGACTAGCGGCCGTTACCCGCCAAAGGACGCGAAGCACTTGCTCGAGTTGAAGATGTGGGTCTGGACGAACGTCGTCGCGTCCGGCCGCCGCCCGAGCTCCGCCATCGCGCCGGCCAGGCACATCCAGTTCAGCATCTCCTGCTGTCCGCTCTCTTCGAGACCGGCCAGGGACGTCTTGCGCCACGCCTCGTAGTCTCCAACCCGCAGCTTCTCGTAGAGCGCGCGATCGGCGTCGACGTCCGGATAGAGCAGGTGGTGCTTCGGCGTCAGGAACGCGTGCGACCAGCTCGACGAGGCGATCAGGGCCACCCGCCACGGGCTCTGGGCCATCACGCGCGCGGCGGCGCGGCCGAGATCGAAGCAGCGCCACGGCGCCGGCGAGGGCGGGTCGAGCTGGGCCTCGGTCGGCAGATCGGCGAAGCTCGAGACGCCGCCGTGCTGCGAGATGACCTTCCGGCCGTAGCAGTTGATCGAGAACGGCACGACGGGGTAGGGGAAGCCCTGCCGGTCGTAGTCGAGGTAGAGCAGCGTGTTCATGAAGGCGTGGCCGAGCGGGTGGTGCAGCGGCCGGTACGCGTAGGACACGTCGAAGCCGTGGTCGAGCAGTCCCGTGACGAGCGATTTGGCGGCGGCCCGGTGTCCCTTGTACACGAAGGTCGCGTCGCTCGCCTCGTCCCACGCGTTCCCCGATTTTTTCCACCGCGCTTCCGCCCACGGCCGGTGCTCGATCGACTCGTACGCCAGGACGCAGAAGGGCGGGATGATGTCTTCCTTGAAATTCTCGTACTGGTCGTCGCCCCAGATCAGGACCACGTCGGGCGCGAAGTCGTCGAGCCGCCGCCGGGTGTCGCGGAACCCGGCGATCAGCGCCTCTCGGTGTCGCCGCGCGGCGGCGAGCCCCTGGTCGGCGCCGTACTCCTCGCGCATCGCCGCCGGCCAGCCGTCCGCTCGCCGGTACTGTTCGGGAAGATCGGGATCCTGGAGGACGCGCTTGAGGATGCGCGCCATGTCTTCGTCTCGTCCGCAGAGCGGGGGATAGTGCGTCACGCCGAGGCCCAGGATCGCGCCCATGGTCATCCTCCTTGGTTCGTGCCGATGGTACCATCCCCGGAGACAAGGAGAGCCGCCATGACAGCCCCGCCACTTCCCCCCCTGATCTCCAGCGACGGCCATCTGGAAGTCCGTCCCGAGCGCTGGTCGCCGCGGATGCCGCCCAAGCATCGAGACAAAGCGCCGCGGACGATCAAGCTTCCGGACGGCGGCGACGCCCTCCTCGTCGAGGGCCAGCCGCCCTATCCCGCGCCTTTCCTCGATCTCAGGGCCGGCCGGACCAACGAGACCTGGGAGCCCTTCGGGGTGACGGTCGACGACACGGCCGGCGTGGGCCCGCCCGAGCAGCGGCTCCGGGAGCAGGACATGGACGGGCTGCACGCCGAGGTGCTGTTCCCGAACATGCAGGTGGGGCCGCGGCTCTGGCGCGCGATCGCCGACGACGACGTGTACCGCGCGACGGTCCGCGCCTACAACGACTGGCTCGGCGAGGAGTACTGCGCGGTGTCGCGCGATCGCCTGATCGGCCTCGGCGTCATCCCGTGGACCAACGTCACCGACGCCCTCGCCGAGCTCGAGCACTGCGCGCGGCTGGGACTCAAGGGCGTCAACCTGGGGGTGTTCCCGAGCGGCAAGGCGTATCCGACCGCCGAAGACGACCGCTTCTGGGCGGCCGCCGTCGACATGAAGATGCCGCTGACCGTGCACGTCGGCTTCGACCGCCTCGGGCCGCGCGCCTCTCAACCCACGTTCGAGTATCCCGGCGTCGACCCTGCGATTCTCGCGAAGCTCGGTCCGAGGAAGCTCGTGGAGTGGGTGGCCCTGCCGTTCCTGGGGACGGCGCCGTCCATGAGCTTCGCCCAGCTCATCCTCTCCGGTGTCTTCGATCGCCTGCCGGACCTCAAGATCTTCTTCGCCGAGACCCGGCTGGGCTGGGTGCCGTTCTGGATGGAGGAGGCCGACTACTGGTACGAGCGGCACCGCCACTGGGCCGCGCGGCTCCTCAACTTCAAGCCGCTCAAGCAGCGGCCGAGCGACTACGTCCGCGAGCACATCTTCTTCAGCGTCCAGCACGTCGAGCGCGTGGCGATCGAGCTGCGTCACCACATGGGCGTCGAGCGCATCATGTTCGCGACCGACTTCCCGCACATCGAATGCGACTGGCCGAACACGCGCCCGTTCGCCGAGCGGCTGTTCGCCGACGTGCCCGCCGAGGAGGCGTTCAAGATCGGGGCGCGCAACATGCTGTCGTACTTCCGCCTCGAGGGCACGCCGATGGGCCGGAGGGTTCTGGCGGCGGCCCATCTCTAAGGCCGCGGCGGCTCAGCGACAGTCGCGCCGGAAGCCGCCGTCGAAGTCTCCCGTCAGGCACCGCGCGAAGTCGGCGTCGGTCGACAGCCGGAACAGCACGCGCGCCGCGACGGCGGTATCGGCGAAGTCGGAGAACACCCCGTCGATGCCCAGCTGGTAGAGCTGCAGATACTCGTTCACCGGGTTGCCGGCGTAGTCGGACGGCAGGCGCCGCTGCTCGTTCCGGAAGGTCCAGGTGTGGACGAGCAGGCCGTGGGCATGCGCGCGCCGGATCAGGTCGGTGGGCGGCAGCAGGGCGAGATCGGCCTCGTTGACGAGCCCGTCGCCGTTCGCGTCGGCGACCGTGCCGTTGGGGTTGAGCTTGATGGCCTTCGTCGACACGATGTAGCGCTTCCACGGCCCGAGCCCGTCGGCGTACGTCCGGATCTCCCGCAAGCCCTCGTCCGTCGCGAAGAAGCCGAAGGTGCGGGCGAGGAGCCGCGGGTCTCCGGATGCCGTCCAGTCGTAGGGGCGGTCGAACGGCGCCGTGTAGTCCAGCGTGCCGTCGGGGTTCACGTCGTTGGCATCGACCAGCTGGATGAGCCGGATCTTCGTCAACCGGCTCAGCTCCTTGAGGTTCGATTGCTCGAACGACTGGATGAAGACGGGCGCATCCCGCCGGTCCCAGCCGGCCGCCCGCAGCACCCGCAGAAGCCGGGCCTCCAGCGGCAGGCCGATCGACTTGTGGTACGTCGGGTGCTTGGTCTCCGGGTAGATGCCGATGACGCGGTCCTTCTCCTTCGCCTTGCGCTTGGCCAGGGCGATGACCTCTTCGAGCGTGGGAATCTCGAATCGGCCGTTGAACTGCTGGGGGCGCTCGGGCAGCGGCTGGACGGCGCGCAGCGTCTTGATCTCGGCCAGCGTGAAGTCCGAGGCGAACCAGCCGTCTTCCGCGAAGCCGTCGACGACCGCCGTCCGGCGCCGGCTCGCGAACTCCGGCCGGGTCGACACGTCGGTGGTGGCGATCATGTTGGGCTCGTGGCGGGCGATGAGGTGGCCGTCCTTCGTGGCGACCAGATCGGGCTCGATGTAGTCGGCGCCGAGCTCGATGGCCAGCGCGTAGCCCTCCAGCGTGTGGTCCGGCAGATAGCCGGCCGCGCCACGGTGGCCGATGACGAGGGGCGCGCGCGACGAGTCGGCGGAGGCCGGCGCCACCAGGCAGCCGACCGCGAGCACGACGAGGAACGCGGCGAGGACGGCTCTGATCGTCACTGTCCTCTACAGCCCCTGCCAGTAGCGGCGCCCCTCGAGGCGGACTATTTTCCCGTAGCCCGGCGCCTCGAAGTGCCCGGCCGCGACGAGAATCTGCTCACGCTCCAGACGGTCGAGGAGGGCCTTTCGTGTCTGGCGGGTCAGGTCGGGGTCCATGTCGGCGCGCGAGACCCAGTCCGGCTCGAGCACCTGCACCGGGCTGTGCGCCGCATCGCCCAGGACGAGCGCCCGCTCGCCCTTCGAGGTGACCAGGATGCTCATGTGCCCGGGCGTGTGGCCGGGCGTCGGCACCGCCGTCAGCTCGCGCGTCAGGCTCTGCTCGCCCTGCATGAACTCGATCAGCCCGAGATCGGCCAGCGGCCACACGCACTGCGGCGCGTTGACGAAGCGCGTCGGCTGGAGCGCGGGGTCGTGGGACGACTCCCAGTCCTTCTTGGGCATCCAGTAGCGAGCGCGGGGAAAGGTCGGCACGTACTTACCGCCCTCGGTCTTGAGATTCCAGCCGACGTGGTCGCGATGCAGATGTGTCATGACCACCATGTCGACGTCTTCCGGCCGGACGCCCTTGGCCTTGAAGTCGTGCATCAGCTGGCCCCACGGCACGTCGGGAGTCTCGGCGGGCTTGGGCCCGAGCCCGGTGTCGATGAGGATCGTCCGGCCGCCGGCGCGGATCAGGTAGGAGCCGAGATTGAAGCGGACCTTGTGCTCGTGCAGATGCGACTCGTAGGCGCTCCAGCTGTCCTCCGGGATGGTCGGGAAGAAGTTGCAGAGGTCGAACTCGAGCATCCCGTCCGTTAGCATCATGATTTCGACATCGCCGACGCGGATCACATCGCTCGCCATGAAAGCCTCCGAGGGTTCGTTCCGGGTTGACGTCGCTCAGCGCGCAGACTCTACAGGAGAGCGCGCGCCGGCGCCAGCCCGGCCGCCGGAGGCGAGCGATCGCCCCCACCACATCACTCGATGACCACGATCTCGACCCGCGTCACGCCGTCGCCGACGATCCCCAGGGCCTTCGCCGCCGCGAGGCTCACGTCGAGGACGCGGTCGTTGACCCAGGGCCCGCGGTCGTTCACGCGCACGACGACGCTCCGGCCGTTCTCGACGTTCGTCACCCGCAGGCGGGTCCCGAAGGGCATCGTGCGGTGCGCGGCCGTCAGGAGATTCATGTTGAAGGCCTCGCCCGAGGCGGTCGCGCGTCCCTGGTGCCGTTGCCCGTACCACGAGGCGAGGCCGACGATCCGGGTACCGGGCGGCGGGGCTGCGGCGCGGGTCGGCTTCCGCGTCGCGGCGCAGCCCGGCGCGATGAGCGCGAGACTGGCGAGGCCCAGCACCAGCATGTCTCGCCGACGCACGGCCGGCACGACTGTGGCGGTGTGAAAGACCTCGGCGCGCGCTAGCGCGCGGCGGTGGTCCGGTCGGGTGAAGTGTCCCCGACGAATTTCACGGTTTCGCGCCCCTTCACGATGTCAGGGGTGATGACCCAGCTTCCCCCGCAGCTCGCCATGGCCACCTTGCCGGCCGTCGGCGGCGAGACGATCGCGGTGAAGGCGCTCCCGATCCCCCCGAGGATACAGAAGGTCACCTTCAGCGGCGCGTACACCAGCGTTCCGAACGCACTCCCGGCCCCGTAGGCGACCTCGGCGGCGTTCGACGAGGAGCCGGCCCAGCTCGGCGTGCTCGTTCCTACCAGCGCCAGCACGAGAAGTAGCGCGACGATGTGCCTCATGATTGTGGCCTCCCTTTCAGTCCTGGCGCTCGTACGATACCGCAAAACGGCGTGTCGCGCTTACGCGCGGGGCCCACCTCCACCCAGTGCCTCACGAACTGCGCGTGCGTCATCCCGTCTCTGCGGGTCAGCAGCGACACGCTCTTGATCACCGGTGTGCCTCCCTGGCCGGACGGCGCGGGGACCAGCCGTCCGCGAGTGTCAGTTGCTGGAGCCGCCGCGGCTGCCCCAGTCGAAGGCGAGGACTTGAACCCGGTACGCGGCGGCCGGCTCGACCGCCGCGCTGAAGTAGCCACGGTTGCCCGCGGGCACGCCGCCGAGCACCCACGTCGACGAGCTCCCGATGACCTGCCCGGCGGCGTCGAGGCGCTCGATCGAGAGCTGCATGCGCTCGGCCGGCATCCCGGCGTTCAGGTTGTACACGTAGCCGCTGATCACCGGCCGCGGGCTCGGCGTGACCTGGAACTCGATCCGGAAGTATCGATCGAGGGTCTCCTGCGCGTAGTTTGCGGCCCCGGCGCTGCCGGCGGCCATCAGCGCGACGGCCGCGAACACGAGAGCGACACGAGCTCCACGCATCGCCGCACCTCCGCCGGAAAAACTCGCAACCATGGGTACCGGTTCCGCGCGCCGTGGTTCGGGCGCATACCCTATGAGATGGCCGATGGCCCCTCGGCGATTCGCCGCCTCCGGCGTCAGCGCGGTTTCTCCACCATCCGCGCTCTGTACCCCTTGCGCTCCATGCAGCGGTTGAACGCCACCCGGTCCGTGCGCTCCGAGCCCGGCAGCGAGACCGTCTGATGATCGGGAGCTTCCTTCCGACAGATCGCCATGTCGCGATCGAGCTTCGCCGGCGTCGTGCCCGGCCTCTCGTAGATCCACTCGTGCGTGGCGCAGCCGGCGAGCAGGCCGATCGCGCAGACCAGCGCCGCCGCCCGCCGCGTCACTGGATCACCCGGTCGGCGCGCTGGAGCAGCACCGCGGGAATGGTGAGCGTCATCGCCCGCGCTGCGCGGAGATTGATCACGAGCTCGAAGCGCGGCGCGCGCGTCACCGGCAGGTCCGCGGGCCGGGCGCCTCTCAGGATCCGGTCGACGAGCCCGGCGGTCTGACGGAAGACGTCGGTCCAGTTCGCGCCGTACGCGAGGAGGCCGCCGGCGTCGACGAAGTCGCGGAACGGAAAGACCGCCGGCAGCCGGGCGCGCCTCGCGAAGGTGGCGATCCGCTCCCGGTGCGCGAGCGTGAGCGCGTCGGCGAGCACGAGCAGTCCCTGCGGTCGCAGCGCCTGGATTCTGGTCAACGCCTCGCGCACGTCGGCGTCCGCTCGGATCTCGACCGGCGTCAGCTCCACGCCGCGCGCCCGCGCGGCGGCTTGCGTCGCGCGCAGGTCGACGGCCGCGCTCGCGCTGGCGGCATTCCACAGCACCGCCGCACGGGCGAGACCCGGCACCACCTGACTCAAGAGCTCGACGCGTCGCGCGCTCAGCTCGACGGCGAACGTCGTGAGCCCCGTGAGATTGGTCCCCGGGTCGGCGCGATCGCCGGTGAGCCCGGCGGCGGCCGGGTCGTCGAGGGAGACCATCACGATGGGTACCGTCTTCGTCGCCTGGCGCGCGGCCTCGATCGCCGGCGCGCCGACGGCCACGATGACGGCGACGTTCAGGCGCACGAGATCGTCGGCGTGCTGCGGATAGAACTCGGGCTTGCCCTGCGCGTAGCGGTACCAGATCTTGACCGATTCGCCCTCGACCCAGCCGCGCTCGCGGAGGCCCTCGCGCAGGACCGGGGTCGAGTCCGGCGTCGGCTCGTTGGCCAGGTAGCCGATCCAGGGGATGCGCGTGTCGGGCTGCGCCGCCGGCCTCCGCGGCGCCACGACGGCCGGCGCGATGACCAGGAGGACGAGGCCGGCGGCCGCGATCCACCGCGCGGCGGCGCGCCTCACGTCCGGGCGAGCGTCTCCCACGCGGCGACCTGAACCGCGCGGAACGGCGTCGCCTCGAAGGCGGAGCCGATCGCGACGAGACCGATGCCGCGCCAGCTCGACAGCCATGAATTCAGGAGCTGGAGCGCGGTGCCGCCACCAGCAGCGCACGGCGCGAACCATCCAGCATGCACGGAGCCTACCAAACGGCCGAGGAAATTGGTATGATTCGACACCATGGCGCAGGGGTTGCGAGAACTGGTGGGTCGAGTCATGATCGACCCGGAATTCCTCATCGAGCTGCAGCGTGCGCCCGAGCCGCTTCTGGCCCAGTACGAGCTCAGCGACGCCGAGCACGCGACCGTGCGGCAGGCTCTCGCCCGCCTCGCCAAGACGCCCTCGAGTGAGCGGCGGCACGAGTTCCGCAGCACCCTCATCAGCCGCGTGGCCACCTAGGCCCCGGCCTCCCGCGCGCGTGCCGGTGTCCGCCGCAACACTCGCGTTCCTGCGCGACGTCCGTGTGTTCGAAGCCTTCGCCGACCCCGAGCTGGCCGCCATGGCGGATCGCTTGCGGGAGCGCGAGCTCCGCCGGCGGCAAATTCTCTTCCGTGAGGGCGATCGCGGCGACGAGATGTTCATCGTGCGGCGCGGCACCATCCTCATCTCCAAGGCGGTGACCGGGAAGGTCGAGCAGGTCCTGGTCCGCGTGGAGCCCGCGGACTTCCTCGGCGAGATGAGCCTGTTCGACGGCTCGCCCCGCTCGGCCACCGCTCAGGCCGAGACGGACGTCGAGCTGCTCGTCCTGGGGCGCGACAGCCTGCAGACGATGACCGAGACCGCCCCGCGCGCCGCCGCCGCGTTCTTCTACGCGATGGTCCAGGTCTTCATGGACCGATTGCGGAGGTCCACGCAGCAGGTGGCCGAGGCGACCCGCTGGGGTCTCGAGGCCACCGGCCTCGACGTCGAGGCGCGGTGATGGACCGGCCGGCCCCGGCGAAGTTCGAGCTGCTCGTCCGCCGCGAGGACGACGAGGACTTCGAGCTCCGTCAAGTCGCGAGCGTCATCGGCTACCTCAACTCACGCCCGCGCCGGATCGATCCGCAGTCGTACGAGATCTCCGAGCTTCGCTCGCGTGTCGCCGTCGCCCCCGGGTTCATCCTCAAGAACACGACGACCGACCGCTTCCTCCTGCTCTCCGCGCAGGAGCGGTTCCTCTGGGACCAGATGGACGGCGCCACGTCGCTGCAGGAGATCGCGACGTCGTACGTCCTGAAGTACGGGGAGTTCGACTTCGACATCATCCCGAGCCTCCTCCACAAGCTCCAGCGGGCGCAGCTCCTGACGTTCGAGCCGCGGTCGCGCCTGCGCCAGGCGCTGGCGCGCAACCGGGACCGTCGCGTCGTGCGGGCGATCGAGCTGGCGCTGACCGGCCTCGAGCGCATCCGGATCGCGAGTCAGAACGTCCATCCGTTCTTCCAGCTCCTCTACCGATACGGCGGCTTCATGCTCTTCACGCCGGCCGCCATCGTCGCGTGCTTCGGGCTCGCCCTCATCGGCGCCGGCGCCGCCGTCGTCCTCTTCCACGAGATGCACGACATGCTCGACGGCTTCGGCGGCCGCGCCCTCGTCGGCCTCGTCACGGTGAAGCTGCTCTTCTTCGCCAGCGTGGCGCTCCATCAGCTCGTGCACGGCCTCGCGTGCATTCACTATCGGCGCCGGGTGCGCGAGTTCGGTTTCACGTTTCTGCACGGGTTCGTGCCGACGTTCTACGTCGACGTCACCGACATCTTCATGGCCAGCCGGCGGGCCCGCGTCGTCACCGCCATCACCGGCGCGCTCGTGCACCTGGTCCTGGGCGCCGCCTGGTTCATCGTCGCCGCCCACGCCCCGATGGGCGGCTTCACCCAGGCGTTCGCGGCCGCGTCCGGCATCATCCAGTGGCAGGCGCTGGTGGTCGCGCTCTACCCCTTCTGCTTCATCGAGATGGACGGCTACCACGTGCTCGTCGACGTGCTCGGGGTGCCCACGCTCAAACACGACGCGCTCGCGTACGTGAAAGGGCTCCTCAGCGGCACCGGCCGGGGGCGACTGGGTCGCGAGGAAGTGCTCTGGGTGGGCTACGTGGTCCTCTCGACGCTCTCGGTCGCCGCGTTCATCGCGTTCAACGTCTGGATCATCGTCAGCGCGACGAGCTGACGCTCAGCCCGCGACCTCGCCGAGCAGCGCCTCCACCGCGGCGGTGATGTCCCGCGCGCGCTCGGCGCCGCTTCGCGGCCCGGGCGTCGCCGAGCCTTCGAGCGCCGACGCCCGAGCGGCCGGGGCGAGCCGCACGAGCTCGGCCTGGGCGCGCCCCCGCAGCTCGTCGCCGACCAGCGACGCCATCTCCGCGATCACGGCGAGGCCGAGCGCGGCCCGGTCGGCCCCGGCCGGGCCCGCCGCGAGTCCTTGGGCCAGCGCGTCCCGGAGCCGCTCGGAAATTCTCACGCGGCCCCGTCCGATCTGCACGAGGTCCCGCGCGACGGGTCCCCACTCCAGCGAGAACGCGCCGGCGGCGGACTCGACGAAGGGCGCCAGCGGCGCCGCACAGCGCGCCGCGACCACGGCGGCGACGCCCGACCAGACGCTCGCCGGCAGGGGCCGCGTCGCCGACGGCGCGGACTCGTGCGCGAGGATCTTTGCGAGGTCGCCGTCGGAGCGGAGCAGGAGATGGTCCTCGAGCCGCCGCGCGAGCGCCCAGAGCGCGCAGCGCACGCCGTCGGCGGCGTCGATGATCCGGCGCGGCGCGTGGCGCGCGACGCCTTGCCAGTCGGGGCGATAGTACGTGATGCCCCGCCAGACGACTTTCTCGATCCGTCCGCGCAGCTGCACGTAGAGGTCGTCGGCGACGAAGACCCGCTCGCTGGGCGCGGGCCTCCACGTGAGGCCGCCGCGCATGAACGTCGCCAGCGGATCGGGCACGTCGGGCTCGTAGCGGAACGACTCGAGCAGCGCCATGAAGAGCTGCTCGGTCGGATAGGGGCCACGATAGGTGAGGGCGCCGGCGCTCTGCTCGGCGGCGCGGGTGGCGATGAGGTTCAGCACGGCGGTCCCGCCGCCGGGCGGCAGCCGCGCGGGCTCGCCGAGCGCGGGGATGCGGTCGATCCGCGCCCAGTCGAGCGCCTCGAACACGGTGAGCGGAGTTCCGCGCCAGCCGCGGCTCGAGGGCTCGGCCGCGTGCCACAGCCGATCGGACCAGCCCCACGGCGCCTCCCGCGTCGCGCGCGGCTCGATCCCGAGCCACGAGCCGTCGGGAATCCGTACCCACGCGCTCTCGAGAGACCCGGTGGCCGTCGGCTGAATCACGACGACGAGTGTCCCCCGGCGATCGACGACCTGCACGGAGCGGAATGATACAATGCGAGCCGTCAATGGAGACCTGGCACTCCGCGCTCGAGCTCGCGGATCTCGTCCGACGAAAAGAGGTCAAGCCGCTCGAGATCCTCGACGCGGTGCTCGCCCGACTCGACGCGGTCAACCCGACCGTCAACGCGTTTTGCCTGGTGGCGGCCGACGTCGCGCGGGTCGCCGCACGCGAAGCGGAGATCGCGGTCATGAAAGGCGAGCCGCTCGGTCGGCTCCACGGCGTGCCGGTGTCGATCAAGGACGTACTGCCGACGCGCGGCCTCACGACCACGGGCGGCTCGCGACTCTTCGCCGACTTCGTGCCGGAGGAGGACGCGCTCGCGGTCGGCCGATTGAAGGCCGCCGGGACGGTGCTGCTCGGCAAGACCAACACCTCCGAGTTCGGCCACAAGGCGCTCACCGAGAACCCGCTCTTCGGCGTCACGCGCAATCCCTGGGATCCGGCCCTGACGCCCGGCGGCTCGAGCGGCGGCGCCGCGGCGGCGGTCGCGAGCGGCGTGGGCCCGGTGGCGCTCGGGACCGACGCCGGCGGCTCGATCCGGATTCCGGCGGCGTTCTGCGGCGTGTACGGCTTCAAGCCCTCGTTCGGTCGCGTGCCGGATCGCACGGGGTTCGGCGGCTTCGAGCGCGTCGGGCACGTCGGCCCGATCACCCGCACCGTCCGTGACGCGGCGGCGGTGCTCGACGTCGTCGCCGGCGGCGACGACCGCGATCGCGGCTCGCTGCCGGACCAGGCCGGCTCCTACCTGGAGGCGTGCGACGGCGCCGTGAAGGGGCTCCACGTGGCGTGGGCGCCCGATCTCGGCTACGCGGCGGTGGAGCCGAAGGTGCTGGCGGTCTGCGAGAACGCGGCGGGAGCCTTCGAGACCCTCGGCTGTCACGTGGAAGTCGTCAATCCCGGGTGGGAGAATCCCGAGGAGCTCTTCGCCACGATCATCGCGGCGCAGTTCTACGCGGCGTGGTCCGATCGGCTGCCGGACGCCGAGCCGCTGATGGATCCCTCGCTCGTGCGGTTCATCCGGCGCGGCGGCGCGATCAGCGCGCGCGACTATCTCCGCGCCGTCGCGCGGGTCGAAGAGTACTGGCGGGAAGTGCAGACCTTCCTCGAGCGGTTCGACGTGCTGCTCATGCCGACGGTGGCGGTGCTGCCGTTCGCCGCCGGCGCGCTCCCGCCGCGTGAGATCGCCGGACAGGACGTCTCGGCGCTCGGCTGGATGCCCTTCACGTACCCCTTCAACCTGACGGGCCAGCCCGCGGCAAGCGTGCCCGCCGGATGGACCGACGAAGGTCTTCCGGTCGGCCTGCAGATCGTCGGGCGTCGCCACGCCGACGGCACGGTGCTGGCCGCGTCGGCCGCGTTCGAAGCGGCCTCGCCCTGGAGAAATCGCCGTCCGAGCCTGTGACGCCCCTCCCCACGTGCGCCGATGACTGACCGCGCGCGATGGGCGATCGTCACCGCGGTCCTGCTGGCAGTGCTCGCCATCGTCATCTGGCTCGTCGCCGCGGACGCTCCGATCATCCGGTTCCTGGTCCGCCTCTACCAGGACAAGAAGTTCCTGAAAGAGACGGTCAGGGCGTGGGGCTGGATGGCCCCGCTCGTCTTCATCGCCATCCAGGCGACCCAGGTCATCATCTCGCCGATCCCTGGGGAGATCACCGGCCCGGTCGGCGGCGCCCTCTTCGGGACCTGGCTCGGGCTCCTCTACTCGACGGTCGGCCTGACGCTGGGCACGCTCTTCTGCTTCTGGGTGGGGCGCAAGTGGGGCGAGCCGCTCGTGCGGCCGTGGCTCAGCGAGCACCACTGGAACCGGATGAACTTCATCCTCGAGGCGGAGGGCGCGATCATCTGCTTCATCCTGTATCTCGTCCCCGGCTTCCCCAAGGACATCCTCTCGTACCTCTTCGGGATCAGTCCGATGCCCTTCTGGCTCTTCGCCATCGTCTCGACGATCGCGCGGATTCCGGGCACGTGGGTGTCCTCGTACTTCGGCGCGCACGTGGCCGAGCAGCAGTACATCTACGCCATCGCCTTCCTGGCGGTCGTCATCGCGCTCTGCCTGCCGGCCTATTACTATCGCGACCGCATCATCAAGCGATTCCACAAGCCACGGGCGGGCAAGAGCGGCGCCTAGAAAGCGCTTGACGGCCCGGGCCGGGCTCAGTACACTTCGACCCGCTATGGGTACTTCGAGGCGCTGGTTCGGGTTCTTCGGCTTTTACTACTTCGCCGAGGTCCGCCCAGGCGCTCTGACTTGAGATAAGCAGGGAGCCGCGGGCGGACCGAGAGCCCGCGGCGCCGATCGCATCCAGGCCGCGGGCCACCCCCGCGGCCTTTCCTTTTTCCACAACCCGGGCAATCAACGAGCAAAAGCAAACGAGCCGAGCCCGGAAAAGACGGCGAAGAGGCGAGAACGGGCGACCGGAGCCGGGAAGCGCCAGATCGGCGCGGATAGAACGCGCGGGCGCCAAATCGGCGCGGGCAGAACGGGCGAGCCAGAGCAGGTAGAACGGGCGAGCCAGAGCAGGTAGAACGAGCGAACCAGAGCGGGTAGAACGGGCGAACCAGAGCGGGGAGAACGGGCGAGTCAGAGCGGGTTGAACGGGCGAACCAGAGCAGGTAGAACGGGCGAGTCAGAGCGGGGAGAACGGGCGAATCAGAGGCGGGTAGAACGGGCGAGCGGAGCCGGCTCGCACCTGTTTCAGGCCACCCTCGGTCCGAACCGGCCTCCAAGGCCCCCGCTACAAAGGACCCAAGCCATGATCATCGTGCTGAAGTCGGGAGCCTCGGACTCCGAGGTCGAGGATGTCTGTCATCGCATCTCGGCGATGGGCTACAGCCCCCACACGATCCGCGGGGCGCTGCGCACCGTCATCGGCGCGGTCGGCGACGATCGCGGCAAGGACGCGCTCCGCAGCCTCGAATCCCTCGAGTGCGTCGAGTCCGTCACGCCGATCCTCAAGCCCTACAAGCTCGCCAGCCGCGAGGTCCGCGACGAGCCGACCCAGGTCCGCGTCGGCAACGTGACGATCGGCGGCCGGTCGCTCGTGGTCATGGCCGGGCCGTGCTCGGTGGAGTCGCGCCCGCAGCTTCTCGAGGCGGCGGAGAAGGTGAAGGCTGCCGGCGCCCACATCCTGCGCGGCGGCGCCTTCAAGCCGCGCACGTCGCCCTACGCGTTCCAGGGGCTCGAGGACGAGGGGCTGAAGCTGCTCGCCGAGGCGAAGCGCGAGACCGGGCTGCCGATCGTCACCGAGGTCATGGAACCCGACAAGGTGGACCTCGTCGCCGAGCACGCCGATATCTTGCAAATCGGCGCCCGCAACGTGCAGAACTTCTCGCTGCTCAAGCGCGTCGGCGACGCCGGCAAGCCCGTCCTCCTGAAGCGCGGCATGGCGACGTCGATCCAGGAATGGCTCCTGTCCGCGGAGTACGTGCTGGCGAGGGGCAACCCGAACGTCATTCTCTGCGAGCGCGGGATCCGGACCTTCGAGGCCTCGACGCGGTACACGCTCGACCTGAACGCGGTGCCCGTGGTCAAGAAGCTCTCGCACCTGCCCATCGTCGTCGACCCGAGCCACGGCACCGGCCACTGGGAGTTCGTCGAGGCGATGGCGATGGCTGCCATCGCGGCGGGCGCCGACGGGCTCATCATCGAGGTGCACCCTCGACCCGAGGAGGCGCTCTCCGACGGGCCGCAGTCGCTCAAGCCCGAGCGCTTCGCCGCCCTGATGGAGCGCGTGCGCCGCATCGCCCGGGCGATGGACCGGGATCTCTAGCCGGTGCAGGGCTATAATCCACTGACATGCGTGTGAACAGGCCGAAGCGGGTGAGCCGGCGTCCGCTTGTCATCGGGATCAGCGTGTCGCTCGGGCTCCATCTGCTGCTCCTGGGTGCCGTGCTCTTCGTGCGGTCGCCGTCGAACCCCTACATGGTCAAGCGGGGCGAGCCGCTGTTCGTCGAGTTGCCGCAGTCCGAGGAGCCGGCACAGCGCGGCGCTCCGGCGGCCCCGGCTCCGACGCCGAAGGTCCGGCCCACGCCGCCGGCGCCACCGGCCGCCCAGGCTCCCCCGGTCGCCAAGGCTCCACCGCAGCCCCAATCGGCGCCGATCCCGCCCCAGCCGCGCGCGCCCGAACGGCCGAGCGTCGCGAGCGCACCGCCGGCGCCCGTCGCTCCCGAGGCGCCGGCTCCGGTCGGCGATGCGCCCCGGGTGGCCACAGCGCCCGAGAAGCCCCCCGAAGCCATCGTGAACGAGTCGGCGCGCACTCCCGAGACCCAGCCGCGCGAAGCCACCCCGGCGACCCCGTCACCGCAGGTCGCGGCGGTGCCGCAGCCGCGTGAGCCGCTGATCGACAGTCGGTCGGCGCTGCGCCGAGGTGCCCCGGGGCCTGGCGGCGCCGGGGGCAGGGGCGAGGGTTGGGCGGGGATCGAGGGGGAGCCGATCCCGCTCGACTCCAAAGATCCGAAGCTCAACGACTATCTCGACCGGGTCCGGCGAATGATCAAGGAGAAGTGGGGCTATCCTTGCATCAAGGACGTCGCGACCGGCCACTGCGACTACAAATCGGCCCGGCTCGTGATCGTGTTCGGCATCCTCAAAGACGGCCGCGTCCCGATGCTTGAAGTGGCCGAGCAATCGGGCTACGAGGTCTACGATGATTACGCCGCGAACGCCATCCGGCTGGCCTCGCCGTTCCCGCCGGTGCCGGCGTCGATGCTGGCGACGGCGAAGTCGGGCAGCGCCGGAGTGAAGATCGTCGCCGCCTTCCAGTACGTGCTCGTCGAAAGCTCGCTCACCAACATCCTTCGTTGAAACGCTTGTAATTCCGGGCCCTTGTCTTGACAGGCTCGCCACACCGCATGTAGCATGAGCGTCACTCTGGATAGGCTCGTAGCTCAGTGGGAGAGCGCCTCTCTGACGCAGAGGAGGTCGGCGGTTCGAAACCGCCCGAGCCTACCACTCATACTGACTGACTGACGAGCGCACCACTGTCTGAAGAAGAGCGACATCTCAAGCTGACCGGCGACTTCGACTGCGATCCCTCGCCGCTCGCGACGCTGCGTCATTCCACCTCGCACGTCATGGCCCAGGCGGTGAAGCGGCTCTTCCCGGCGGTGCGTGTGGCGATCGGCCCAGCGATCGACGACGGGTTCTATTACGACTTCGCGAAAGCCGAGCCGTTCACCCCCGAGGACCTCGTGAAGATCGAGGAGGTCATGCGGGAGATCACCAAGGCCGATCATCGGTTCGAGCGGCAGGAGATGCCGCGCGACGAGGCGATTCGCTTCTTCCGCGAACGCGGCGAGCCGTTCAAGGTCGAGATCCTCGAGGGGCTCGACGCTGCCCGCGTGTCCCTCTACCGGCAGGGCGACTTCATCGACCTCTGCCGCGGGCCGCACGTGGCCTCGACGGGCCAGGTGAAGCACTTCAAGCTCCTCTCGTCGTCGGGCGCCTACTGGCGGGGCGACGAGCGGAACCCGATGCTCCAGCGCATCTACGGCACCGCCTGGCTCACGCAGGAGGATCTCGACAAGCATCTGTGGCGGCTCGAGGAGGCCAAGAAGCGCGACCACAGGAAGCTCGGTCGCGAGCTCGACCTCTACGCCTTCCACGACGTCTCGCCGGGCGCGCCGTTCTGGCTTCCGAACGGCTGGACCATGGTGCGCGAGCTCGAGCGCTTCGTTCGCGAGGTCCTGGACGCACGGGGCTACCAGGAGATCTCCACGCCGATCCTCGTCAACAAGCGGCTCTGGGAGCAGTCCGGGCACTGGGACCACTACCGCGAGAACATGTTCCTGGTGGAGTCGGAAGAGCAGACCTTCGGCCTCAAGCCGATGAACTGCCCGGAGTCCACGCTCGTCTACCGCCACGCGCTGCGCTCGTACCGCGACCTGCCGCTGCGCTACTCGGACATGGGCCGGCTGCACCGCAACGAACGATCGGGCACGCTGACGGGGCTCATGCGCGTGCGGCAGTTCACGCAGGACGACGCCCACATCTACTGCCGGGTCGACCAGATCCAGGACGAGATCACGGCGCTGCTCGAGTTGGTCCGCGAGTGGTACAAGACCTTCATGCTCGAGCCGTTCTTCAAGCTGTCGACGCGGCCCGAGAAGTCGCTGGGGACGGACGAGCAGTGGGAGGCGGCCGAGCGCTCGCTCCAGGATTCGCTGCGCGCCAACGGCCTCGCGTTCGACCTCAACCCGGGCGACGGGACCTTCTACGGGCCCAAGATCGACGTCGACGTCCAGGACGCGCTGGGGCGGCGGTGGCAGGTCGCCACGATCCAGATCGACTTCCAGCAGCCGGATCGCTTCGCGCTCGAGTACATCGACAGCGACGGGCAGGCCAAGCGCCCGGTCATGATCCACCGGGCGATCTTCGGCTCGTTCGAGCGCTTCGTCGGCGTCCTGGTCGAGCACTACGCCGGGGCGTTCCCGACGTGGCTCGCGCCCGTCCAGGCGCGGGTGCTGCCGATCAGCGAGAAGCACATCGAGTACGCGCGTGCGGTGCACGGCCGCCTGCGCGCCGCGCGCATCCGGGCCGAGCTCGACGACCGCAACGAGAAGCTCGGCTACCGCATCCGCGAGGCGCAGCTCCGGAAGGTGCCATACATGCTCGTCGTCGGGGCGCGCGAAGCCGAGAACGGCACCGTGAGCCTCCGCCATCGCACCGGCGACGACCTCGGCGCCGTGTCGCTCGAGCGTGTGCTCACCGACCTCGCCCGCGAGATCGGCTCGCGCGACGTCAGCCTCGCCGTGGGCCGCTCGTGATCGACCGGCCCGCCGAACCCATCGGCAATTCAGAGTCGCGCCTCGGCTGGCGGGGCCCCCGCCCCGCGACAGCCTGCAGCGCGGACCATTCAGAGTCGCGCCTCGGCCGGCGGGGCCCCCGCCCCGCGACAGCCTGCAGCGCGCACATCGACGCCGCGCCGCGCGGCTAACGAGGAGCCACGCCTATCAGTCAAGCCAAGGACATCCGTATCAACGAGGGAATCCGCGTCCGGGAAGTCCGCGTCGTCAGCGCCGCCGGCGAGCAGCTGGGCGTCATGCCGATCGCCCAGGCGCTCGAGACGGCTCGCCAGCAGGAGTTCGACCTCGTCGAAGTCGCGCCCGACGCCCAGCCGCCGGTGTGCCGTATCATGGACTTCGGCAAGTACAAGTACACGCAGGCGCGGCGGCTGAAGGAAGCGCGCAAGAAGCAGACGACCATCCTGGTCAAGGAAGTCAAGATGGGACCCAAGACCGAGAAGCACGACTTCGACTTCAAGTTGAAGCACGTGCGGCGCTTCCTGGAAGAAGGCCACAAGGCCAAGGTCACGGTGCGCTTCAAAGGACGCGAGATGGCCCACACGGAGCTCGGCTGGAAGATGCTCAACAAGATGGTCGAGGCGACGCAGGACATCGCCAACACCGAGAACAATCCCCGGCTCGAGGGACGGATGCTGCACATCATCCTCAGCCCCAAGGCCCATAACTAGCAGTGCGAGCCGCAGGACGTCGCGGGGCTGGGGCCCCGCCGCCCGAGGCGAGACTATGAAGAGGAGCGCCTGATGCCGAAGATGAAGACCAAGCGCGGAGCCAGGAAGCGGCTCAAGCGGACCGCCTCGGGGAAGCTCAAGCGCGCGGGTGGCTGGAAGCAGCACAAGCTCGAAAAGAAAGGTCCCCGGCGCCGCCGGAAGCTCCGCGCGGGGAAACTGATCGACAAAGCGGACGAGGCCCGGCTGCGGGTGCTCGTGCCCTATCTGTGATCGAGGAGGAGTCGGAGCATGCCACGGGCAAAGGGTGGACCCAAGACGCGCCGACGGCGCAAGAAGATCCTCAAAAAGGCGAAGGGCTACTTCGGCGGGCGCCGGAAGCTCTACAAGACCGCCGCCGAGACCGTCCTGCGCGCGGGAGCGTTCGCCTACAGCGGTCGCAAGCAGAAGAAACGCCTGGCCCGGTCCCTCTGGATCGTGCGGATCAACGCCGCGTGCCGCCAGGTCGGACTCTCGTACTCGGTATTCATGGCCGCGCTCAAGAAGGCCGGGATCAACCTCGATCGCAAGGTGCTGGCGGAGCTGGCGGTCACCGATCCGCCGGCGTTCGCGAAGCTCACCGAGACCGCTAGAGCCCAGAGCCGGTAGTTCGTGGGGCACCCGCGGGTCGACGCCATCGTGCAGCAAGCGCGGGAGGCCGTCGCCGCGGCGCAGTCGTCCAGCGAGCTCGAAGGGGTTCGCGTCGGGTTTCTCGGCCGCCAGGGCGCCCTGACCCAGCTGCTGCGATCGCTCGGGACGCTGGCCCCGGAGGAGCGCCCGCTCGTCGGGGCGGCCGCCAACGAGGCCAAGCGCGAGCTCGAGCTCCTGCTGGAGGCGCGGCTCCCGGCCACGCTCGAGGCCGAGCGGCAGGCCGAGCGCCGGCGGCGCCGGCTCGACCTCACGCTCCCGGGCCGCCGCCCGCCCAAGGGATCGCTCCACCCGCTGACGCGCGTCCACGACGAGATCGTCACGATCTTCACCGGGCTCGGCTTCTCGGTCGCCGAAGGGCCCGAGATCGAGACCGACTACCACAACTTCGAGGCGCTCAACATCCCGCGCGACCACCCGGCGCGGGATATGCAAGATACGCTCTACGTGTCGGAGAGCACGCTCCTGCGTACCCACACCTCGCCGGTGCAGATCCGGGCGATGCTGGCGCAGAAGCCGCCGGTGCGGATCATCGTGCCCGGGAAGGTCTACCGCCGCGACGTCGCCGACATGACGCACTCGCCGATGTTCCACCAGGTCGAAGGGCTCGCGGTGGACCGCGGCATCACGATGGCGGATCTCAAAGGCACCCTCGAGCTGTTCGCCCGCGAGATGTTCGGGCCGCGCTCGCGCATTCGCTTCCGGCCGTCCTTCTTCCCGTTCACGGAGCCGTCGGCCGAGGTCGACGTGCTGTGCTTCGTCTGTCACGGCGACGGCTGCCGGCTCTGCAAGCAGGGCGGCTGGCTGGAGATCCTCGGCTCGGGCATGGTGCACCCTCAGGTGTTGCGCAACGTCGGCTACGACCCCGAGGAGGTCACCGGCTGGGCGTTCGGCATGGGCATCGAGCGCATCGCGATGCTCAAGTACGGCATCGACGACCTCCGACTGTTCTTCGAGAACGATCTGCGCTTCCTCAAGCAGTTCGCTTGACAGCATGAAGGTCCCCTACGAGTGGGTCCGAGAGTTCGTCGACCTGCGGTTGACGGCCGCGCAGGCCGCCGACCGCCTCGTCAACGCAGGCGTCGAGGTCGCGTCCGTCACGCCGCTGGCTCCCGATCTCAAAGGCGTGGTCGTCGGCGAGATCGAGGCCGTCGAGCGCGAGCTCGCCGAGGGGCACGGCGGCGACAAGCTGTTCCTGTGCCGCGTGAGCACCGGGCGCGAGCGCTACTCGGTCGTGTGCGGCGCGCCGAATACGAGAGTCGGCGCCCGCGCCGCCTTCGCGCCGCCCGGGGCCGTTCTGCCGGGCGGTCGCCGGATCGCCACGGCGAAGATCCACGGCGTGGAGTCGCAGGGCATGCTCTGCTCCGAGCGTGAGCTCGGGATCGGCGAGGAGCACGAGGCGGGAATCCTCCTGGTGGACGGCGCCCGTCCCGGCGTCGACCTGATCGCGGCGCTCGGCCTCGACGACCACGTGCTCGAGGTCGAGATCACGCCGAATCGGCCCGACTGTCTCTCGGTCGTGGGCATCGCGCGCGAGCTGGCGGCGCTGACCGGGGCCCGTTTCCGTCCGCCCCGGGTCGCGCCGAAGGAATCGGGAGAAGCCGCGCGAAGCCTCGCCCGCGTGCGCATCGAGGCGCCGGATCTCTGCCACCGGTTCACGGCGCGCGTCATCAGCGGCGTCACCGTCGGTCCCGCACCCGCGAGGCTTCGGGCCCGGCTGCGCGCGGTCGGGCTGCGCCCCATCAGCAACGTCGTCGACGCCACGAACTACGTCCTCTGGGAGCTCGGCCAGCCGCTGCACGCGTACGACGCGGAGACGGTGGCCGAGGGCACGATCGTCGTGCGGCGCGCCCGGGCCGGCGAGCGCTTCACGACCCTGGACGGGCAGGAACGGACGCTGGACGCCTCGATGCTGCTCATCGCCGACCCGCGGCGGGCCATCGGGCTCGCCGGGGTGATGGGCGGCGCCAACACCGAGGTGACCGAGCGGACGACGCGCGTGCTGCTGGAGAGCGCCTGGTTCGCCCCGGCCTCGATCCGACGCACGTCGCGCGCGCTCGGCCTCAGGACCGACGCCGCGTACCGGTTCGAGCGCGGCGCCGACATCGAGGCGCTGGTGACGGCGTCCGCCCGCGCGGCGGCGCTCATCGCCGAGCTCGCCGGCGGCACGATCGCGCGCGGCGTCGTCGACGCGTATCCCCGGAAGCGGAAGCCCCTGCGTGTGCGCCTGAGAATGTCGCGGGTCAAGCGCGTGCTCGGCGTGGCGCCGCCGCCGGCCCAGGCCAGAAAGATTCTCACCGGCCTCGGCCTCCCCGCGAAGGCTCGCGGTGCCGACCTCGAGGTGACCGTGCCGAGCTTCCGGCGCGACATCGCCATGGAGGACGATCTCGTCGAGGAGATCATCCGCGTCTGGGGCTACCATCGGATTCCGTCCACGCTGCCCGGCGGCGCCATCGCGCTCGTCACGCAGCCGGCGAATCTGCGCCAGAGCCAGACCGTGCGACAGGCGCTCGTGGGCGCCGGGCTCGCGGAAGTGATCACGCACGCCTTCAGCGACCCCGCGCGCGCCGCGCTCTTCCGCCGCCCGACCGATCCGGCGCCCGTCGCGCTGCTGAACCCGCTGGCCCAGGACGCGTCGTGGCTGCGCACGCATCCTCTCGAAGGAGTCCTGGGCGCGGTGGCGACCAACGTCAGGCGCCAGCAGCCCGACGTCCGCGTGTTCGAGATCTGCAAAACCTACTCGCAGGATGCCAGCGCCGTGGACAAAGCGGGCATGTCGGAGCCGGCTCGCACCGCCGCCCCGGGCAATTCGGGCGTGTCGGAGCCGGCTCGCGCCGCTCTCAGGCCACCCTCGAAACAAGCCGGCCTCACGGCCCCCGCTACAACAGAACCCCGCTGGCTCGCGATAGCGCTCACGGGCGCCCGGGGCGAGCCGGGCTGGTCCGGGGGGCAGGAGCGAGCCGACGTGTACGACGCGAAAGGGCTCGCCGAGCACGCGCTCGAGGCGCTCGGCGTGCGCGCGACCACGGGGGACGCCGGGGCGCTCGGCGGATTCGAGCCCGACTGCCACGGGAGTCTTGTGACCGAGGGCGGCGCGACCATCGGCGAGTTCGGAGAGGTCGCGGCGGCTCTGCGCGAGAGCCTCGGCATCCCGAGTCCCGTCTTCGCGGCGGTCGTCTCGCTCGACGCCGCCGGCGCGGTGGTCCCCGCGCCGATTGGCTATCAGGCGCTCCCGCGATTCCCCGCGGTCGAGCGCGATCTCGCCTTCGTCGTCGGCAGCGACCAGGCGCTGACGGCGGCCCGGATCGAGTCGGCGCTTCGAGAGGAAGCCGGACCTCTCCTGCGCCGGCTCGAGCTCTTCGACGTCTTCCGTTTCCCGGACGGCCGGTCGAGCCTCGCGTGGCGGCTCCTCTTCCAGGCCGAGGACCGGACGCTGACCGACGACGAGGTGAACTCGATCCAGGAGCGTGTCATCCGGCGGATCACCGAGACCTTTCACATCACCCTGCGGAGCGGATGATGGCCGATAACATCGTCGAACGACTGACCGAGCTCGAAGAGGCGGTGAAGCGTGCCGCCGAGGCGATCGGACGGCTGCGCGAGGAGAACGCGCAGCTCAAGCGTGAGGTGAGGCGCCTGGGCGACGAGCGCCGCCAGGTCCTCTCTCAGGTGGACACGATCTTGAAAGACATCGGCAAGCTCGACCTCGACAGGCCGCAAGAATGAGCGAGGCGCGGCGGATCGAGCTGAACTTGCTCGGGCAGACGCTGACGATCCGGTCCGAAGCGTCGCCCGACTACCTGCGCAGGCTCGCGAAGTATCTCGAGGAGCGGGTGGCGGCGCTCAAGCGCTCGGGCGTCCAGGATCCGATGACGGCGCTGGCGCTCGCGGCACTCGACATCACCGACGAGCTGTTCCGCGGGCGCGAGGACAAGTCCCGCAACGAGGGGGACGTCGGGGCTCGTCTCGGGGCTCTCGTGGCGCTTCTCGAGAAGGTCGCGCCGCGGGAACCCGGCGCGGAGCGCTAGCCAAACCAGGCGCTGAAACGACTCCTCAGCTCGTCGGCGCGCCGGCCGCTCGAGCGCGCGGGGAGCTTAGAATTGTCCGTGACGGCCGGCGCCGGCGGCGAAGCGCCGGGCGCCGGCGACGGCCTCGCCCTGGTTGAAGGACGCCACGCCGAGCGCATGCTCGCGCTGGAGCGCGACCGCCAGACGCGCGCCGAGCGACTCGTAGGCCGATCGCCGGTCGCTCCGGACGGCACTGGGTGGGAAGGCCGCGATGCTCGCGGCGAGCGCTTCGGCCTCTGAGCGCGCGCGGCCGCGCGGCACCACGCGGCTGGCAAGGCCGATGAGCGAAGCCTCCCGCGCGTCCACCGGCCGGCCGGTCAGGATGAGATCGAGCGCGCGCTCGAGCCCGACGAGCGCCGGCAGGCGCACCGTCCCGCCGTCGATCAGCGGGATGCCCCAGCGCCGGTTGAAGACACCCATTACCGCGTCTTCCTCCAGCACGCGGAGGTCGCACCAGAGCGCGAGCTCGAAGCCGCCAGCGACCGCGTAGCCCGATACCGCTGCGATCACGGGCTTCGAGAGACGCATGCGCGTGGGCCCCATCGGCCCGTCGCCGTAGACGAGCCGGCGCTTCGCCGGTCCGGCCGCGACTGACTTCAGATCGGCGCCGGCGCAGAAGGTGCCGTTCGCGCCCCACAGGACCGCGACCCGCGCTGCGCGGTCGCGTTCGAACGCGCGGAACGCCGCGGCCAGCGCCCTGCCGGTGTGGCGGTCGATCGCGTTTCGGCGATCGGGCCGGTCGAGGACGATCGTGGTCACGAGGCCGTTCGACTCGCTCCTGACGCTCGGTCGCTCTTCCATGGCCGGCGGTCTCCCTGGGTGCGCGGCGCGCAACAATCAACTTGACCGGAGGTCGCGCCGTAGGGTACCAAGAATTGTCCCTGCGCTGTTTGTGATGCCGGGGGGAAGTTTCAACCTCGTTTACAAAACGGGAGCTGTGGACGAGGGCGGTGTGCAAGCCCCTCTCGAAGGGGAAGCCTAAAGCCCTCAATTAACGGCGCCCACCTGGTAATACCAGGTTCGAAACACCGTCGGCACACGGCAGAGGCGGGGATTTGACTCCCTCGCTCGGTGCCCCCTATACTGCGGCAATGCAAGGCATTTGGCTCGTTCTCGACTCGCTCATCGCGGTGCTTGCCCTCGTGCTCGGGTTCATCCTTCACAAGTGGATCAGCGACCGTAAGGTCGGCGACGCGTCGAGCCGTGCCGAGCGCCTCATCCAGGATGCCGAGCGCGACGCCGCCAACCGTCTGAAGACCGCCGACCTCGAGGCCAAGGAAGGCGCGCTGAAAGCGCGCACGGCTTTCGACGAGGAGTCGCGGCAGCGCGAGAGCAAGATCCAGCAGATCGAGCAGCGCGTCATCTCGAAGGAGGAAGAGCTCGCGCGCAAGCTCGACCAGCTCGAGCGGCGACTCAACGAGTCGGGTGCGAAGGACCGCGAGCTCACGGGCCGCGAGAAGACCGTCGGCGAGAAGGAGGCGCGGCTCGGGGTCGCGCTCGACGAGCAGCGGCGCAAGCTCGAATCGATCGCCAGCCTCACGGCGGACGAGGCCAAGCGCCAGCTTCTCGCGCAGATGGAAATCGAGTCGCGCCGAGAAGCGCAGCTGATCGGGATGCGGCTCGAGGAGGAGGCGCGTGAGACCGCGCTGGTGAAGGCCAGGGAAGTGCTGGCGACGACCATCCAGCGCCTCGCGCCGGACTACACGGTGGAGACCGCGGTCTCCGTCGTGGACCTGCCCTCCGACGACATGAAGGGGCGCATCATCGGCCGCGAGGGGCGCAACATCCGGGCGCTGGAGCTGCACACCGGGGTCGACCTCATCGTGGACGACACGCCCGAGGCGGTGCTGATCTCGGCGTACGATCCGTATCGTCGCGAGATCGCGCGCCGGGCCCTGCAAGTCCTGATCGCCGACGGCCGGATCCATCCGGCCCGCATCGAGGAGGTCGTCGAGAAGATCAAGAAGGAGATGGACCAGCACCTCAAGGAGGAAGGCGACAAGGCCTGCTTCGAGGTGGGCGTGCACGGCCTGCACCCCGAGCTGGTGAAGCTGGTCGGGCGCATGAAGTTCCGGACCTCCTACGGCCAGAACTGTCTGCAGCATTCCAAAGAGGTGGCCTGGCTCGCCGGCATGATGGCCGCCGAGGTGAAGGCCGACGTCAAGCTCGCCAAGCGCATGGGGCTCCTGCACGACATCGGCAAGGCGCTCACCCACGAGCAAGAGGGGAGCCATCCCGAGCTCTCGCTGCAGGTGCTGACGAAGTACAACGAGTCGGCCAAGGTCATCAACGCGGCGCTGTGCGGCCACGAGAACGTCGAGCCCGAGACGGTCGAGGCCGTGCTGGTCGAGGCCGCCGACGGCATCTCGGCGGCGCGCCCCGGCGCGCGCCGCGACGTGCTCGAGTCGTACATCAAGCGCCTCGCGAAGCTCGAGGAGATCGCGCTCTCCTACAAGGGTGTCGAGATGTGCTACGCGATCCAGGCGGGGCGCGAGCTGCGCGTGATGACGAAGGCCGACATCGTCTCCGACCTCGACGCCCACCAGCTCGCGAAGGACATCAGCAAGCGCATCGAGGCCGAGATGCAGTACCCCGGTCACATCAAAGTGATCGTCATCCGCGAGACGCGCGCCGTCGAAGTGGCGAAGTAAGCCGTCATGAACATCCTGATGGTCGGCGACGTCTACGGCGAGCCCGGCCGGCAGGCGGTCGCCAAGCTCCTGCCGCGCCTGCGCCAGGAACACGCGATCGACTTCGCCGTCGTCAATGTCGAGAACGCCGCCGGCGGCTTTGGCGTGACCGCGACGATCGCCCGGCAGGTCCTCGAGGCCGGCGCCGACGTCATGACCTCGGGCAACCACATCTGGGACAAGCGCGAGATCGTCGAGTACATCACCAAGGAGAACCTGCTCCTGCGTCCCGCGAACTTTCCGGCCGGGACACCGGGCGTTGGCCACGTCACCGTGAAGACCGGCCCGCACAAGGTCGCGGTGCTGAATCTGATGGGGCGCGTCTTCATGCTGCCGATCGACTGCCCGTTCCGGAAGGCCGACGAGATTCTCCCCGAGGTGCGCAAGGAGACGCCGATCATCCTCGTGGACATGCACTGTGAGGCGACGTCCGAGTCGCTGGCCATGGGCTGGTACCTCGACGGGCGGGCGAGCGCGGTCGTCGGGACGCACCGCCACGTGCAGACGGCGGACGAGCGCGTGCTCCCGGGCGGCACGGCCTACATCACCGACCTGGGCCTCACCGGGCCGACCGACGGCGTGATCGGCGTGGACCGCGACCAGATCATCCAGCGCTTTCTCAACCAGATGCCGACCCGCTTCGAGACCGCCAGGGGCCCCGCGGCCCTCCAGGGTGTGGTGATCGTGGTCGAGCCCGAGACCGGGCGCGCATCGTCAATCCGCCGACTTCGCGTCCCGGCTTGATCCTCGACGGCAAGGTCGTCGCCCAAAAAGTTTTGGACGAGGTCCGTGCGGGCGTGACGCGCCTGTGGGACCGGTCCGGCGTGGTCCCGACGCTCGCCGTCGTCCTCGTGGGCGACTTCGCGCCGTCCCGGGTCTACGTCGCGAACAAGAAGCGCGCCGCCGACACCGTCGGGATCGCCTCCCAGGACCACCTCCACCCCGAGGGGCTCGACCGCGCGGCGCTGCTCGCGCTGCTGGGGCGGCTCAACGCCGATCCCCGCGTCCACGCCATCCTGCTCCAGCTCCCGCTGCCGGCTGGGCTCGACGAGGACGAGGCGATCGCCGCGATCGCCCCCGAGAAGGACGCCGACGGCCTGCACCCGACCAACCTCGGACGGCTGCTCGCCGGGTCGCCGACCGTCGTGCCCTGCACGCCGGCCGGCTGCGTGGAGATCCTCGATCACTACGGGTGCGACCTCAGGGGCGCCGAGGCGGTCGTGGTCGGCCGCTCGCGCCTCGTCGGCAAGCCGCTCGCTCAGCTTCTCCTCGCGCGGCACGCCACGGTCACGATGTGCCATACCCGCACCCGCGATCTCGCGGCCCACACGCGGCGCGCCGACGTCCTCTGCGTCGCGGCCGGGCGCCCGGGCACCGTGACGGGCGACATGGTGAAGGAGGGCGCCTGGGTGGTCGACGTCGGGATCAATCGTCTCGACTCCGGCAAGCTCGTCGGCGACGTCGACTTCGCGAGCGTCGCGACGCGGGCCCGCGCGATCACGCCCGTGCCCGGAGGGGTGGGCCCGATGACCATCGCGATGCTCCTGCGCAACACGCTGCGCGCGGCCGAGCGCCAGCTGGGCGTGGCATGAGCACCGGCCGCGCGGTGCTGACCGTGACCGAGCTGACCACGCGACTGCGCGAGGTGCTGGAAGAACGCTTCCCGGCGGTGTGGGTCGAGGGCGAGATCTCGAACTATCGCCTCTACGGCTCGGGCCACGCGTACTTCACGCTCAAGGACGCCGACGCCCAGCTTCGCGCGGTGCTGTTCAGAAATCGCGGTCGTCGGGTCCGGTTCGAGCCGGCCGACGGCCTGCACGTCATGGCCTTCGGCAGCATCGAAGTCTACCCGCAACGCGGTGAGTACCAGCTGGTCGTGGAGCTGCTCGAGCCGAAGGGGCTCGGCGCGCTGCAGCTCGCGTTCGAGCAGCTGAAGGCTCGCCTGCACGCGGAGGGCTTGTTCGACCCCGCCCGGAAGCGCGAGCTTCCACGATTTCCGCGGAAGATCGGCATCGTGACCTCGACCAGCGGCGCCGCGATCCAGGACATGCTCCGCGTGATCGGCCGGCGCTTCGGCGAGCTGCACATCGTGATCGCGCCCTGTCGGGTCCAGGGCGAAGGCGCGGCCGAGGAGATCGTCCAGGGGCTCCGCGACCTCAACGGGCTGGGCGACGTCGACGTCATCATCGTGGGCCGCGGCGGCGGCTCGCTCGAGGACCTCTGGGCCTTCAACGAAGAGATCGTCGCGCGGGCCATCGCCGCCTCGAAGGTTCCCGTGGTGTCGGCCGTCGGCCACGAGGTGGATTTCACGATCGCCGACTTCGTCGCCGACCTGCGCGCGCCCACACCCTCGGCCGCCGCGGAGCTCGTCGTGCGCGAGAAGCAGGCGGTGGTGGATACCCTCGCCCAGCTGCGCGCGCGGCTCGAGCGCGTCGCCGCCCGGCCGCTTCGCGACCTCGAGCGGCGGGTGGACGAGCTGACCGTCCGACTGCGCCGGGGGATGCGCGGCGAGCTGGGCCACGCCCGCCATCGCGTCGAGCTGGCGACCCGGGCCCTTCGCGCGTCGGATCCGGTCGCGCGGGTCACCAACGACCGGCATCGCCTCGATGGGCTGCAAGCCAGACTGGTCGCGGCGCTCACCCGCCGGTGTGATCGCGCGCGCTACGGCCTGCGGGCTGCGGTCGGGCGACTCGATTCGCTCTCGCCGCTGGCGGTGCTCGGGCGCGGCTACAGCCTGACGCGCACGCCGGCGGGCGAGGTCGTGCGGAACGCCCGACAGGTGAGCGCCGGTGACGAGGTTCGCGTGCTCCTGCATCAGGGCAGTCTCGACGCGCGCGTGACCGCGGCCAGGGAGCAAGATGACCGACCTCAAGTTTGAGGACTGTCTGGCGCGGCTCGAGCAGATCGTGAGCCGGCTGGAGTCGGGCAACCTCCCGCTCGAGGAGTCGCTGACGATCTTCGAGGAGGGGATCGGCCTGGCTCGGAGCTGCGCCCACTACCTCGAGGACGCCGAGAAGCGCATCGAGGTGCTCGCCAAGGACGACACGGGCGCGCTCGGCGCCCGACCGTTCACCTGGGAGCCCGAGAGGGAGCCGTGAGCGTGTTCGATCTCGAGGCCTACTTGAAGGAGCGACGCGCGCTGGTCGACGCGGCACTCGAGCGGTTCCTGCCGGGCGAGGACACCCCACCGCCGACGGTGCATCGCGCCATGCGCTACAGCGTGCTGGCCGGGGGCAAGCGGTTGCGGCCGATCCTCGTGATCGCGGGCGCCGAGGCGGTGGGCGCCACCGCGGCCGCCGTGATGCCGACCGCGTGCGCGCTCGAGCTGATCCACACCTACTCGCTGATCCACGACGATCTGCCGGCGATGGACGACGACGACTACCGCCGCGGACGGTTGACGAACCACAAGGTCTTCGGCGACGCCATGGCGATCCTCGCGGGCGACGCGCTCCTCACGTTCGCCTTCCAGCTGGTCGCCGACAACGCGTCGCTCGTCCCGGATGCGCGGGTCATCTGCGACGTCGTCGCCGAGATCGCGGCGGCGGCCGGCACCGCCGGCATGGTCGGCGGTCAGGTCGTGGACATCGAGTCGGAGGGCAAGACGACCACGGCTGAGACGCTCGAGCTCATCCACACCAGGAAGACGGCCGCGCTCATCCGCGCCTCGCTCTCGGTGGGCGCGCGCCTGGGCGGCGGCGACGCCGCGGCGCTCGACGCCATCGGCGACGCCGGGCAAAGCCTGGGCCTCGCCTTCCAGATCGTCGACGACATTCTCGACGTCGAGGGGAGCCTGGAGACGCTGGGCAAGACGGCCGGCAGCGACGAGCGCAAGCAGAAGGCAACCTATCCGGCGCTCCACGGCATCGAGGCCTCGCGCCGCGAGGCACGCCGACTGATCGAACGGACGAAGAGCCGGCTCGGCGTGTTCGGCGCCCGTTCGGCGCCGCTCTGTGCCCTCGCCGACTTCGTCGTGGAGAGGAAAAGCTAGTGTCGTCGATCACGGGGCTCTACGCGCGCGAGATCCTGGATTCGCGCGGCAATCCGACGATCGAGGTGGAAGTGCAGCTCGAGTCCGGCGCCTGGGGCCGCGCGGCGGTTCCCTCGGGCGCCTCGACCGGCAAGCGCGAGGCCATCGAGCTGCGCGACGGCGACGCCCAGCGCTACCGCGGCAAGGGCGTGCGCCAGGCGGTGCGCAACGTCGAGGAGACGATCGCGCCCGAGGTCGAGGGCATGGACGCCTCCGAGCAGGCCGCCCTCGATCAGGCCCTGCTCGAGCTGGACGGCACCCCGAACAAGTCGGCCCTCGGCGCCAACGCGATTCTCGGCGTGTCGCTGGCCGTCGCCCGCGCCGCGGCCGACGACGCCGGGCTGCCGCTCTACGCCTATCTCGGCGGGGTCGGTGCCCGGCTCATGCCGGTGCCCATGCTGAACGTGCTCAACGGGGGCGCGCACGCCGACAACGGGATCGACTTCCAGGAGTTCATGCTGGTGCCGGCGGGCGCCGAGAACTTCTCGGGCGCGCTCCGCATGGGCGCCGAGGTCTTCCACACCCTGAAGGAGCTGCTGCACGAAAAGGGCCTCGCGACGGGCGTGGGCGACGAGGGCGGCTTCGCACCGAACCTGGCCAGCAACACGGCCGCGCTCGATCTCTTCCTGCAGGCGATCGAGAAGGCCGGCTACCGGCCCGGCGAGGACATGCTCATGGCGCTCGACGTGGCGGCGAGCGAGTTCGCCGAGTCGGGCGGCCGCTACCGGCTCCGGCGCGAGAACCTCGTCCTCTCCAGCGAGGAGATGATCCACCGGTACGAGCAGCTCCTGGACCGCTATCCGATCGTCTCCATCGAGGACGGCCTGGGCGAGGACGACGTCGCCGGGTGGGGGGCGATGACGCGCAAGCTCGGCGGCCGGGTCCAGCTGGTGGGCGACGACGTCTTCGTGACGAACCCCGCGATCATCCAGCAGGCGATCAAGAACCACCTGGCCAACGCCGTGCTCATCAAGGTGAACCAGGTCGGCACCCTCACCGAGACGCTCGAGGCGGTCGAGCTGGCCAAGCGCGCCGGCTACGGCACCGTCATCTCCCACCGCTCGGGCGAGACCGAGGACACCTTCGTGGCCGACCTGGCCGTCGCCGTCAACGCCGGCCAGATCAAGACGGGTTCGGTCGCGCGCGGCGAGCGGACGGCGAAGTACAACCAGCTCTTGCGGATCGAGGAAGAGCTGGGCCACGCCGCGTCGTGGCCGGGGCGCTCCCTCTACACCCGCGTCGCGCGGTGAGAGCCCGCCGGGCCGACGACCGAGCCCTGAGCCCGCAGCGCCTGGGCACCGTCGCCATGGTGGTGCTCGCGGTGGGGCTGGCCGTGTTCGGCGTGAAGGAATCGGTCCGCGCCTGGCAGCTGCGGCACGACATGCAAACAGTCGAGCGCGAGCTGACGACGCTGCGCACGCGGCAAGAGCAGCTCACGCGCACGGTGGACCGGCTGCGGAACGACCCGCTCTACATCGAGAAGCTCGCCCGCGAGGAGATGGGCATGGTCCGCGAGGGCGAGACCGTGCTGAAGTTCCCGTCGCAGCCCTCGCCCACCCCGCGCTGAGCCCGCTCGTGGACGCGTTCTGGGCCTGGTTCTGGGGCGCCGGGTGGTTCTGGTTTGCGATGTTCTGGGTGGCCCTTGTCGTCAATGGCCGCGCCGCCTTCAAGCTCCTGCTCGACTGGAAGGGCATGCTCACGACCTGCCGCTTCGTCGACCACGCGTACGCGACCCTCGACACGCTGCCCGACGAGGCCGCCCTCGAGCACGACGCAGCGGCGCCCGTGTTCGTGCACCTGGTGCCCGCGTGGCAGGAGCCCGGCATCGCGGCGACGCTGCGCGCGCTGCTCGACTCGCGCTATCCGCACGCCAAGCTCCACGTCGTCGTGGCCACCCGCGAGGAAGAGGAGCGCACGCCCCATCCGACGATGGCGGCGTCGACCGCGGAGCTGGTGCGCCGCTTCCGCGAGGCGTTGCCGCCCTGGCAGCAGAAGATGCTCTCGATCGTCTCGATGCCGGGCGAGGGACGGAAGGCCCACCAGCTCAACTGGGCCCTCCGGCCCGAGGTCCTCAAACCATTGCTCGACCTGCGGTACGATCCGGCGCGCGTCTGGATCGGGCTGAGCGACGCCGACTCCATCCCCGACCCGAACGTCTACCGGTGGATCGCCGCCGATCTCTCGCGTAACCGCGGACGCCTCGCCTACCAGGGCGTGACGCTCTCGCTGGGCAACTTCGATCGGCTCGACGTACGGGGCCGGGTGTGCGCCGTCCAGCAGTCGTCGATCTTCATCCGCGTCTCGATCGCACGGCTGATCAACGAGCGCCGACGCGTCGAGGCCTTCGCGCGGCTCGCAGCGCGCGCTCCGCGCGTGGGCCGTCTGCTCCGGCCCGTTTTCGAGCTCTGCTTCCGCCGGTCGCAGATCTGTCTGGGTCACAACCAGTTCGTGCGCCTGGACACGCTGCAGGGTCTGGGCGGGTTTCCGACGTCGGGTGCGACGGAAGACTCGACGCTCGGCTACGCGCTGGGCGCCCGGGGCATGCTGATGGCGGCGATGCCCATGCTCGAGCTGGTGGACATGCCCGAGACGACCGCCGGCATGGTCCGCCAGAACGCGCGCTGGTACAAGGGCGTCCTCGACGACGTGGCGTTCCTCCGGGGCGTCTGGCGCGCCCGGCCCTCGGCCTACAACCTGGCCCAGCTCAGTCGGCACGTCGGCAACAAGGTCGTCGAGTGGCCGATCGCCGCCGTGGTCTATCCGGTGCTCGGTTTCCTCGGCTGGCACCTCGCCTACCGATTCTCGGGTCACCCGGTGTGGTTTCTCCTGGGGGTCGCCTTTCCGTCGATCTCGCTGGGCCTCACGGTGTGGGTGGGCGGCATCGTCACGCAGGACCTGATCGAGAGCCTCACGCCGCACTTTCCGCGCCGCGTGGACGTCGCCCGCACGACCCTGAAGGCAAAGTTCTGGGGGACGTTCCGGTGCCAGACCTACTGGCTGCTGGCGACGCGCGGCGCCTGGCGCGTGCTGTGGGCGCTCGCCCGCACCGGGCGTTTCGAGCCGACGAAGACCGACCGCGTTCTCCGAGGTTGACAGAGTCAGCGCCGGTCGACCGTATCTGAAACAAGGCGTTGATCTGTCTGGCGTTGGGATGAACGCTGTGCCGCGTGACACTCTTGTTCGAGATACGCACCCCGCGGGGCCTAGTGGTGCGCTGGAGTCGTGCCCATTGGAAGTTCGTTGTCACACAAAAGCATCCGGACGCTCGTCGACCCCGACGAAGAGTGCGCAAGAGCCGGATCGACCCAGGCGTGTTACTTTTCTACCGAGGGCGTGCTCCTCGGTGGCTCTGTGTCGTGGTTCGCCGCGAAGCCGGGGAATCATTATGGACACGATCAGGGTGATTCATGACGTGGTGGGGCACACGCTCACCGTCTGGCGGGACGACCCGCGCAAAGAACATCTCTGTGCCGAAACAACCGACGAGGTCGTCCTCATGAAGGACGTTACGGGCCGAGTCGTCGGCTTCGAGCTGCTTCACTATCGTCCTTCGAGTGGGGATCCGAACCTCACCGTGGAAACCGTCGTCCCGACCGGGCCCTAGAGGACCGGGCGCCGCGCGGTTCAAGTTGACACGTCTCGAGCGCTAAGGTACGGTTACTCGGTCACCGCGGGGTGGAGCAGCCCGGTAGCTCGTTGGGCTCATAACCCAAAGGTCGCTGGTTCAAATCCAGCCCCCGCAACCA
>DASPZZ010000075.1:0-2183 GCA_035635995.1 Binatia bacterium | reverse complement strand
GGTGTAGTCGCCCTTGAGGAGCTCGGGAATGGCCGTCGCGAACTCGACGACCTCCAGGCCGCGCTGGACCTCGCCCTTGGCGTCGGAGAGCACCTTGCCGTGCTCGGAGGTGATGATCGCCGCCAGCCGATCGAGGTCGCGCTCGATCAGCTCCTTGAACTTGAACATCACGCGCGCGCGCTTGAGCGGCGACGTCTCCGCCCAGGGCCGGAAGGCCTTCTGCGCGGCGGCGACCGCGGCGTCCACCTCGGCCGCGCTGGCGAGCGCGACCCGGCCGGTGACGGCGCCGGTGGCGGGATTGAAGACGTCGGAGGCGCGGCCGCTCTGGCCGGGCCGGAGCTGGCCTCCGATGAAATGGCCGATCGGCCTTGGCTGATCCTGGGGGACGAAACGCTCTGCGGGCTGACTCATGATCCTCTTCCTCTTCGTCACTTCTTGATGATCCACTCGTGCGCCGGGTCGTTCTTGAAGTGCCATGCGCGCTGGGGGCCCGCCATCACGTTCAGGTAGTAGCTCCGGTAGCCCCAAGGCACCACGACGGGATGGTAACCGCGCGGCACCACCACCGTGTCATGGTCCTCGACCGCGTGCGATTCATCGATGTCGCGCGCGTCGGTGTACACCCGCTGGAAGACGAACCCCTGGGGCGGGTCGAGGCGGTGGTAGTAGGTCTCCTCGAGCAGCGTCTCCTCGGGTGGCTCGAGCCGGTCGTGCTTGTGCGGCGGATAGCTCGAGGAGTGCCCTGTCGGGGTCCGGACCTCGACCACCAACAGGCTGTCGGCCGGCTCGGTCTCGGGGAGGATGTCGGTCACGTAGCGAGTGTTGAGCTCTTTTCCGCGCACGGAGCGCCGCATCGTCTCGGGCGTGATCAGCCGCGGCGCCAGCCGGCCGCTGCCGGGCGCGCTGCCGACGGCGATCTCCGCCGCGGAGTGCGCCTTCACCGAGAGCGGCGCTGTACCGGGAAGATAGACCGCATACGGCGGCTGATCTTCGAAGACGCTCCGGCGCTTGCCGATGCGTTCGAAGTGGGCGGCCCCGGAGCGGACCGTGACGACGCCCTCGAGGACCACGGCGCACACCTCGCGGCCGGCGGGCGCCTCCAGCTCCAGGGTCTCGCCCTCGGCGAGACGGTGGGCGGAGAAGCCGACGTAGCGCAAGCCGGACGCGGCCGGCTCCACCTCGACGATCTCGCGGCCCTTCCGGGTGCCCTTGACCAGAAGGCTCATGCCTTCTGCCCTTTCTTCGCGCTCTCGTACTCGTCGCGCGCGCGACGCACTTTCTCGCTCGGCGATGCCTCCGGAACGGCCACCTCCCACCAGCAACCGCCGTCCTCGGTCGTTCGCCGCGCGTCCGTCTCGATGCAGATCACCGAGGTCCGATCGGCGGCGCGGGCCCGGGCGAGCGCCGCCTCGAGGTCCGCGATGGTCTTCACGTTCTCGCCGATCGCTCCCATCGATTGCGCGTGCTTCGCGAAGTCGATCGCCGGCGGACCGGAAGGGGCCTGGACGCAGTCCTTGAAGAGGTTGTTGAAGGGCTCGCCTCCCGTCTCCTGCTGGAGGCGGTTGATGCAGCCGTAGCCGTGGTTGTCCTGCACGACCACGATCATCTTCTTCCCCAGCAGCACCGACGTCGCGATCTCCGAGTTCAACATGAGATAGCTGCCGTCGCCGACCATCACGATCACCTCGCGACCGGGCTGCGCGAGCTTCACGCCGAGACCGCCGGCGATCTCGTAGCCCATGCAGGAATAACCGTACTCCAGGTGATATCCGCCGGGGACGCTGGTCCGCCACAGCTTGTGCAGCTCGGCAGGGAGCGTGCCGCCCGCGTTCACTACGATATCGTTCGCCGCCGAGCGCGGCGACGAGCGCTGGACCGCGCCGATCACGTCGGCGTCGTAGGGGAGGGCAACGTCGCGGCGCGAGGTGAGCGCCGTGACCGCGTCGCGCCAGGCCGCCGCGACCTTTCGGGCACGGGCGGTCCAGACCTCGTCCGCCTTCCACGCGGAGAGGCGCCCGCCCAGCGCTTCCAGCCCGAGGCGCGCGTCCGCCACCAGCGGCAGGGCATGCCATTTGGTCGCGTCGAAGGGATTCACGTTGAGTCCAATCAGCCGCGCCTGCGGGAACAGGCTATGGGAGCCGGTCGTGAAGTCCGAGAGGCGGGTCCCCACCGCGAGCACGAGG
>DASPZZ010000074.1:0-2267 GCA_035635995.1 Binatia bacterium | reverse complement strand
CGACACCAGGGCCGATCGATCGGCCGCGTCGGCGGGCTCGAGCCTCGGCGAGGCGCTGGGCGATCGACGCCTGTGGCTTCTCGTGACGGCGTGGATGCTCCTCGGCTTCAACCAGATGATGATGTCGATTCACCTGGTGTCATACGTCAAGGACCAGGGCGTCACGCTCGAGCGTGCCTCGCTGGCCCTGACGATCCTGGGCACCGGTACCATCGCCGGCCGGATTCTCTTCGGGATGGCCGCCGACCGCATCGGCACGAAGCCCACGTTCTGGTTCTGTCTGGTCATCCAGATCGCCTCGCTCCTGGCGATCGTCGCGGGGCCCTCGCTGTCGGTTCTCGACGTCCTGCTGTTCTGGTTCGGCCTGTCGGCCGCCGGTAGCGACACGACCCTCGTGAAGGGCGCGGTCGAGACCTTCGGCGTTCGCGCGATCGGCGCGGTGATGGGCGTCTTGAGCCTCGGCTGGCGCTGCGGAGCGGCGCTTGGACCCACCGCGGCCGGGTTCCTCTACGACGCGATGGGCACCTACGTGCTCGCCTTCGCCCTGGCCGCCGGAGGGCTCGCGCTGAGCAGCGCGTTCTTCACCTTGGGAACCTCGGCGCCGCGCGAGCGCCGCGGCTACTTGTAGAGGATGTCTTTGAGCTTGGCGAGGAGCGCGGGCTCGAGCGCGAACGCCTCGGCGATCATCCGCTCGAGATCCTCGGCGGTCGCCGGATCCAGGGTGAGCTTGGCCTTCTCGGTTTCCTGCAGAAAGGCCGCGTCGCGAAGGGTTTCCTGAAAGGCCCGACGCAAGATCAGCACGCGATCCTTCGGGGTGCCCGGCGGCAGCGCCAGGGGGCGAGCGAAGGCCGCGGCGTTCTGGATGCCGACCTTGATCAGCTGGCGCGCCTCATCGGTCTTCGCCAGGCTGAGCGCGAGCGGAACGGCCGACAGGTCGGGAAACGCTCGGGCGCTCGTCTGGAGCACCGCCACGGCTTCGCCCGAGTCCAGCGCGCTGCGCCAGGTCGAGCGCATCGACTCCCACGACCAGCATGCCCCGGCCACTTCGCCGGACGCCGCGGCCAGCCGGATCTCGGCCGTGCCCTTGTAGCCTGAGACCAGCTGGATCGGCAGCCCGAGGGCGGCCTTCAAGATCCTGGCGTTGGCGTCCGGTGTCCCGCCGGGCGCGACGCCGCCGAGCTTCACCGGCGTCTTTGCGGCCATCCACTTTTCGACCGAGGTGATACCGCTCGCCTTGGTCAGCGCACAGACCGCGTCTTCCTTGATCGGAGCGCCGATCAGCTCGAACTTCCGCGCGTCGAACTCGATCCCGGGCTGGCCCAGGGCCTGGCCCAGGAAGAGCGCGCCGTTGAAGTGTCCGATGGTGAGGCCGTCGGGCTTCGCGACACGATAGAGATGGTTCGCGGAGATCAGGCTGCCCGCGCCCGTCATGTTCTCGACGACGATGGTCGGGTTGCCTGGAATGTGGCGGCCCATGTGACGTGAGATCACGCGGGCGTACGTGTCGAATCCGCCGCCCGGCGCGAATCCGACGACCAGGCGAACGATCTTGCCTTCGTAGAAAGACTGAGCCCGGGCTCCGCCGCTGCCCGCGGCGAGCAGGATCGCGACCGTTGAGAGACCGAGAAGGCGCTTGCTCATACGTCCTCCCGTCGTGACTCCGGGGACTCTATCACGTCGCGGGCTCCGCGCGCGGGCTCGGCGCCGACGCCGGTGAGGACCAGCTCGTCGGCCCGGTGGCATCGCACGGCGTGCCCGACCTCGATCTCGCGCAATGGCGGCATCTCGGTCCGGCATCTCTCGATGACGAACGGACAGCGCGGGTGGAAGTAGCACCCCGACGGCGGACTGGCGGGGTTGGCGACCTCGCCGGCGAGGGCGACGTCACCGCTCGGCGCGTGCGGGTCGGGGACGGGCACCGCCCGCATCAGGGCGGCGGTGTACGGGTGCCGCGGATGCCGGAAGATCGCCTCGGCGGTGGCGAGCTCCACCAGCTGGCCGACGTACATCACCGCGACGCGATCGCTGATGTGCTTGACCACCGAGAGATCGTGGGCCACGAAGAGCAAGGTCAGGTGCAGCCGCGTCTGAAGCTCGAGCAGGAGGTTGAGCACCTGCGCCTGCACGGAGACGTCCAGCGCGGAGACCGGCTCGTCAGCCACCACGAGCCGAGGCTCGGTCGCGAGCGCCCGCGCGATGCCGATGCGCTGGCGCTGGCCGCCCGAGAAGGCGTGCGGGAAGCGGTGCATGTGCTCGGGGCGCAGCCC
>DASPZZ010000073.1:0-2036 GCA_035635995.1 Binatia bacterium | reverse complement strand
TCGCGCGTGATCTCGGCCGCGGCGTCGGCGCCGACGCTCACGCCGGCTTTCCCGACGCCGGCGATCTCACCGGCGTCTCGCCCGATGGCGGCGTGGCCGGGGGCTTCGAGGGCGGCGACCAGGCGCAGGTCGGACACGCCGGCGAGGCACGCGACGATCCGATTGCCCATCCGGCCGGCGGCGCCGGCGACAACGATGTCCGCCGTCGAGGCGCCGCGTCGCCCGACGCTCGGGGATGGCCCCCCGCCGACTGCGCTCATGGGAGGCTACTTGATCAGGCCGTACGGCTTGAGGATCGCGCGGAGCTTGTCGCGATTGGCGTCGCTCATGCGGCACATCGGCAGCCGGAACTCGGGCTCGAGCATGCCGGCCATCGCCATCGCTTCCTTGATCGGGATGGGATTGGTTTCGAGGAACGCCGCGCGCGCCAGCGGGAAGAGCCGGTAGTGGAGGTCCCGCGCGCGCTTCCAGTCGCCGTCGAGCGCCGCGTGCACGAGGTCGGCCGTCTCGCGCGGCACGAGGTTCGCGATGACGGAGACGACACCGCTGCCGCCGATCGCCAGGAGCGGAAGCGTGATGTTGTCGTCGCCCGACAGGACCGAAAAGTCGGGGCCGCACGCCGCGATCACCTGGCTCATCTGGTCGAGCGAGCCGGACGCCTCCTTCACGCCCGCGATGTTCTTGACGTCCCGGGCGAGGCGCGCCATCGTGTCGGTCTCGACGTTGATCGCAGTCCGGCTCTGGATGTTGTAGAGCAGGATCGGGATCGCGACCGACTCGGCCACCGCGCGGAAGTGGCGGTAGAGCCCTTCCTGCGTGGGCTTGTTGTAGTACGGGTTCACGACGAGCGCGCCCGCCGCTCCGGCGCGCTCGGCGTGCTTGGTCATCTCGATCGCGTCGGCGGTCGAGTAGGAGCCCGTGCCGGCCACGACCCGGATGCGGCCGCGGGCCGCCTCGATCACGAGCTCGACCACGCGGTGGTGCTCGTCGTGACTCAGGGTCGGCGACTCGCCGGTGGTCCCGCACGGGATCAGCCCGTCGGTGCCGTTGCTGACGTGGAATTCGACCAGCTCCCGGAGCTTCGCTTCGTCGACCTTGCCGTTCCTGAAGGGGGTGACCATCGCGACGAATGAACCCTGGAATGTCTGGCTCATGGGGCTGTCTCCCCCGCCACCAGGTCCTCGTAGGTCTCCCGGCGGCGCACGATCGTGTACCGGCTGCCGTCGACGAGCACTTCGACGGCACGCGGTCGCGTGTTGTAGTTGGATGCCATCACGAAGCCGTACGCGCCGGCGCTCATCACGGCGAGCAGATCTTCCTGCTCGACGCGGGCCAGCTCACGGTCCTTCGCCAGGAAGTCGCCGGACTCGCAGATCGGGCCCACGACGTCGACGGTTTCGCGGTCCCGCGCCCGGCGCGTCTCGTCGACGGGCACGATCTCGTGATAGGAGCCGTAGAGCGACGGCCGGATCAGGTCGTTCATCGCGCCGTCGATCACCACGAACTTCTTGGTGCCGGTGTCCTTCCGGTACAGCACGCGCGTCAGGAGGACGCCGGCGTTGCCCACGATGGACCGGCCGGGCTCGAGCAGGACCGTCACGCCCGCCTCGCGCAGCGCGGGCAGCAGGAGGGTCGCGAGCTCCTGGTGTGTCGGCGGCGTCTCGTCGCGGTAGCGAATGCCGAGGCCGCCGCCGATGTCGATCATGCGGATCTCGATCCGGCGCTCGCGCAAGGCCTTCACGAGCGCGACGACGCGCGCCACCGCGTCGGCGACCGGCGTGGCCTTGGTGAGCTGCGAGCCGATGTGCATGTCCGTGCCGATGACCGCGAGGCCCTTGAGCGTCGCGGCTTCCTCGTACGCCTCGAACGCTTCGTCGTAGGGGATCCCGAACTTTGAGCTCTTGAGGCCGGTCGCGATATAGGGATGCGTCTGCGGATCGACGTCTGGATTCACGCGCAGCGCAACCGGAGCGCGGACGCCCATCTCGAGGGCGACCTCGTCGAGGACTCGGAGCTCGGCCCGCGACTCGACGTTG
>DASPZZ010000072.1:0-54472 GCA_035635995.1 Binatia bacterium | reverse complement strand
GTGAGCGAGAGCGGGGAGGTGAGCATGAGCTGGTGGGCGTGCTGGAGCCGGAGATCTCGGACGTAGTCGCGCAGGGCCATGCCGGCCACGGCGTGGAACGTGTGCGAGAAGTGAGAGCGGCTCATCGCGGCCATGGTCGCGAGCTCCCCGAGGGTCGCACTGTAGCCGCCATGCCCGCCGAGGGAGAAAAGAATACGCTTGATCGTCCCGATGACGGCAGGGCTGGCCGGTGGACGCTTTCCTGGTCGACGCGTCAGACGCCGGACCGCCCTGACGAGGTCGGCCACGGTGAATGGCTTCCTGAGAAGCTCGCGGACACCCGTCAGCAGCGAAGCGCCCGTCAGGCGAGGCGTCTCCGACCCCCAGCTGAGGATGACGACCGGGAGCCAGGGTGCCTGGGCGAACATCGCCCGGGCGAGCTCGATGCTCGCAAGGTGTTGCGGCCGATTCCTGGCGGCCAGACAGGTCAAGATGACGACATCGAAGTAGCGCCCGGACGCCGCAACGAGGCCGACAGCGCTCTTCTGATCGCCGGTCTCGACCACGTGGTGCGCTCGTCCCAGGGCTTTCACCACCGGGTTGCGCGTCGTGGGCTCGTCGTAGACGACGAGGATCCTCCTGCGCCGGGGCGACGGATCTCGATCCTGGAGTGCCATTGACCTCGCGACCGCGGACATTTCCTTGCGACCGGCGCTCGTTGCTGATCGACGTCCGCATCCGGGAGTGTACGGAGTCCGCCATCACGCGGGATAGTAAAACGATGTAATCTTTTCGCCAGTTTCTCGTGGGACGTCGGCCTTCCCGATGGCGGCGGCACCCCCGTCCACGGGTGAGATTTCACCCGGCGCCAATCGCGCGAGGGGCAAGAGCCCCGCGCGTACCGGGCGTGGCACGCGCGGATCCGTTGGGTGTGTCTTCACCCGATCCCGGGCCCTCGCGCGGACCGCAGCGCCGAAGCAGCGCGAAATCCGCGCGCGGGAAGCCTGGCGTCGCTCTTGCTACTCGCCCGACCAGCGGATTGTGCGACTCGCACCCGATGAAGGAAAGGGGACCTTTGCCATGGCAGAGACCGGCATTCTCAAGCCCGGCACGCCCGCTCCAGCGTTCACGCTTCACACGACGCCGGACCAGACGGTGTCGCTCTCGGACTTCCGGGGGCAGCCGGTCATCCTTGCGTTCTACCCGGCGGACTGGAGCCCGGTCTGCGGCGACCAGATGACGCTCTACAACGAGGTCCTGCCGGAGTTCCGCAAGCACCACGCCGCGCTGGTCGGGATCTCGGTCGACGGCGTGTGGTGCCACGGCGCATTCGCCGCCAGCCGCCGGCTGCACTTTCCGCTGCTGGCCGACTTCGAGCCGAAGGGCGCCGTCGCCAGGACCTACGGCGCCTACCGCGCCAAGGAGGGCGTCACCGAGCGGGCGCTCTTCGTGATCGACGGTGAGGGAATCATCCGCTGGAGCTATCTGTCACCGATCGGGGTGAACCCCGGCGCCGACGGCATCCTCGAGGCCTTGGAGTCACTGGCACCGGCGCCATCGCTCGCATCGACGCAACGCCGGGCCTGATTGGAGGAGCCATGGCAACCGGACAATCGCGCGTCGCGCGTCTGGTGCTGCCGGTCGACGGGCGCGATCACGTGAGGGGCCCGGCGGACGCGCTGGCCACGCTGGTCGAGTACGGCGACTACGAATGTCCGTATTGCGGGCTGGCGCACCCGATCGTCAAGGAAGTGCAGAGGCGGCTCGGCGGCCGGCTGCGGTTCGCGTTCCGCCACTTTCCGCTCGCCGAGATCCATCCGTACGCACTGCCGGCCGCGGAGGCGGCGGAAGCGGCAGGCGCCCAGGGCCGATTCTGGGAGATGCACGATCTGCTGTATCAGAACCAACGGGCCCTGGATCACGCGAATCTGGTGCGCTACGCGGGCGTTCTCGGGCTCGATCTCACGCGCTTCGTGAGCGAGCTGGCCGACCACACCTGGGAGGCACGGGTTCGCGATGACTTCATGAGCGGCGTCCGGAGCGGAGTGAACGGCACGCCGACGTTCTTCGTCAACGGGGTGCGGCACGACGGGCCGTGGGATGCCGACACGCTGAGCGCGGCGCTCGTGGCGCCGGCCGGTGTCCACGTCTGATCCGCTCGCATGGCGCCCGGAGAGTTCCTGAAGGCCCTCGAGGGCTACAGCAGCAGATCGAAGATGCGAAAAACCCGCTCCCAGTGCTTCGTCTGGGGGTTCTTGAGATCAGGGTCGATGATCGTGAAGGTGCGGGCGAGCGCCACACTCAGTCCACCCACGACGCCGGGAAGCCGCTCTTCGGTCTCATAGCTGTAGGTCAGGTTGAGCGGCGGCAGCGCGGCGATATATTCCAGAATTGATTTCAGTTCAATTTCCTCGTCGATCTTCCGGAACTCGTGAATGCTCTCCTGCAGCCCCTTGGTGATCGGCAGATCGGAGGGTTCGATGATGTCGCGGCCATTCCACGTCGCGGCGGCCTTGCCGCGAATGAGCAGATCACGGGTCTTCTGGTTGACGAAGTCGCTGTAGCATTTGAGGTCCTTCTTATCGACATCCAGGCCGGCCGCGACGCGGAAGAATCGCTCGAACTTGTTGATATTCATCACCGGCACCATCCTTCACTCCTCCTCGTCACGCTGCCCGGCGCTGCTGTCGCAGTGCCTTGACGGCGGCTGCATGGTGGCCCCGATCGCCAGACCGTCATCGTACCCGGGCCGCTCCGGGACCGTCAGCGGGCCAGAGCTCCCGTAGCTCTGCTGGCAGGATGTGTTTGACATCCTCGATCTCTCCTTCCGTGACACGTCGTGCCAACACCGTGAACACCGCCCGGGCGATCTCGGACACGGATCGATAGGAATCCCCGCGGGCCTCGTCGCTGAATTCCCGACTGATGCGCATCAGAAACTGCTCCTCGTGGCGCTCGCGCAGGGGCTTGCCGGTCGGATCCCACCCTTCGTAGTAGAAGCCACGGATCAGCATCGGAAGCTGCGCCCCCAGCTGAGCCACCTCCTCCACGGTGAGCCGATCGCGCAGCGCGTGCAGGGTTGCTCGCAAGGCCAGGTAAGCCTTGTGCCTATCGTCCCAGCCGAGCTCGTGCATCAGGTCCTTCAGCCAGTCGTTCGTCTTGTGCAGCGTCGTGTCGAATACCGCGAGACCTGTCGCACTCATCGACCTCTTCTCCTTTCACCGAACGAGTCGCGCCGCCCACGAGCGTCAGGAAGTTCTGCGAGGGGGATTGAGAGCCCTCGGGACATCCTCGGCCTCGACAATGTCGTTGGTGGCGTTAAGGTGTCGCCGATGGACAAGCGCATAAGAGGCTCGTCCTGAATCACCAGAACTGTTCGACAGCCTGGTGATTGGCGGCCGGATCGTGCTCCGTCGCTCGATCGTGTGCCCCGGCGTACCATCCGTGACGAGCGCCGTTGGTGCAAGAGCGTCGCCAACTGCGCGCGGCGGCGCGTGGTTGCCTTGTCAGGCTTGTTGAAGAGGTCCGGGCATCCCGACGTCTTCGGCCGGCTGCCGCGCGGCGTCGGCCGCGCCCGGGCCTGCCAGCCACGACGCGTTGGCGAGCCCGGGGCTCGCAGGCCCCGGGCCACCAGCGCGGAGTGGTCGGACGCTGGTTACGGCATGATCGAGAGGAGGTTCTCCACGTGAGAGACTCCGGGCGCCGCCCAGGCCGCCCGTTCGGCCTCCTTGCTCTCCGCCCAGGAGCGCACGCTGCCGCGAAGGGTGACCTTACTACCGGAGACCTCCACGGTGATGCGGCGGGCGTCCATCTCGGCGCTGCGCTTGAGGGCCTCCTCGATCTTCATCTTGATGTCAGTCGGGGTCACGCGAGGCTTGACCGTGATCAGGTTGCTGACCCCCTTCACCCCGACGAGGTACCGCACAGAGCGCTCGGCGGCAGTCTTCTGATGCTGCCACTCGACCTCGCCCTCGAGGGTGATCCAGCCCTCGCGGACAGTGACCTTGATCTTGTCGTCGGGCACGGAGAGGTTGTTCTTCAGGGCTCTGACGGCGGCCTCCGCGATGTCGGTGTCGGTCCGCTCACTGGAGCCCGGAAGCTTGACCTCGATCTCGTCGACGACGGCCTTGACGCCGTAGACGCGCTTGGCTGCCGTCACGGCCTCGTACTTCTCCCAGTATGAGGGGACGGAGCCGCTCAGCGTGATCACGCCGTCCTTCGCCGCCACGCCGATGTGCGCCGCGTCGATCCGGGGTTCCCACTCGAGCTCTTTCATCACGTCGCGCTGAAGTTGGCTGTCAGTCTTCATGATGTTCTCCTCCTGAGGAGCCTGCTTCGGGCTCCCGTGTGTTGCGTTCCCACTATGTTTCTTAGCAGCCGTTTGAGCGCCCGCAACTTATCCGAGCGGTGCAGGCCATCAGCGGGCGTCACCGCGCACGGTAGCCTGGAGCCGCGTCGGCCCCTTGACAGCTGCGGACTGTTTGCTACTCACACTAGTGGGAGGACCCCGCGGGGCGGTTGCGGGGCATGGACCTCCTGGCTCGCGCAGCGATGTACCGGGTGTCGATCCTGGTGACATCCACGTCGCTGTGAAGGGCCGCACGTTGACGATCTCGGGCGTGCGGAAGGCGACCGATGAGATCCCCGGAGAGGACTACTGGTGCCGGGAGATCGTCTGCGGCAGCTTCGAGCGCACGGTTACGCTGCCGGAGGAGGTCGACGGCCATCGTCCTCGGTTTCCTCACGCGGTGGACGGCGCTGGTTCTTGCGCTGGAGTCGCTCGCGGCCATCATCGCCGCTGCTCCAGGGACGGACCTCGAGTTCCGGCTGGTGGCGCTCGCTGCGTTCGTGGCGCTCGCTCTACTGGGGCCGCAGCGGTACGCGCTCGATCTGGCCGTACCGGCGCTGGCGGCATGGTCGCGGGGCGCCTGGCTCTTTCCTCCGTCAGGGGCTCGTGGACGACCCAGAGGCAGAACTCTTGAAGTAGGGAATCAACGTGTCGAGGAGAGCTTCATGATCTACAGCATCGGGAGGCCACGGGGCCTGGGGCCGAGCGGGAAGGCCTCGTCGATCCGGGCGAGCTCGGCGGGGGTCAGCTCGAGATCCCCGGCGCCGGCGTTCTCGGCGGCGTGCTCGGGCCTTGCGGCCTTGGGGATCGTGAAGAGCGTGGGCCAGCGGAGCAGGAACCGGAGCGCGACCTGCCGCGCCGTCGCGCCGTGCGCGGCGCCGATCTCCTGCAACACGCGCCCGCCCCTCGTACGCGGCCCCGGAAAGCGCCCGTGACCGAACGGGCTGTAGGCGACCACGGCGACGCCGTGCCGCTCGCACCACGGGAGCACGGCGTGCTCGATCGCGCGCTCCTTCAGGTGATAGAGCACCTGATTGCACGCGAGGGAGCCGTCGCCGGCGACCCCGCGGGCCTCGTCGAGATCGGGCACGTCGAAATTGCTCACGCCCCAGGAGAGGATCTTTCCCTCGCGCTGAAGCTGCTCGAAGGCGGCGAACGTGTCTTCCAGCGGGTGCTCGCCCCGCCAGTGCAGGAGATAGCAGTCCAGCCGGTCGGTCCGGAGGCGAGCGAGCGACCGCTCGCAGGCGGCCAGGGTCCCGCGCCGCAAGGCGTTCTCGGGCACGACCTTCGAGACCAGGAAGACTTCGGCGCGTCGCCCGGCGATCGCAGCTCCGCCGTGTCGATGTGCGTCATGCCGAGGTCGAGGCCCCGGCGCAGCGCCGCGATCGCGGACGCGTGGTCGCCGTCCTCCAGGTACCACGTCCCCTGCCCGACCACCGCGACCTCGTACTTCGTGGGCCCGAATCGACGGCGTTCCATGCCGGGCCTCCGTGTCGTCACGCCGGCTCGCTCGCGTCGGCCAGCGCCTCGCGGGGTGTGCGCAGGTCGCCGAAGCGGAGCAGCGCGCCGAGCGCCAGGAGCAGGACGCTCATCGCGACGACCTGCTTCCAGTCCAGCTCGACCACCCCGCGCAGCACGATCTCGCGCAGGGTCGCGACGATCCCGAGCTCGACCATGAAGTCGACCGCGATCCGGTGCTCCTGCAGATAGATGATCAGCAGTCGCACCACCTCGACCATGACCAGCACGAACAGGACCTCGGCGATCACCACGCGAAAGTCGAGGGCGCGCGCCAGCACTTCTCGGAACAGCCCGGCGATCGTGCGCGCCATCAGCGCGAAGAGCGCCACCCCGATCGCCAGCACCAGTACGTCCTGAGCCGGTTCGAGGAAGCGCCGCGCCAGTCGATGGACGCTGGTGTGAGAGGCGCCCACTTCGGTCGACCTGGCGACCATTACCAGGAGGCCGCCTCCCGGGCCGGTGCACCGAAGTAGTCGATCCACCGATCGATCGCCCGCGGACGATCCAGCTTGAACAAGAGCCATCGCTCGACGAGCGCAACAGGTCGACGGGCACCGACGTCCGGCCTCGGCGGGCGCGAGGCCCGGCTTGCCGCGGGTCGCTTGATCAGCAGTTCAGCGCTTCTCATGGTCTTGCTCCCGCCGCGCTCAGTGAGCTGGCGAAATCCGACCCGCCGGACGCAACGCTCCGGAGGGGGGAGAACGCGGCGAACTGGCGCGCTTCGAGACCGTACCGCTTCAGCAGCTTGCCGAGGTCACGGCGCTCCTTGCCGGCCGCTTCGGCCGCGCGGCTCACGTTGCCCTGGTGCTCCGCCAGGAGCCGGACGAGGTACTCGCGGTCGAACGCCTCCAGCACCTTTCGCTTCTCGATCTTGTACGGGTGCGAGACATCGACGCCGGCCGACGGCGCGCTGACGTGGCCGCTCGAGGCGGGAAGACCGAGATCCGGAACCTCGATGACTCCGTCTCTCGCCACGTGGACGGCCCGTACGATGGCGCTCTCCAGCTCGCGGACGTTCCCGGGCCACTCGAACGCGAGCAGGGCTTCCACCGCGGGGGCCGAGATCCGGGGGGCCGGCCCGGCGCCGCGGTAGTGCTTCATGAGGAAATGCGCCGCGAGTGGCAGGATGTCTTCGCGGCGCTCGCGGAGCGGCGGCAAGGTGACCGAGAACACGCACAGGCGGTAGTAGAGATCTCCTCGGAACTGCCCGGTCTGGACCAGGCGGTCCAGCCTGGCGTTGGTGGCGGCGACGAAGCGCGCCTCGACGCGCTGCTCGGACGCCGAACCCACCGGGCGGAAGGTCCGCTCCTGGATGACCCGCAGGAGCGCGACCTGGGCGCGCGGGGTCAGCGTCTCGGCTTCGTCCAGGAACAGCGTGCCCCCGCCCGTATGGGTGAGGAGACCCTGCCGTCGCGCGTGCGCGTCGGTGAACGCCCCACGCTCATGCCCGAAGAGCTCGCTCTCGAGCAGCGTGTCGACGAGTGAGCCGCAGTTGAGCGCGACGAACGGCGCCGACCCGCGCGGGCTGAGCTGGTGGATCGCGCGGGCGACGAGCTCCTTGCCCGTGCCCGTTTCGCCGGTGATCAGGACCGTCCCATCCGTTCGCGCAATCATCGGAAGCCTCGACATGACGTCCTCGAAAGCCGGGGCTTTCCCGATGAGTTGCGCCAGGCCCCCCGATCCAGCGAGGTGCCCGTTCTCGGTCCGGTTCCCATTCGTGATGACGCACTGCTGCGTGTTCATTGGCTACGCCTCCCGAGTAGACCAGTTCGTTGTCCCGTCAGTGTCTGCCAGGGCCGACTCCACCGCGGAGAGCAGGAGGGCTCCGTCGAACGGCTTCCTGAGAAAGCCCGCCGCGCCGGCACCCAGCGCCCGCGCGCGGGCCTCCTCGCCATCGTGAGCCGAGACGATGATGATGGGCATTCGGTGGCCATCACGGGCCAGGCGCCGCTGGAGCTGCAGGCCATCCATGCCCGGCATGCTCAGGTCGAGCACCAGGCATCCAGTGCTCCACGGGGCCTCCGATCCGAGGAACTCCTCGGCCGACGCGAAGGCCGCCACCTGCAGTCCGACGGACCGCAGGAGGCCCTCGAGCGCCTGCCGGATCGATTCGTCATCGTCGACGACGGAGACGACGCGCTCAGGCCTCATGGACGGGTACCGTACGGCGCGGGGGGCAGGCTGCCTAGCTATACGTTGGTGTGATCGTACGATGTGCTGGTATAGGTCGTCTCATCCCCCGGGGGGGGCCGTCAGGCGAGCTTTTCGACCATCCGCACCAGCTCGGCGAGCGAGGTCGCGCCCATCTTCTCCATGACGTGGCGGCGATGAACCTTGATCGTGATCTCGCTGATGCCCAGCTCGGCGGCAACCTGCTTGTTGAGCAGGCCTCTGACGACCAGGGTCAGCACCTCACGCTCGCGTGACGACAGCGTGTCGTATCTCTTCTGGACTCCCGTCAGCTCCTCACGCTGCTGTCTCGCCACCCGGTCTCGGTCGAGCGCCTGACGAATCGCGTCGAGCAGGTCCTGATCGCGAAAGGGCTTGGGGAGAAACTCGACGGCGCCGGCCTTCATGGCGCGAACGCTCATCGGGATGTCGCCGTGGCCGGTGATGAAGATGATGGGGATCTGCTCTCCGGCGTCGGCGAGCTCGCGCTGCAGGTCGAGCCCGCTCAGGCCGGGCAGTCGCACGTCGAGGATCAGGCAGCTGGGCGCATCCGGGCGCTGTCGCGCGCGAAATTCGCGGGCAGTTCCGAAGGCCTCGACGGCGAGTCCGATCGACCGGATGAGGCCCGTGAGGGCTTCGCGCACCGACGTGTCATCGTCGACCACGAAGACCATGGGGCCGGCATCGCTCACGACCCGGGCTCGACACCCGTCGGCAGGGTGAACGTCATCGTGAGCCCGTGATCGTCGTTCGGCGTCGCCCACAGCTTCCCGCCGTGTGATTCGATGATCCGGCGGCTGATCGACAGGCCCAGCCCCAGGCCCCCGGGCTTGGTGGTGAAAAAGGCGTCGAAGAGCCGGTCCAGCGCTCGCGGGTCGAGCCCGATGCCGGAGTCGCGCACCGCCACCGTCACCTGATCGGATTTCGAGCTGTGCGATGCGACCCGGAGCGCCCGCGGCCGATCGATGATCGGCTTCATCGCGTCGATGCCGTTCATCATCAGATTCAGGATCACCTGTTGCAGTTCGATGTGATCGCCCAGCACCTTCGGGATCGGGGAGGACAGCTCCGTGCTGAGCGCGACCTCGAGCCGGTCCGCTTCGCTCTGGGTCACCGTGAGCACCTCACGGATGACCTCGTTGATGTCGAGCGAGCTTCGCTGCGGCGGCCGCTTCCCCGACAGCGCGCGAATTCGCCGGATGATGTCGCCCGCGCGCTTGCCGTCCCTGATGATGCGCTCGACGGCCCCGCGGGCCTCGTCCAGATCCGGCGGCTCGCGCGCGAGCCAGCGCAGCGAGGCGCTGCCGTTGGTGACGATGGCGGTGAGCGGCTGGTTGATCTCGTGGGCGATCGAGGCGGTCAGCTCTCCCATGCTCATCACGCGGGCGACGTGCGCCAGCTCCTGCTCCAGGGTGCGCTGCGTCTCTTCGGCCTGCTTGCGTTCGGTGATGTCGCTGGCGATACCGCCGAGCGCGTACGTCTTGCCGGCGGCGTTCCGCAGCGGGAACTTGAAGACGATGCTCGTGTGAGGGCCGTCCGCCTGGAGCGTGACTTCCTCGAACTCCAGCGGTGCATCGACGTCCAGGACCGCACGGTCATTGGCCCGAAAGGCCGCCGCCTGCTCCGGCGGGAAGAGCTCGTCGTCCGTCTTGCCCACGACCGCCTCGGCGGGGACACGCGCGATCTTCTCGAACTGGCGGTTGCTGAGCAGGTACCGTCCATCCAGATCCTTGAGGAAGATCATCGCCGGGCTGTGATCCAGGATGGCCTGGAGCCGCTCCTGGCTCTCGCGCAGCGCTTCCTCGGCCCGCTTGCGCTCGATCATCTCCGCGGCTTGCCTGGCGTAGAGGTCGGTCAGTCTCAGCTCTCGCAGCGACGGGTGATGGGGGCGGCGGAAGTGCGTCGAGAGCATCCCCAGCGGCTCTCCGTTGCGACCGAACAGCGGGGTGGACTGCACCGCGCGAAAGCCCGCGGAGGCGGCGATCTGCCGGTGCGGCGCGAAGCCCGGATCGCTCAGAACGTCCTCGATGACGACGCGCTCCCGGCTCTGGAAGGCCCGGCCACAGGCGGCGCTGTCCTCGTGCACGCGGCTGAAGTAATCGAGGAAGTCCTGTCGAAAGCCACGGTGCGCGACGATCTCGAGTGCCTGGGTGTCGGGATTGTAGAGCTGGACGTTCCCGAAGTCGGCGTTCTGCAGCGCGATCGTGGCGGTGAGGATCTCCTCCAGGAGCGGCTGGAGCTCGGCGCTCGCCAGCAGTCGCGTGTTGAACTGGTGGAGACGGGTCATGGCGGTCAGCTCGGCGGCCAGCTCGTCCTTCAGCGCCGAGCGCTCCCCTTCGACCCGGTTGCGCTGGATGATCTCCTTGCGAAGCTCCTGGTTGGCGGCTTCGAGCTGCCGCGTCCGCTCCGCGACTCGCCGCTCGAGCTCGTCTTCGCTTCGCTTGCGTTCGGTGACGAGTCTCGCCTCCCGCAGCCAGATCGCCGCCTGGTTCGCCGCGACCCGCAGAACCAGCGCCTCGGTCTGCGTCGGGAAATCGGTCCGCCGCGAGCCGGCGACGAGCGTGCCGACCTCGTCGTGAAGCCCCAGCCGGAACTGCGCGATCGAGACCTCGCCGTCGCCGAGCGGATTCGCGACCCGTCGCGGCAGGGACGAGTCGCCGATGAACACGCCGGCGAGCATTGCCGTCACCGCCCGCCGCTGGGCCGCCGGATCTCCGCGCGAAGCCGACCGGACGATGTCGATCGGCGCGCCGTCGATCGGATCGCTCAGCCGCATATAGGCGAGATCCAGTCGCTGCATCCGCTGGAGCACGTCGAGCAGCGTGCGCGCGATCTGGGACGACTGGTGGCCGGTCCAGATGGCCGGAAGGGCCAGCACGCCGATCAGGTCGTTGATGCAGTCCTGAAGGCGCTTGACCTCGTCCACGGGGGCATCCTCAAGCGGTCGGCGGGTGCGACCGATCGCGCCCGGCCCCGCGCGCCCGCAGCTCTTTCAAGAACGTGTCCGGCGGCACGAAGAAAGGGTTCTCCTGGAGGATCCCGCCGATGATGACCATCGGATGGGTCCGCATGATGTCGACCACGATGTTCCCGCCAAACTTGGCGAGGTCATAGGTTCAGACGACCGGGTCCCGGTACCGGGGCAAGAGATAGTTCAGGCGCGTCTCGTACTCCACCAGATCGTCGACACCCTCTCGGTCCTCCAGGGCCCACTCCATATGAGCCACCAGACGAGTCAACGAGAACCCCTGCCGTGGACCCGCCTCGAGGACCTCCTGGATCAGGGCCAGCATCCGGTCCTGATCGAAGTGGCCGTCGCGCAGATACGCGTCGGCCCAGTTGCGCAGCTCGAACTGGCCGCGCTTGTCCGCCCGGGCCACGTCGATGCCGACCGACTCCAGCCGTCGGAGGTGCTCCGCGCGGAGTGCCGGATCGACGATATGGAACGCCTTCTCGTCGCGCTCGAATCCTTCCTTGATGAAGGGAAGCAGGACCTGGTACTCCTCGTCCGGAGTGTGAAAGAACGCGCACACGTGACGCCGGGCGCCCAGCACGGAGCCGGCGAAGCGAATTGGGGGCGATTCTCTCTCACTCACCGGCATCGGGTTCTCCGTTGTTCGGACCTCGGGACAGGACCCATCGCGTCTCCGCCTGCTGACGCCGCGCGTCGAAGTATGCGCCCGCCCGCGAGGCGGTGTCTAGTAAGGAGATCCGAAATTCGAGACGGTTGTGTTACGACGAGCCGGCGGCCGGGTCAGATCTTCTCGCCGAGCTTCGCCCAGTCGTCGAGGAACTTCTTGAGGCCGATGTCGGTGAGCGGGTGCTTCATGAGCTGGTCGAGCACGGCGAACGGCAGCGTGACCACGTGCGCCCCGGCCTTCGCGGCGTCGATGACGTGAAGCGGGTTGCGGATCGAGGCGGCCAGGACCTGCGTCTTGAAGCCCTGGACGCGATAGATCTCGCAGATGTCGCGGACCAGGTCCATGCCGACGTGGGCGATGTCGTCGAGGCGTCCGAGGAACGGACTGATGTAGACGGCGCCCGCCTTCGCCGACAGGATCGCCTGGGTCGCGGAGAAGCAGAGCGTCTGGTTGACGCGGATCCCCTTGCCGGAGAGATATTTCACGGCCTTGAGGCCGTCCTTGGTGAGGGGGCACTTCACGACGGCGTTCGGCGCGACCTGCGCCAGCTCCTGGCCCTCCTTCACCATGCCCTCGAAGTCCGTGGCCACCACCTCGAGGCTCACGTCGCCGGGGACGATCGAGCAGATCTCCTCGACGAGCGGACGGAACGGACGCTTCTCCCTGGCAATCAGCGAGGGGTTGGTGGTCACGCCGTCGACGACGCCCAGCGCCACGCCTTCCTTGATCTCGCCGATGTTCGCCGTGTCGAGAAAGATCTTCATCGCGCCCTCCTCCGGGGTCGATCCGTCATGCTCAGGGTAGGCTCCGGTTCGGACGCGTGTCAAGAATCGTGCGGCAGGCCGCGAAGCAGGCCGGCGGGCGCGGCGGGGGTTGAGAGGACCACGCGGCACGCGTCCGCTGCTCCAACGGGTCCCTTCGACCCCCGCCGCGCCCGCCGGCCTGCTTCACGGCGCCGCCGTCACCGGCTACTCTGGTAGTCGGCGAGCGCGGCGTCGAGCGCCGCACGGTCCGCGACCGCCGACCAGCCGTCGCCCTCCACCGCGAGCGAGCCCGCGCAGGCGGCGGCGGCCGCGGCCTGCCAGGGATCGCCTTCGCGCTGATACTGGACGAGGAAGGTCGCCGCGAAGACGTCGCCGGCGCCGGTCGGGTCGACCTCGCGCGCCGGTCGCGGGTGCACCTCGTACCGCTCTCCGTTGACGAACAGCAGCGCGCCTTCCCGGTCCGCCGTGAGGACGCCCACGGGCATGCGCTGGAACCACTCGACCACCTCGGCCTCCTGGCCCCGGATGTCCTCGCGGCTCAGGAAGAAGGCCTGGACCGAATGCAGCAAGCGCTCCGGGGAGCGCCAGGGCCGCGGCACGACGAGCCCGTCGGACCGCGTGTGCCGCAGCCAGCCCTGAGCCGCCGCACCAACGGCGCCGTCGGTGAACAGCGTCGCGATCATCGGATCGACCTCGTCCAGCACCGGCGCCAGCAGCGCCAACGCGGCCTCCCGCCAGTCATCTGGAACGTCGTCCGGAGTCAAGGGGCCGGCGACGGCGCGAACGTGGGACACCCGCCCGCTGGCGTCCAGGCGGTGCTCGAACCGACTCGTGTCGGCGGACGGCACGCTGACGACCTCGATCTTGGGCGGAATGAGGTCGAGCGGAAAGTCGTCGCCGTGGCTGGTGAGGAGCCCGACCGAGAGACCGAGCCGGTGGGCGGCGACGGCGGCGAAGAGGGCCGCGCCGCCCGGGCGCGTCGATTCGCCGACGCGGTCGAGAGTGACGTGCCCGATGGCGACGAAGTCAGGCGCGCTCACGCCAGGGTTAGAGGTGGAGCTCCTTGGCGATGATCTCTTTCGACACCACGCTCACGGCCGGCTCGGGTCGATCACGTTGACGCGGAAGTGACGTCGATAGAGCCCGAGCTTCGCGCGGACCTCCGCCGGCAGGGTGATTTGTCCCTTGGCGACACGATGCTTTTCATGCCAACGATCGTAAGGAGCCGAGCGGATTACGTCAAGCGGGGTCGGCGCCCCACCTGGCCTTGACCGCCTCGCGGTCTACCGCCCCGTCGGCGGTGCGCGGCAGCGCATCGGCGAAGACCACGCGGCTCGGGCGCTTGAAGCGAGCGATCTTCGACACGACGAAGTCGCCGATCTGCTGGGCAGTGTAACGGTCGGCCGGCTGGACTTCCACGACGGCCTTGATGGCTTCGCCCCACTTGACGTCGGGCACCCCGAAGACGCACGCGGCGCTGACGCCGTCCATCTGCACGATCACGGACTCGACCTCGGCGGGGTACACGTTCTCGCCGCCGGGCTTGATCAGCTCCTTCTCCGGCTTGCGTCGGACGTAGTAGAGCCAGCCGTCGTCGTCGAAGCGGCCGACGTCGCCGGTGTGGTGCCAGCCGTTGCGCAGGGTGTAGGCGGTCACGTCCGGCTGGCCGAAGTAGCCCTGGAAGACCACCGGCCCGCGCACCACGATCTCTCCGGGAGCGCCGACGGGCACCTCCCGGTCGTAGTCGTCGACCAGCCGCACCCGGCACACGGAGATCGGCCGGCCGGCGGCCCCGGGCTTGTCGCGCACGCGCTGAATGCTGACGAACCCGCTGGTCTCGGACTGGCCGAAGCCCGTCCAGAACTGGGCCTGGGTCTCGTCGTGCAGGCGCTGGATCGTCGGGGGCGCGTCGAGCCCGGAGACGTGCGTGAGGCTCGGCAGCTTGCTGCCGAGCTTCTGCGCCGCGTCCAGCAGGCTGGCCAGCACCGGGGGAAAGTCCGAGACGTGCGAGACACGATGGGCATCGACCAGTCGCACCGCCTCCTCGGCCTCGTAGCGGGCGACCAGGACGCTGGCGCCCCCCGCGTGCAGGTGCGCCACGAAGTTGCCGAGCGCCGTGATGTGGAACAAGGGCAGGGCCAAGAGGTACCGGTCCGCCGCCGTGAAGCCGAGGGCGGCGATGACGACGAGCGAGGCGGTGAGCACGTTGGCGTGCGTGAGCACGGCGCCGCGCGGAATCACGTCGACCGCCGCCGTGGAGATCACCGCGAAGGGATCGTCCGCGGACACGTCCGCGGCCGGAGGCGGCGGGCCTTCCGTGTACAAGCTGGACAGCGCCTTGAATCCGGGCGCCGGCGCATCGCCGAACTGGTACCAGTGGGCGAGGGCGCGCTGCGTGCGGGGCCACTCGCCCACCACCGGCAGCGTGGATGCGTCCGCCACCATCATGGCCGGCGCGGCCCGCTCCAGCACCCGCTCGACCTCCGGCCCCGTGAGCCGCCAGTTGACGGGGTACGCGATGATGCCCTGGCGGGCGCACGCCCCGTACAGGTCGACGTAGGCCACGTCGTTCTGGGCGAGGATGCAGACGCGATCACCTTTGGCGAGGCCGAGCCCCGCCAGCCCGGCCGCCAGGGAGTCCGCGCGCTCGAGCAGCTGGCGGAAGGACCATTGCCGCGGCCCCTGGATCAGCGCGGGAGCGTCGCGATGGAGCGCCGCGCCCCGCGCCAGCGTGTCGTAGACCGTGAAGGCCTGGGCGCCCATCCGACGGCTACTGGCCGACGATGTCGGTCTTCATCGGCCCGAGCAACCCGAGCAGCTCGCTCTTCTCCGTGGGGCCGACCTTGTTCTTGTCGAGCGCCTTGACGAGGTCCTCGACGGTCGCGTTCCACTCGGCCTCGGTGACCTTCATGCCCTTGTGCGTCATCTTCATGTCGCGGCCGAGGTAGGAGCACGGCCCGCCCGTCGCGTCGCAGATATGGTCCGCGAGATTCGACTTCAGCTTCTCGATCTCGGGCCCCTTCATGTCCTTGAACCGGGCGTTGACCCGGCTGTCGCCGGCCATGTTGGTGACAAAGTCGCCGACGACGAGCGCGATGCCCTCGCGCCCGCCCAAACGCTTGTAGAGCGTCGGGGGCGGGTCGCCCGTCGTGGCGCACGCGGCGAGGTTCAGCGTCGCGATGAGCAGCACCAACCCCAGTCCGAGCCCGCGTGTGCGCCCCATGGCGTCCGTTCCTCTCAGGAGAGCCAGCGTTTCCGACGCTTGTAGTGTTTGACGTCCCGGTACGACCGGCGGGCGCCGACCTCGGTGAGGCCGAGGTAAAACTCCTTGATGTCCGCGTTCTCGGTGAGCGACGCCGCGGTGCCGTCGAGCACGATGCGCCCGTTCTCCATCACGTAGCCGTGCTCGGCGATGGTCAGCGCCAGCGCCGCGTTCTGCTCGACCAGCAGGACGGTCAGCTTCTCCTGCCGGTTCAGCTGCTGCACGATCGCGAAGATCTCCTCGACCAGCATCGGCGCCAGCCCGAGCGACGGCTCGTCGAGCAGCATGACGTGCGGGTCCGCCATCAGCGCCCGGCCGATCACGAGCATCTGCTGCTCGCCGCCGGAGAGGTAGCCGGCCTGGACGGAGCGTCGCTCCTTGAGTCGGGGGAAATACCCGTAGACGCGCTCGATCCCGGCGGCCACCTTCTGTCGGTCCCTCTGGATGTGCGCCCCCGCGATCAAGTTCTCCTCGGTGGTCAGGTGCTCGAAGACCCGCCGGCCCTCGAACACCTGCACGATGCCGTGCCGGACCACCGCGTGCGGGGGCAGTCGATCGATCCGCTCGCCCTTGAACTCGATGGAGCCCTTCGTCACGTCGCCGCGCTCGGACCGCAACAGGCCCGACACGGCCTTGAGCGTCGTCGTCTTGCCGGCGCCGTTGGCGCCGAGCAACGTCGTGATCCCGCCCTCGCGGACGTTGAGGGACACGCCCTTGAGGACGAGGATCACGCCGTCGTAGATGACCTCGACGTTGTTGAGGCTCAGCATATCGGTGCGGCTATTTCTTCGCGCCCGACTCCTTGATGTGCTTGGCCACCACGTCCTGGTAGGCGGCGAACCAGTCGGTGACCTTCACGAACTTCCCGTCCTTCACCTGCCAGATCTGCACGAGCCCACCCCCTTCGTGGTCGGTCGGGCTGATCTTGAGCGGCGGCACCAGCCCACCCAGGGTGAAGTTCGAGATCTTCTCGAAGCCCGCCTTCGTGTCGACGCCGGTGATCTTGCCGTCCGGCTTGGCTTTCAGCGCGTTGCGGATGGCCTCGACGTGGAGGGCGGCGATGAGCACGCCCCGGTTGTAGAAGACGGTCGAGGCCATTTCCTTGGGCGGCTCCTTGCCCTGCTTCCTGTACATCTCGCGAATCTCGTTCAGCACGGGGTAGTCGGTGCCGACCCCGGCGAACTGCATCGCGTAGTAGCCCTCGGCGACGCCGAAGCCGCCGGCGCCGTCGATGTTGGCCTCGGCCGCGCCCCACACGAACGACACCACCTTGCGGAGCGGGTAGCCGACCCGCTTGAACTCCTTGATCGACACCGACGGCGCCCCGCCGAACAGGTGGGCGATCACGAAGTCCGCGCGGAAGCGCTGGGCGATATCCAGCACCTGGGCGCCCATCTCGACGCCGGGGGGCGGAACCGCGAAGGTCTTGAGCTGGAACCCTTCCCTCACTGCGAGGTCCTCGATCACCTCGATCGGCTCGCGACCGGCCGGGTTGTCGTAGAAGATGTACGCGATCTTCTTGCCCTTGAGGCTGCCACCCAGCTGCTTCTTCACGAAGTCGACCGCCGCCGCCCCCTGTGACCAGTAGGTCGCCGCGATCGGGAAGATGTAGGGGTACCGGACGCCGTCGGCGGCGGCGGCGCTGCCGAAGCCCGGGGAGGTGCCGGGGATCCGATCCTCGGTCAGCTTGGCCGCGAGCGCGTAGATCTGGGGCGTGCCGTAGACGGCCATCGTCACGGCGCCGTCCTTCTTGTGGCGCTCGTAGGACTCGACGGCCGGCGGCACCTTGTACTCGTGGTCGATCTCGAGCCCCTTGATCTTGAAGCCCTCGACGCCGCCCTTGGAGTTCACGAGCGCGATGTAGTCGTGGAAGGCCGGGCACAACACCGTGCCCACGATCTGGGTCGGTCCGGTGCGGTCACACTGCACACCGATGACGATTTCGCCCTTCGACTGAGCATGGGACGGAGCGGCGGTCAGCAGGCTGCCCGTCGCCAGTATCAACGCCGTCGCGATAGCCAGGAACTCTCTCATGAGCGCTCTCCTTCCTCGCGTACGTTCAGTACGCGAATGGCCAGACTCTGAAGTAGCTGCGGATGTTCCGCCACAAGCGGTTCAGCCCCTCGGGCTCCACGATCAGAAAGAAGATGATGAGGGCGCCGAACATCATCAGGCGGAGGTTGGGAATGAGGTTGAGCACGGTCTGTGGAGCGAAGAAGACTCCGCCGAAGGCCTCCATGGTGTAGCGAATGACGATCGGCAGCAGGGTCACGAAGATGGCCCCGAAGATCGAGCCCAGCACCGAGCCGAGCCCGCCGATGATGATCATCGCCAGGTAGTCGATGGAGACCCCGATCTGAAACTGCTCGTAGTTGGCGATGCCGAGAAAGTACGTGTACAGCACCCCGGTCATCCCGGCGTAGAAGGACGAGATGGCGAAGGCGAGGAGCTTGTAGCGGAAGATGTTGATGCCGATGATCTCGGCGGCGATGTCGTGGTCGCGAATGGCGATGAACGCGCGGCCGACGCGGCTGCGCATGAGGTTCATCGTCCCCACGATGGCCAGGACGACGAAGAAGAGCAGGAAGTAGTACATGTCGCGCTGGCTGTCGAGGACCATCGAGCCCAGACGCGGCCGCGCCACCTCGATCGAGGCCTGCACGCCCCCGCTGATGAACGTCACGTGGTTGATCGTCCACTCGATGATGAGCTGGCCGGCCAGCGTGGCGATCGCCAGGTACAGGCCCTTGATGCGCAGCGACGGAATGCCGACGATGGCGCCGATCAGCGCCGCCATGAGCCCGCCGGCCAGCAGGTTGACGGGCCACGGCGAGCCCAGGCGATTGGCGAGGTTGGCGGCCGTGTAGGCGCCGACGGACATGAACGCCCCGTGGCCGATCGAGACCTGCCCCGTGTAGCCGACGAGGATGTTGAGGCCGAGCGCGCCGATGACCGCGATCCAGACGAGGTTGGCGACCGACAGATAGTACTCGTGGAGCGTGAGCGGGATGACGGCGAAGAACAGCACCGCCACCGCGGCCACCGTCCACCGCGCGATCGGCAGCGGATACAGCCCCATATCCGCTTCATAGGTTGTCTTCAGCACCCCGCACTCTCGCTGGATCACGCTCTTGTCCACGCGTCGAGCCCGCGGGGGTGCGGCGGGGCGGGGGGCAGCGGGACCACGCGGCACGCGTGCGCAGATCCCGTTGCGACTGGGCTCCATCCGGACGCACTCGCTCCGCCGCGCACTTGGAGGGAACGGGTCCCGCTACCCCCCACCCCGCCGCACCCCCGCGGGCTCCACTCGGGCAACGCTTTCGATGGTCCATGCACGAGGAATGCTGCGGCCGGTTCCATGCACGCGACGCGAGGGCTCGGGGCATGGGGGCGGCACGGGGGGAGGGGGGCTGGGACCCGTTCCCTCCGCGCGCTCGGCGGGCGCGACGCGCCCGGATGGAGCCCAGCCGCACCGGGCCTCGCGCACGCGTGCCGCGTGGTCCCAGCACCACTCCCCCCGTGCCGCCCCCATGCCCCGAGCCCGGTCCGCGCGGTCATACGCGCTCGATGATGCGTTTGCCGAAGATGCCGTAGGGGCGGATCATGAGGGCGAGGATCATGAGGACGTAGGGGGCGAAGTCTTTGGTGCCGCCGCCGACGTAGGGGTCGACGTAGCCGGCCGCGATGTTCTCGACGACGCCGACGATAAGACCGCCGACGATCGCGCCCGGAATGGAGTCGAGCCCGCCCAGGATCACGACCGGAAACACCTTGAAGCCGACCAGGGCCAGATTCACGTCGACGCCGAGCAGGTTGCCCCACAGAATGCCGCCGAGCGCAGAGACCACGCCGGTCATCGCCCACGCCACGCCGAAGTAGCGCTCGACGTCGATCCCCATGGCCATGGCGACCTGCTGGTTGTCGGCCACCGCCCGCATGGCGATGCCCTTGCGCGACTTCAAGAAGAACCAGCCGAATCCGGCGAGGAAGGCCAGGCTCACCCCGGCACCCAGCAGCTGGATGGGCGGGATGAAGATCGGGCCCAGCATGAACGGCTCGTCGCGGATGGGCAGCGGCAGCGGCTTGGTCCCGGAGAAGATGGTGAACGGCCCGACGCCGCGCAGGATCGACGCCAACCCGATGGTCGCCATGACCACGGCGATCACGGGTCGGCCGATGAGCCGGCGCAGCATGACGCGCTCCAGGACGAAGCCGAACGCGACCAGGCTCGCCAGCGCGAGCGTGACGGCCAACCAGAGCGGCGCCCCCCAGACCATGAGCGCGCCGGCCGCCACGAAGCCCGCGATCATCACGAACTCGCCCTGGGCGAAGTTGATGGCGTCGGTCGCCTTGTAGACGAGCACGAACCCGAGCGCGATCAGCGAATACATCAGGCCGATCAGCAGGCCGTTCGACATCAGGAGAAAAAAGAAGCTCAGGTCGTCAGACACGTGCCGCCGTCGTCGCCTCGACGTCTTCCACACTCACGCGCGACTTCAGGATGGCCTGGCGGCCGTCCTCGTAGGTGATGGTCGTCGCCAGCTCCACCGCGTGGCCGCCCGAGTAGAACGCGTCGACGACCGGGGCGTACTTCTCGGCCACGAATCGGCGCCGCACCTTGCGCGTCCGCGTCATCTCGGCATCGTCGGCCTCCAGGTCCTTGGTGAGCAACAAGAAGCGCCGGATCCGCGTGGATTCCGGCAAGGTCTCGTTGCCCTTCCGGATCTCCTCACGGATCAGATCGCATACCTCGGGCTTCTGGCTCAGGTCCATGTAGCTCGTGTAAGGAATCCCGCGCCGCTCGGCCCAGTTCCCCACCGTGTTCTGGTCGATGGCGATCATGGCGGTGACGAAGGTGCGCTCGTTGCCGAAGGCCACGGCTTCGCGGATGAAGGGGCTGTACTTCAGCTTGTTCTCGAAGAACTGCGGCGCGAACGGCGTGCCGTCCTGGAGGGCGCCGACGTCCTTGGCGCGGTCGACGATGACGAGATGGCCGCGCGGATCCACGAAGCCCGCGTCGCCCGTGCGGAACCAGCCGTCGGGATCGAGGACCTCGCGCGTGGCCTCTTCGTTCTTGAGATAGCCCTTGAAGATGACGGGACCCCGGACCAGCACCTCGCCGCGCTCGGCGATCTTGACCTCGATGCCCGGGCACGGCCGGCCGGCGGTCGTCGGGTTGGCCTCGTCGCTCGGCTGCAGCGACACCAGGCCCGTCGTCTCCGTCGAGCCGTAGACCTGCTTGAGGTTGACGCCGATCGACCGGAAGAAGCGGAACGTGTCCGGTCCGAGAGGTGCCCCGCCCGTCAGCGCCCACTTGGCGCGACGCAGGCCGAGCTGATCGCGGATCGGCGTGTAGACGAGCACGTTCCCGAGCATGCACGCCAGGCGCAAGAGGAGGGGAATCGGCTTGCCGTCGGCGCGAAGAATCTCCGCCCGCTCGGCGACGGCCCGGAAGGTCTCGAAGACCCACCGCTTGAGCGCGGGCGCGTCGGCGGCCTTCACCTGGATCCCCGTCAGCATGTTTTCCCAGATGCGCGGCGGCGCCAGCACCGTCGTCGGCCCGAGCTCGCGCAGGTCGCGCTGGACCGTCTCCGGGCTCTCCGGGCAGTTGGCGCAGAAGCCCACCACGAGGCTGAGGAACAGGGTGTAGGCGGCGTCGCCCGCCCACGCCATCGGCAGGTAGGCGAGCGCGTCGTCCTCCGGGCGGACGTCGTCGGCCTTGCGGAACGCCTCCGCGATGGCGATCGCGTTGGCGTGCGTCAGCATGACGCCCTTCGGGTTGCCGGTGGTCCCGGAGGTATAGCAGATGATGGCGACGTCCTCCGGTTTTCCCTTCTCGACCTCGGCTTCGAAATATCCCGGGTGCTTGGCCGCGAACTCGCGCCCGAGCTCCTGAACGGACTGATAGGAGCGGAGCCAGTCGTGCTTGTAGTGGAGCATCCCGCGCGAGTCGTCATACACGACCAGACGCAGGGCCGAGAGCTCGGCCCGCAGCCCCAGCACCTTGTCGACCTGCTCCTGATCCTCGGCCACGATCACCGAGCACTCGGCGTGGTTCCAGACGAAGGCGAGCTCCTTCGCGATCGAATCCTGGTAGACGGGCACCGGCACGCCGCCCAGGCACTGCGCGGCGACCTGGGCCCAGTAGAGCCGGGGACGGTTGTCGCCGATGACCGACAGCCGCTCGCCGCGCTTGAAGCCGAGAGCGGCGAGCCCGAGCGCGAAATCGCGGACCTCATCGTGGTACCGGCTCCACGTCCAGGTCTGCCAGATGCCGCGGTCCTTCTCGCGGATCGCCGGCCGGTCGCGAAGGTCGCGGGCGTTCCGCTGCAGCAGTCTCGCGAGCGTGGTCTCAGCCACGGGACCCTCCAGTCGCGACGGCCTTGGCCTCTCCGAGGTACGCCTTGATCACGCGCGGATTGGCCCGGACCTCGTCGGGCGTGCCCTCGGCGATCTTCTGGCCCATGTCGAGCACCGCGACCCGGTCTGAAATGTCCATGACCACGCCCATGTCGTGCTCGATCAGGATCACGGTGACGCCCCACTCCTCGTTGACGTCGAGGACGAAGCGCGCCATGTCCTCCTTCTCCTCGTGGTTGCACCCGCCCATCGGCTCGTCGAGGAGGAGGATCTTCGGGTCCAGCGCCAGTGCCCGGCCGAGCTCGACGCGCTTCTGCAGCCCATAGGCGAGCGAGCCGGTCGGCCGCCGGCGCAGGTCCTGAATCCGCAAGAAGTCGATGATGTCCTCGACACGCTTGCGGTGCTCGACCTCCTCCTTCTGCGCGAACCCCCAGTAGGCGAAGGCGCCCAGCACCCCGGTCTTCATGTGCACGTGGCGACCGAGCATGAGGTTGTCGAGCACGGTCATGCCCCGGAACAGGGCGATGTTCTGGAAGGTGCGCGCGATGCCGAGCTCGGCGATCCGGCTCGGGGACAGGTCGGTGACGTCGCGTCCCTCGAGCGCGATGCGGCCGCTGTCCGGATGGTAGAAGCCGCTGATCATGTTGAGGATGGTCGTCTTGCCGGCGCCGTTGGGGCCGATGACCGACAGGATCTCGCCCTTCTGGGCCTCGAGCGACACCCGCGTCACGGCCTGCACGCCGCCGAACGCCTTGGACGCCTCGCGGATCTCGAGGAGCGCGCTCACGACAGCCACCGCTTCCGTCGCCGGTAGTGCTTCACGTCCCGATAGCTCTTGCGCTGCCCCACGCCGGTCAGGCCCAGATAGAACTCCTTGATGTCCTCGTTCTCGCTGATCGTCTTCGCGTCTCCGTCCAGGACGATCCGGCCATTCTCCATGACATAGCCATGTTGGGCAACCTGTAATGCCATGGTCGCGTTTTGCTCGGCCAGGAGCACCGCCACCCGTTCCTCCCGGTTGAGCCGAGCGACGATCTCGAAGATTTCCCTCACGAGCATGGGCGCCAGGCCCATGGATGGCTCGTCGAGAAGCATCAGCGTCGGGCGGGCCATCAGCGCGCGGCCGATGGCCACCATCTGCTGCTCGCCGCCCGAGACATAGCCCGCCTTGAAGCCGCGCCGCTCCGTCAGCCGGGGAAAGTAGTGGTAGACGACGTCGAGGTCCCGCTTGGTCGACTGACCGCTGCGGCGCGTGTAGGCGCCCGTCAATAGATTTTCCTCGACGGTCAGGTGCTCGAACACGTGCCGCCCCTCCATGACCTGGACGATGCCGTGCTTGACCACTTCCGAGGGGTCCTGACGGTGGATCGCACGCCCCTGAAACTCGATCACGCCCTTGGTCACCTCGCCGCGCTCGGTGCGCAGCAGGCCCGAGATCGCCTTCAGCGTCGTCGACTTGCCGGCGCCGTTGGCCCCGAGGAGGGCGACGATGCCCCCCTCGGGGACGACGAGCGACACGCCCTTCAACACGAGGATCACGTGGTCGTAGATCACCTCGATGTTGCTGACCGCCAGGAGCGGCCGCGGCGCGTCGCTCGCCACCGGCGCCCCTACTTCTCCTTCGCGCAGTCGCGCAGCGTGTAGCCGAGCTTCTTGCCCTCCTCGACCGCCGCGGCCTCGATCTTCGGCCGGACGACCTCGCGCATGGGCGCGATCCAGTCGGAGACGACGTTCCACTTCTTGCCGTCCCACTGCTGGATGAGCACGGGGCCGCTGCCCTCGTGGTCCTCGCAGGTGACCTTGACCGGGTGCGTGAAGCCCTTCATGCCGACCTGCTCGAGGCGCTGCTCGGTGAGGTTGAGGTTCTCGAAGCCCCAGCGCACTTGCTCGGCGGTGAGCGGCTTGTTGCCGAACTTCGCCATCGCGGTGCGGATGGCCTCGGCCGAGAGCATCGCGTTCACGATGCCGCGGTTGTAGAGCGGCGCGCCCATCTCCTCTTTCTTGCCCGAGCCCTTCCCCTTGTCGTAGACGTGCTTGACGATCTCCGCGTGCACCTTGAAGTTGGTACCCGGCGCGTGGAACGTGGCGCCCTTGTAGCCCTTGGCCCCGTCGCCGGCCGGAACCACGTCGGAGTCGTTGGCCGACCACCAGTTGCCGATGAGACGGTCCATCTTGAAGCCGACGGACGCCGCCTCCTTGATGGCGACCTGGTTCATGACGCCCCAGCCCGACATGAAGATCCAGTCCGGATTCAGCCGGCGCACCTGGAGCCACGTCGCCTTCTGTTCCTGTCCGGGATGGTCCACGGCCAGCAGCGTGAGCTCGAACTGGTACTTCTTCGCGAGCTCGTCGAGCGTCGGGTTCGCCTCTTTGCCGTAGGCGCTGTTGTGGAAGATGTGGGCGATCTTCTTGCCCTTCAGCTTCTCGACGCCGCCTTCCTGCTGGCCGATGTAGCGGATGACGGCCGACGCCTGGCTCCAGTAGTTCGTCGGGAAGTTGAACACCCACGGGAACCATCGGCCGTCGGAGGCGGCGCTCATGCCATATCCCATCGAGAAGACCACGACCTTGTCGACCGGAGCCTTGGGGATCAGCGAGTAGGTGATCGCGGTGCTGTAGGGATTCACGAGCACGGGGCTCTTGCCTTTGAGCCGCTCGTAGCACTCGACGCCCTGCTTGTTGTCGTACTGCGTCTCGCACTCCTCCCACGCGACCTTGACGCCGTTGATGCCGCCGTCGCGCTCGTTCAAGAGCGCGAAGTAGTCGACGAAGCCATCCGCGATCGGAATGCCGCTCGGCGCGTACGGGCCGGTCCGGTAGACGAGCAGTGGGATGAAGACCTCTTTCGGTTGGGCGGCGACCAGCATCGGTGCCGTGATCACGAGCGCCGCCAGTATCGCGATCGAGATTCTTCGTACCTTCATGACACTCTCCTTTCGCTCACGCTCAGTGGGGAAACGGCCAGAGTCGCAGCTTCTCCTTCGCGATCTGCCAGAGTCGGGCCAGGCCGCGCGGCTCGACGATCAGAAAGGAGATGATCAGTCCGCCGAAGACCATCAGCTCGATCTGCTTCTGGAGCGCGACCGGCAGCCTGAGCCCGACCGCGTGAGGCGCGTTGCTCAAGACGATCGGCACCAGCACGATGAACGCGGCGCCGAGGAAGGAGCCCAGGATGCTGCCCAGGCCGCCGATGATCACCATGAAGAGGACGAGGAACGAGATGCCGATGTCGAACGCCAGCGTCTCGGCGCTGCCGAGATAGAGGAACACCAGCCCGGCCCCCGCCACCCCGCAGTAGTACGAGCTGATGGCGAAGGCGAGCAGCTTCGTCCTCAGCGGCCGCACGCCGATGATCTCGGCGGCGATGTCTCGGTCCCGGATCGCCATCCAGGACCGGCCGACGCGACCACGCACCAGGTTCTTGGCGACCAGAGCGAACACGGCGACCAGTCCGAGCGCGGTGAGGTACCGTGCCGACGGGGTCGAGTTCGGGCCGGTGACGAGCACGCCGAAGAGGGTCCGGTCCGGGGCGGTGATGGTGCCCGACGAGGCGTAGTTCGTGAACCACGCGACCTTGTTGAAGAGCCAGATCAGGAAGAACTGCGAGGCCAGCGTCGCGACGGCGAGGTAGAAGCCCTTGATCCTGAGGCTCGGAATCCCGAAGAGAAGTCCGACGACGGCCGCGGCGACGCCCGAGAGCAGGAAGACGACGATGATGTTGAGGTGCGGGAACGCCGTCGCCAGCTTGAACGCCGCGTAGGCGCCGACGGCCATGAAGCCGCCGGTGCCGAGCGAGAGCTGCCCGGCGTACCCGGTCAAGAGATTGAGCCCGATGGCCGCGAGCGCATACACGAGGAACGGGATCAGGACCGCCTGGAGCCAGTACTCGCTCGCGGCGAGCGGCGGCACCACGAACGCCGCGACCACAGCCGCCGCGACGAACACACGGTCCTGGACGATCGGAAAGATCGCCTGGTCACGCGCGTACGTCGCTTTGAACTGTCCGGCCTCTCGGTAGATCACTTTGAGGCGCCCCAGGGGCCGGGCGGAGGGGGGGCGAGGGGTGCTGCGACCACGCGGCACGCGTCCGAGTGCCCCCGCGCGGCTGGGCTCCATCCGGGCGCAGCTCGTACGCCGTCCGCTTGGAGGGAACGGGTCTCAGCACCCCTCGCCCCCCCTCCGCCCGGCCCCCGGGGCGTCCTTCGTTTCAGGCGTAGATCGAGGATGCTCATTCCGTCACACGCGCTCGATGATCTTTTCGCCGAAGAGGCCCTGGGGTCGCACCAGCAGGAACGCGAGGGCGAGGACGTAGGCGAACCAGTTCTCGATGGCGCCGCCGACGAGCGGCCCCCAGTAGACCTCGCCCAGCTTCTCGCCGACGCCGATGATGAGCCCGCCCAGGATGGCGCCCGGCACGGACTCGAAGCCGCCCAGGATGAGCACGGGCAACGCCTTGAGCGCGATCAGCGACAGACTGAACTGCACGCCGCTCTTGGCGCCCCACATGATCCCGGCGACGATCGCGACGATGCCCGCCACCGACCACACGACGACCCAGATCGTCTTGAGCGGGATCCCGATCGAGAGCGCCGCCTCGTGGTCGTCGGCGACCGCGCGTAGCGCCCGGCCGATGCGGGTCTTCTGAAAGAACAGCGCCAGCAGCGTGACCAGCACCGCGGCCGTCACCGCCGCCGTCAGCTCGAGCTCGTTGATCTGGACGCCGCGCACGATGAACGAGCGATCGGGGATCCCGATGTCGAGCTTCTTGACGTTGGCGCCCCACAGCATCTCGCCGAACCCCTCGAGGAAGAAGTTCACCCCGATCGTCGCCATGAACAGGATGATGTGCTCCTGGTTGACCAGCGGGCGCAGCACGACCCGCTCGATCGCGAAGGCCAGCGCCACCATCACGCCGGTGGTCAGGGCGAGCGCCACGACGACCGGCGCGCCGCGCTCGAGCAGACCGACCAGCGTGAGCGCCGCGAACAGCACCATCACGCCCTGGGCGAAGTTGAACACGCCCGAGGCCTTGAAGATGAGCACGAACCCCAGCGCGACCAGGGAGTACATGAGACCCGCGAAGACACCGCCGATCAGCACCTCGACCAGAAACGCCGGCGACCCGGCCATGTCCTTGAACGGCGCCACCACCACCGCGTACACGATGTCGAGCATCAGGCCACGCCCAGGTAGGCGTCGAGGACGGCCCGGTCCCGCCTGATCTCCTCGGGCCGGCCGTCGGCGATCTTCCGGCCGTAGTCGAGCACCACCACCCGGTCGGAGATGTCCATGACCACGCCCATGTCGTGCTCGATGAGCGCGATGGTCGTGCCGAACTCCCGGTTGGTGTCGAGGACGAAGCGGCACATGTCCTCCTTCTCCTCGACGTTCATGCCCGCCATGGGCTCGTCGAGCAGCAGGAGCTTGGGCTCGGCGGCCAGGGCCCGGGCGAGCTCGACGCGCTTCTGCAGCCCGTACGGCAGACGGCCCGCCGGCGTCTTGCGGATCGCCTGGATCTCCAGGAAGTCGATGATCCGCTCCGCGAACTCCCGGTGCTCGAGCTCCTGACGCTTGGCCGGCCCCCAGTACAGGGCCTCGAGCAGGAAGCTCCCGTGCATCTTCAGCAGGCGCCCCGTCATGATGTTGTCGAGGACGCTCATGCCGCGGAAGAGGGCGACGTTCTGAAACGTACGGGCGATGCCGAGGGCGGCGACGTCGGGAGGCTGAAGGCGCGTCCGGTCCTTGCCGTCGAACGCGATCCGTCCCTCGTCCGGGTGGTAGAACCCGCTGATGGCGTTGAGCAGCGTCGTCTTGCCGGCGCCGTTGGGGCCGATGATGGCGACGATCTCCCCGCGCGCGACACGCAGGCTCACCTGGTTGACCGCGATCAGCGCGCCGAACCGCACGCTCACGGCGTCGACCTCGAGCAGCGGCTCCGACGCCGACGGCTCGCTCACCGCGCCGCCGGCGCCGGGACCACGTCGACGTCGCGGATCCTCACGTCCGCGCGCATGGTGCCGGTGCGACCGTCCTCGTAGGTCACCTTCGCCTCGACCTGGACCCGATCCTGCCCGGAGTAGAGCGCCTCGATGAGCGGCGCGTACTTCTGCGCGATGTACCCGCGGCGCACCTTCCGCGTCCGCGTGATCTCCTCGTCGTCCGGGTCCAGCTCCTTGTGGAGAATCAGGAATCGCCTGACCTGGGCCCCGCGCAGGACGGTGTCCTCGGCGAGGCTTCGGTTCACGCGCTCGACCTCGCGGTGGATCAGCTCGTAGACCTCGACCCTCTGGGCCAGATCGGCGTAGCTCGCATATGCAATGTTCCGGCGCTCCGCCCAGTTCCCGACGGCGGTGAGATCGATGTTGACGAACGCCGTCACGCAGGGCCGTCCCTGCCCGAAGCAGACGGCCTCGCGGACGTAGGAGGAGAACTTGAGCTTGTTCTCGAGAAACTTGGGGGCGAATATCGTCCCGTCGGCCAGACGACTCACGTCCTTCGCCCGGTCGATGATCTTCAGGTGGCCGTCGTGGTCGAGGAAGCCCGCATCGCCCGAGCGGATCCAGCCGTCCTCGAGGGTCTCACGCGTGGCGTCCGGGTTCCTCGCGTAGCCCAGAAAGACGCCGGGACTCCGAAGGAGCACCTCTCCCTCATCCGAGATGCGGATCTCGACGTCGGTGATCGGCGTCCCCACCGTGTCGAGCCGCACGTCGCCGTCGCGCTGGATGGTGACGAACACGCTGGCCTCGGTCATGCCGTAGAGCTGCTTGACGTTGACGCCCAGGCCACGGAAGAAGAGGAAGATCTCCGGGCCGATCGCCTCGCCGGCGGTGTACGCGCGGCGGACGCGCGAGAGGCCGAGATTGTCCTTGAGGGGCCCGTACACGAGCAGGCTCCCCAGCGGGTAGAGGAGTCGCTGCCACAGGGCAACCGGCTGCCGCCCCAGACGCCGGCGCTCGATGTCCTGCGCCAAGCGAAGGAAGAAGTGGACCATCGCGCGCTTCGGGCGCGCGGCGTCCTCGACGCGGACCATGACCCCGGTCAGGAGGCTCTCCCAGATACGGGGTGGGCCGAAGAAGTAGGTCGGAGCGATCTCCTTCAGGTCGGAGAGGACGGTCGCCGCGCTCTCCGGGCAGTTGATGGCGAACCCCATGATGATCGCCTGCGCGTAGGAGAAGATGTGGTCGCCGACCCAGGCCATCGGCAGGTACGAGAGGACCTCCTCGTCCCCGCCGAGCCCCTCGAAGAGGGCCGCGTTGTGCGCGGTCGCGATCAAGTTGCGGTGCGAGAGCATGGCGCCCTTCGGCGCGCCGGTCGTGCCCGACGTGTAGCAGATGATGGCGACGTCATCCGCCGCGCCCCTGGCGACCTCGTCGTCGAAGTACGTGGGATGGCCCACCTCGAACTTCTTCCCGAGCTCGCGGAGCTCGTCGAGGCTCACGAGGCCGGGCTCGCTGTAGCTCCGCATCCCGCGCGGATCGTCGTAGACCACGTGCTGGAGGTGCGGGCAGCGGGCTCGCACGCTCAGGAGCTTGTCGACCTGCTCTTGATCCTCGACGACGGCGAACCGGGCCTCGGCGTGCTCGATGATGTACTCCATCTCTCGCTCGATGGAGTCCTGGTAGATCGGCACCGGGACACCGCCCAGCGCCTGGGCCGCCATCACCGCCCAGTAGAGCTGGGGCCGGTTGTCGCCGACGATGGCGACGCGGTCGCCTCGCGCGAAGCCGAGCGAGGCCAGGCCGAGCGCGATGAGGCGGGCCTCCGCGAAGTACTGGGACCACGTGGACGACTGCCAGATGCCGAGGTCCTTTTCCCGGATCGCAACCTTGGCGCCGATCCGTCGGGCGTTGAGCCGAACGAGCTTCGGGAACGTATCGCGCTCCGGGTCGAGCGCTCGAGCTCCCGTGCTCTTCGCGACTGCGTCCAAATCCCCTCCGCAACGGTTCGTGTACTGCCGCAAGGGCGGGCAGAGCCGAACGGGGCCGGGCTAGGCGGACCCGCTTCAGGTGGCGAGAGTCTAGCCAAGCGCCGGGGGTGTGTCAAGAAATTGTGCCGGTATAACGAGGACTTACGAAGCGCCGCGGCTCCCGGGACCCCGACCGGGTCACGGCTGGGCTCGCGCGATTACCGCGTCACGGTCTCGATCCAGGGCAGGCAGAAGTAGAGGACGAAGGCCGCGCAAGCCAGGTAGATCATCCAGTGGAGCTCGCCGGCCCGGCCGCGGAGGAGCTTGATCGCCGCGTAGGTGACGAACCCGGCGCCGATCCCGTTGGTGATCGACCAGGTGAACGGCATCACCAGCATCGTCATGAAGGCGGGGATCGCCTCTTCGTAGTCGTCCCACGGGATGTCCCGCGCGATCGCCATCATGAAGAACCCGACGATGATGAGCGCCGGCGCCGTCGCCTGGGCCGGAATGACGCTGGCCAGAGGCGAGAAGAACATCGCGGCCAGGAACAGGGCGCCCGTCACGACGGAGGTGAGCCCGGTCCGGGCGCCGTCGGCCACGCCGGCGGCGGACTCGATATAGGTCGTGTTGCTGCTGCTGTTGGCAAGGCCGCCGAACATGGCTCCCAGGGAATCGACCAGCAGCACCCGGCTGGCGCCCGGCAGTCGACCCCGGGGATCGAGAAAGCCGCCGCGGCCGCCGACGCCGATGATCGTGCCCATGGTGTCGAAGAAGTCGCTCAGCATGATCGAGAAAATCACGAGGACGGCGGTCACGATCCCGAGCTTCCCGAAGAGCCCGAAATCGAGCCGGCCGAACGTCGAGAAGTCGGGCGCCTGGACGATCGCCTGGGGCATCCGTGCCGCGCCGGGCGTCGCGAACCCCTGGCCGCCGGCCAGGGTCTCGTTGAGCACGATGGCGATCACGGTCGTGCCGAGGATGCCGAGGAGCAGGGCGCCGCGCGTGCGGCGCGCCATGAGCCAGGCCGTCAGTAAGAATCCGATGAGGAAGACCGCGATCGGCAGACCCCGGAACGCTCCGAGCCCGACCGGCAAGGGACCCGTCGCGGGCTTGACCACCACGCCCGAGGTGAAAAAGCCGATGAAGGCGATGAAGAGACCGATGCCGACGCTGATCGCGCGCTTGAGCCCGATCGGGACGGCGTCCATGACCGCCTCCCGGAAGCGCGTCAGCACGAGCGCCGTGATGATCAGTCCCTCGAGGAATATGACGGTCATCGCCTGCGGCCACGTGAGCCCCCGACCGGCGACCAGCTCGAAGGCGACGACCGCGTTGAGCCCCATCCCGGCCGCGAGCGCGAACGGGTAGTTGCTGGCGAGCCCCATCGCGATCGAGAGGAGGCCGGCGGTGAGACACGTCACGGTGAGCGTCGCGGCGAACGGCAGGCCCAGGCCCTTGCCGTCGAGTCCGGGCACGCCCGTGAACCCGAGGATGAGCGGGTTCACGAAGATGATGTAGGCCATCACCATGAACGTCGTGAAGCCCGCGCGGATCTCGGTCGCGAGATCGGTGGAGCGTTCTCTGAAACCGAAGTAGCGGGAGAGGAGCCCGGCCATGTGCCGGGCGGCAGTCTACATCGGGCGGAGAGCTATCGGTAGTCCGGCTGCGGGTCGAAGGCGGGCCCGAGGCTGATCTCCGGCGGGTCCACCTGCTCGGCCGCGTCCTTGCCCTCTTGGAACACACGCAACAGATCCTCGCCCACCATGATCGCGGGGCGAATGGGCGGGGCGTTCTCGCCGCTTGCCACGACCGAGGCCAGCGCCAAGGCCGCGACCAGCGCGAGCTCGGCCGGCGTACCGATGAAAGACCAGACGTCTCGCCAAACCATGCCCCTCCCAGGGGCAATCCTCCTGCCAGATGGTGGACGTTACGGAGATCATTGAAAATAATGCCGCAATCCGTGTCGCGGCCAGCCGGCCCGGGTGTCAGCCTGACGACACGGAGCCGTCGCGGGCGGACCTTTCTGTCATTTTCGGAACTTCTTGAAGTCGACCGGCCGTTTCTCGACGAACGCGTTCCGGCCCTCCATCGCCTCCTCGGTCTGGTAATAGAGGCCGAGCGCGGTGTGAGCGAACTGGGCCACGCCGGCGCGCGGCTCGGAGTCGATGTTGAACGACTGCTTGGCCAGCGCCAGCGCGGTGGGGCTCTTGTCGAGGAGCTCGGCGCACCACTTTTCGACCTCGGCCCGAAGGTCCTTGAGCGGAACGACCCGGTTGACGAGCCCCATCTCGAGGGCTTCCTGTGCCGAGTACTGGCGGCAGAGGTACCAGATCTCGCGCGCCTTCTTCTCGCCGACGACCCTGGCGAGGAACCCGGTGCCGTGGCCCGCGTCCACGCTGCCGACGCGCGGCCCGGTCTGGCCGAAGACCGCGTTGTCGGACGCGATCGAGAGGTCGCAGAGCACGTGCAGCACGTGGCCGCCGCCGATCGCGAAGCCGTTCACCATCGCGATGACCGGCTTCGGGATGTGGCGGATCGCGCTGTGCAGCGCCTCGACGTCCATCGGACGATTGAAGGGTCGGCTAGCGGCTCCGGCGGCTCCGGCGCCTTCGGCGCCTGATCGCCCCGGGGCGTATCCGCCCTGGCCCCGCTCCTTCTGGTCGCCGCCGGAGCAGAACGCCTTGTCGCCGGCGCCGGTGAGCACGACGACGCCGACGGCCGGGTCCCACCGCGCGTCCAGGAACGCGTCGGTCAGCTCCGCCACGGTCGTCGTGCGGAAGGCGTTGCGCACTTCGGGTCGGTTGATGGTGATCCACGCGACGCCGTTCTTCTTGTCGTAGAGGATGTCCGTGTACGCCATGGGGCCTCCAGCCGGCTAGAGCGATTTTCGCAGGAGGGTTCCGAGCTCGCCGACGACGCCGCGCCGAAAGGTCAGCACGCAGACGACGAAGATCACGCCCTGGACGACGGTGACCCACGCTCCGAGCTGGGCCAGGTAGTTCTCCAGCGTCACCACGATGAACGCGCCCACCACCGGCCCGAACACCGTGCCGAGGCCGCCCAGGAGCGTCATGAGCACCACCTCGCCGGACATCGTCCAGTGGACGTCGGTGAGGGAGGCGAGCTGGAAGACGAGGGCCTTGGTCGCCCCCGCGAGCCCCGCGAACGTGGCCGAGAGCACGAACGCGAGGAGCTTGTATTGCTCGGCGCGGTACCCGAGCGAGATCGCCCGCGGCTCGTTCTCCCGGATGGCCTTGAGGACCTGACCGAACGGCGAGTGGATCGCGCGGTAGATCAGGAGGAAGCCGACGAGGAAGATCACGAGCACCACGAAGTAGAGCGTCAGCGTGTCTCTCAGGTCCAGCACCCCCAGGAGGGCTCCGCGCGGCACCGACTGGATGCCGTCCTCGCCGCCGGTGAAGGCGGCCTGTACGCTGAAGAAGTAGGCCATCTGCGCGAACGCGAGCGTGATGTTCGCAAAGTAGATGCCCTTGCTCCGGATCGCCAGCGCGCCGATGACGACGCCGAGCGCGGCCGCGACCGCGGTCCCGAAGAGGATCGCCAGCTCCGGCGCGAACCCCCAGACCTTCGCGGAGTGCGCCGCCCCGTAGCCGGCCGAGCCGAGAAAGACGGCGTGGCCGAAGGAGAGGAGCCCGACGTAGCCGATGAGGAGATTGAACGCGCAGGCGAACAGGGCGAAGCACAGCGCCTTCATGAGGAAGATCGGGTACACGAAGAACGGCGCCGCCACGAGGGCGGTCGTCATCGCCAGGAAGGCGACGACCCGCGGCGTCGACACCCCGGTCACCGCGGGCGCGGCCGAGCCGACGTACTGGTCGGTCGTCGCCGTCACGAGGCGCGCCCGAAGAGGCCGGTGGGCCTCACCATCAGCACGACCGCCATGATGACGAAGATCACCGTGTTGGACGCCTCGGGATAGAAGACCTTCGTGAAGCCCTCCACCACCCCGAGGCCGAAGCCGGTGACGATCGAGCCCATGATCGACCCGAGGCCGCCGATCACGACCACGGCGAAGACGACGATGATGAGGTCGGCGCCCATGAGCGGGTTCACTTGATAGATCGGTGCCGCGAGCACGCCCGCCAGCGCCGCGAGGCCGACGCCGAACCCGTAGGTCAGCGTGATCATCCGGGGCACGTTGATCCCGAACGCCTGGACGAGCGCCGGGTTCTCGGTCGCGGCCCGCAGGTACGAGCCCAGGCGCGTACGCTCGATCACGTACCAGGTCGTGAGGCAGACCGCGAGCGAGAACACGATGACCCACGCCCGGTAGTTGGGCAGGAACATGAAGCCGAGATTCCGGCCGCCGGCGAGCTCGCCCGGCATCGCGTAGGGCAGTCCCGAGGAGCCGTACTCGTGTCGGAACAGGCCCTGGATGATCAGCGCGAAGCCGAACGTCAGCAGGAGACCGTACAGGTGGTCGAGCTGATAGAGACGCTTGAGCGTCGTGCGCTCGAGCACGATCCCGGTGATCCCCACGACGACCGGCGCGATCAGCAGCGCCCACCAGTAGCCGAGCCCCGCCCACTGCAGGAGGAAGTACGCGACGAACGCGCCCATCATGTACTGGGCGCCGTGCGTGAAGTTGATGATGTTGAGCAGTCCGAAGATGACGGAGAGCCCCAAACTCAACAACGCGTAGAACGACCCATTGATCAGCCCGATCAGCAGCTGCCCAAACAACGCCTGCGTCGGCACCCCGAAAATCGTCATGCCTGGGCGCGCCGCAACGACGGGCGCGGGGCGGGGGCCAGGGGCGGCGAGGGGTGCTGAGACCCGTTCCCTCCATGCGGGCGGCGGACGAGCCGAGCCCGGATGGAGCCCAGCCGCGCAGGGCCATGCGGACGCGTGCCGCGTGGTCGCAGCACCCCTCGCCGCCCCTGGCCCCCGCCCCGCGCCCGCCGCCGCACCGCGCCTATTTCTTCACGAGCTCGCACCCTCCCTGGTCGAGAGGTCGGAAGGCTTGTTCGGCCGGGATGGTCGCGCGGATCTTGTAGTAGTCCCACGGGTACTTCGACTCGGCCGGCTTCTTCACCTCGACGAGGTACGCCGGATGGATCTTGCGGCCGTCGACGCGGATCGTCCCCTTGCCGAAGAGCGGGTCGTCGGTCGGCAGCTCCTTCATCTTGGCGATGACCTTGGCGCCTTCGTCGCTCTTGAGCGCCTCCACGGCCTTGAGGTAGTGGAGCGTCCCCGCGTAGACGCCGGCGTGGATCATCGTCGGATGGATCTGGCGGTTGCGCTCGGCGAAGCGCTTGGCGAACGCGCGCGTCTTGTCATTCATGTCCCAGTAGAAGGTCTCGGTGAAGGTGAGGCCTTGCGCCTTCTCCAGGCCGAGCGCGTGAACGTCGGTCAGGAAGACCAGGAGTCCGGCAAAGCTCTGGCCGCCCTTCGCGATGCCGAACTCGGCGCCCTGCTTGATGGCGTTCGTGGTGTCGCCGCCGGCGTTGGCCAGGCCGATGACCTTGGCCTTCGAGGCCTGCGCCTGGAGCAGGAACGACGAGAAGTCCTGGGTGTTGAGCGGGTGGCGCACCTTGCCCAGCACCTTGCCGCCGTTCTTGAGCACGACCGCCTCGACGTCGCGCTCGAGGGCGTGGCCGAAGGCGTAGTCGGCGGTGATGAAGTACCAGGTGTCGCCGCCGGTCTTCACGACCGCCGTGCCGGTCCCGTTCGCGAGCGCCCACGTGTCGTACGTCCAGTGGACCGTGTTGGGCGAGCACGCCTTGCCGGTGAGGTCGGACGTCGCCGCCGAGGAGACGATGAACGCCTTGCCCTTGTCACGCGTGATCTGGTTGACGGCCAGCGCGACGCCGGAGTTGGGTACGTCGAGGATGAGGTCCACCTTCTCGGCGTCGTACCACTGGCGGGCGATCTGGGAGCCCACGTCGGCCTTGTTCTGATGGTCGGCGAACACGATCTCGACCTTCAGTCCCTTGGCGGCGGCGCCGAAGTCTTCGACGGCCATTCGCGCCGCGACCACCGAGCCCTGGCCGGCCAGGTCGGCGTAGAGGCTCGACTGGTCGTTGAGCACCCCGATCTTGACGACGCCGTCGGAGATCTGGGCGCGGGCGGGGCTCGCGGCCAGACTCAAGATGCCGATGAGCGCCACGATGCGTGCGATGGTCATGCTCTAAGCTCCTTTGTTGGGTCGTCCGGGGGCACTCATACCCCGAGGTAGTCGTGCAGCTTGGTCATGTTGGCTTCGAGTTGGGCGTTCGGGATCATGTCCACCACCCGGCCGTGCTCCATCACGTAGTGACGGTCGGCGACCGTGGCGGCGAAGCGAAAGTTCTGCTCGACGAGGAGGACGGTGAACCCCTCGCGCTTGAGCCGCCGCAGCGTGGCGCCGATCTGCTGGACGATGACGGGGGCCAGGCCCTCGGTCGGCTCGTCGAGCAGCAGGAGCCGGGCGCCGGTTCGCAGGATGCGGCCGATCGCCAGCATCTGCTGCTCGCCGCCGGACAGCGTGGTCCCGCCGGCCCGGAGCCGCTCCCGGAGGTTCGGGAAGAGCTCGTAGATCGCGTCGATGCCGAGCCCGCCGGGCCGGACCACCGGCGGCAACACGAGATTCTCTTCGACGGTGAGGCTCGCGAAGATCCCCCGCTCCTCCGGACAAAACGCCAGCCCGAGCCGCGCGATACGGTTCGACGACAGGCCGACGAGCTCGCGGCCGGACACCCGAACGGAGCCGCGCCGCCGGCCCACGATGCCCATGATCGACTTCAGCGTGGTCGTCTTGCCGGCGCCGTTCCGACCGAGGAGCGTCACCATCTCGCCGGCGCGGATCTCGAAGTCGACGCCGTGGAGGATGTGCGACTCGCCGTACCAGGCGTGGAGATCGCGAACCTCGAGCAGCGACTCAGGCATGGCCCGATCCCATGTAGGCCTGGATCACGTCCGGGCTCTGCGCCACGCTCCGGTAGTCGCCCTCCGCGAGGACTTCGCCGCGCGCCAGGACGGTGATGGTGTCCGACAGATTCTCGACCACGCTGAGGTTGTGCTCGACCATCAGGACCGTGCGGTTCGCCGCGACGCGCTTGATCAGCGCCGAGACACGCTCCACGTCCTCGTGCCCCATGCCGGCGGTCGGCTCGTCGAGCAGCATCATCTCCGGGTCGAGCGCGAGCGTCGTCGCGATCTCCAGGGCGCGCTTGCGGCCGTACGGCAGCTCCACCGCCGGCGTGTGCGCGAACGGGGCGAGGCCCACCGCCTCGATCAGCTCGGCCGCGCGGCCGTTCAGGCCGTCGAGCACGCGCTCCGACCGCCAGAAGTCGAACGAGGCGCCGCGCTTGCGCTGGAGCGCGACGCGCACGTTCTCCAGCACCGAGAGGTGGGGGAACACGGCCGAGATCTGGAACGAGCGCACGAGGCCCAGCCGGGCGATGTCCGCGGGCCGGGAGCCGGTGATCTCGCGGCCGTTGAAGCGGATACGCCCGCGCGTCGGCGCCAGGAAATGGGTCAGCAGATTGAAGCAGGTCGTCTTCCCGGCGCCGTTGGGGCCGATGAGCGCGTGGATCGTCCCGCGGCGCACCCGCAGCCTCACGTCCTTCACCGCGACGAACCCGCGGAACTCCTTGGTGAGCCCGTCGGTCGCGAGGATGACGTCGTCGGCCATCTCAGGAGCGCGCGCCGGGCGGCGGGTAGAAGCGCGCCTCCCGCTTCTCGCGCCACGCCCGGTTGGCCTCGTCCATCTCCCACGACGCGACGCACTCGCCTTGAGCCTGCAGTACGTCCTCGAGGAGCGCCCGCGGGTCGCAGTGGAACGACTCGCGGAGCAGGCGCTTGGTGTGGGCGGTCGCCGTCGGCGCCGCGCCGCGCGCCTTCTCGATGACCGACGCGAGCGTCCGGTCGAGGTCGGCTGGCGCGCACACCCAGTTGACCAGGCCGATCGCGCGCGCCTCGGCCGGGCTCACGTGGTCGTTCAGCAGCGCCAGCTCCTTGGCGCGCCCCACGCCGACCACGCGCGCCAGGCGAAGCACGGCGCCGTCGGGGACGAGGCCGTGGCGCGTCGCGCCGAGGCCGAGGACGGCGTCGGCGGCGGCCAGGCGGAGGTCGCACGCGAGCGCCAGCTGCAGGCCGCCACCGATCGAGTAGCCGTGCAGGACGGCGACCGTGATCTTCGGCATGTCCTCCAGGCAGTCGAGCGCGCGGTTCCAGTGGCGATAGAACGCTTCGCCGATCGATCCCGCCGCGAGCGCGGTCCGGTCCATGCCCGAGCAGAACGCCCGCCCCGCCCCGCGCACGACCACCTGCATCACGCGCGCATCGCTCGCGGCGGTCTCGGCGTGGTCGGCGAGCGCGGCCGCGAGCTCGGTGGACAGCGCGTTGAGGACGGTCGGCCGGTTCAGCGTGATCCAGCCGATGCCGTCCCTGGCTTCGTAGGTGACGGGCGCTTCGGTCAAGCGCTGTAATCGCGCCTCGGCCGGCGGGGCCCCAGCCCCGCGACGGCCTGCGGCGCGCACGACGAATTGTCGAGGACGCTCACGAAGTTGTACGATCACCGGGTGCCGTTCGAAAGTCAAGGCCGCCCGGATCGGGCGCGCCGCTGGCAGTGCGCAGCCGCCGCGCGAAGCGCGAGGCGCGCCGGTGACAAGGAGGCCAGGCCCATGTCCGTGATGACGCGCCGCCGATTCGTCGCCGCCGCCCTCGCGGCGGGAGCGACGCCCGTCTTCGCGCGCGCCGCCCGTGCACAGACCGCGGTCAAGATCGGAACCGCGGTGCTCGGCGACTACTCGATGGCCGGACCGGTGATCGTCGCCCTCGACCAGGGCTTCTTCAAGTCCGAGGGGCTCGCCGCCGAGTTCGTGCCGTTTCGCGGCGGCCCCGATCTCCTCAAGGCGGTGATGGCCGGCGAGTGTCTCATCGGGATCAGCGGCAGCACCGACATCATCGTCTTCCGCGAGGCCGGCTCGCCGGTCAAGATGATCGCGACGCACACCGAGGGGAACCACTTCACGCTGAACGTCGCGCCGGACGTCCAGAAGGTCGCCGACCTCCGGGGCAAGGCGATCGGCGTCACCCGCGCGGGCGCGACCACGTGGGTCTTCGCCCGCATGCTCGCCAAGAAGGAGGGCTGGGATCCGGACAAGGACGTGCAGGTCGTCGGCCTCGGCGGCCTCGACGCGCAGCTCGCGGCCATGGCCCGCAAGGAAATCGCCGCCTACGTCTGGGGCGACGGCGGCGCGGTGACCGAGCTCCAGGGCAAGTCGAAGGTCCTGCTACGTCTGGACTCGGTGACGCCGAAGTGGATCAGCCAGATCCAGTACGCATCCGAGGACGCGATCCGCAAGCAGGCCGACGCGATCCGCAAGAGTCAGCGGGCGCTCTTCCGCGCGATCAAGCTGATGCGCGACAACCCGAAGGCGGCGGCGGAGCTCGTCTCGAAGAAGCTCGGCTGGACTCCGGAGGCGGTCCTGGGCGCTCACAAGATCTCCGGCCCGCTGCTGCCGGTCGACGGGAGCATCGACGTGGAGGCACTGGCGGTCATGCAGGACACGCTCCTCGACTACGGCCTCATCAAGAAGAAGCTGCCGCTCGACGAGCACTACACCCGCGAGTTCACGCCTGTTAAGTTGTAGCGGAGGTGATTGTCGCGGGGGTGATTGTAGCGGGGCCGTGAGGCCGCCTTGAACCGAGGGTGGCCTGATACAGACGCGCGTGGCTCCGGTCCGCTGACCACCGTCGGTCCGCTGATCCTGATCGGCCTGTTTCTCTGGCTTTGCGCGAGCCCGGGCGCCGCGACGGCCCAGGTCTTCATCGCGAGCCAGCCCAAGCCCGCGTTCGAGATCGGACCGCTGTTCCTCCGGGCGAGCGTCGGGCCCGCGCCCGGGCCCGTCGAGGTCAGCCTGCTCTTCAGTCTCGTCGTGCCGCCGACCGTGAGCGGCGGCGGGCTCGAACAAGATCTCTATCTGCTCTGGCCCGGCGAGGTGGACGGCGAGAGCGTGCCCGGCGCGCCGGAGCCCGAGCTGCGCCGAGCGGTCGAGGCGCGCGGGTTTGAGGTGACGCGGGAGGGGCGCCTGCCGCTCTCGGCGCGCGCCGTCTACTCCGGCCGCGAGCGCCCGAAGGCCGAACCGCTCGCCGGTGGCGCGCCGTTCGTCACCTACTCCCGGGAGGCGGGTCCGCTCGGGCAGGGCGCGCCGGCCAGCTGGATCCGGATCCCGTGGTCGCCCCGGCTCGTCGATCGCACGTGGCTCGTCGAGCTCCGGATGCGCCTGACGGGGCTCCGCAGGCCGAAGCAGGCCACCTGGCTGGAGAACACCCTCTGGGGCGAGCGCCACGTGATCACGCTGAGCTTCAACGACGTCAGGACGCGCGCGACGTTCCCAATGTACCTCGCGTATCGTGATCGCGTGGTCCATCTGGCCGACGATCCGTCCCAGCTCATCGTCAGCTTCACGGACGCCGAGCACCTGAAGATCCACGAGGTCTATCCGGGCTCGAGCCAGCGCCGGTCGAGCGAGACGCGCCGGGCGACGGAGATCGTCTCGGCCTACCTCGATCCGTCCGAGGGTATCAGGCCGCAGGTGCTGTCGGTGCAGTTCGGGTACTTCACGGGCTGGAAGGCCTGGGCACCGGTGCTCTTCGCCACGCTCTTCTTCGTCCTGGGCAACCTGGCCGGGCCGCTGCTCACGACCCTCGCCAAGCGCCTCGCCGCGAGGGTCCAGGGGCGCGTTCACTTCGGACCGCGGAGCGACGCCCCCACCCTGCGCGAGACCGGCACCATCGTGCCGCGCGAAACGCTCGCGCGCATCTCGCCGGGCGAGACGACCTACGACGAGATCCTCGGCCTCTGCGGGCCCGATCCCGAGGAGCGCGAGCGTCTCAACGAGCCCGGCCGCCGCACCTTGCTCTATCGCGGGCGGCGGGTCGTGCCGTACCGGCGACGCCGGCTCGGGTGGCTGGCGACCGTCGACCGCTGGGACGTCGAGCACCACGAGGTCGAGATCGAGCTCGACGGCAACCGCGTCCGCGACGTTCAGGCCCAGGTCCACAAGACTCGCTTGACCCAGCCGGGACCGGCCTGAGGAGGCCCGCCGGATGAGTCGCGCCGCCCGGATCATCGCGCTGCTGCTCGCGACCGCGGGACCCGGAATCGCCGAAGGCCAGGTCTTCCTCGCCGCGCGGCCGAATCCCGAGTTCACGATCGGGCCGCTCTTCGTGCGCGCGACCGTCAGGTCTGAGGTCGGCGCCGTCACGCTCGATATCCTGTGGAGCCTCGTGATTCCGCCGACGAAGAGCGGCGCCGCCATCGCCCAGGACCTCTATCTCCTCTGGCCGACCGCGGTCGCCGGCGGCACGACGACGGCCGGGCCGCCCGACCCGGCGCTGGCCGGCTACGTCAAGGACCGTGGGTTCACGCCGATCGCCGAAGGGCGCCTGCCGCTCTTCGCGCAGAGCCTCTACCGCATGGGCGACGAGCTGCCGCCCGAGCCCATCGCCGGCGGCGCGCCGTTCGTGACCTTCGTCGGCGTGAGCGGCCCGCTCGGTCTCACGTCACCCGTGACCTACGTCCGCATCCCCTGGACGCCCCTGCTCGCCAATCGCACCCGGCTGATGGACCTCCGGATGGAGCCGAGCAACCTCGTCAAGCGCCGCACGGCGACGTGGATCGAGGACGTCTTCTGGGGCCCGCGCCACGCGCTGTCGCTCACCTTCAACGAGGTGCGGTCACGGGCCATCTTCCCGCTGTACGTCGAGCAGCGAAATCGCGTCATCCGCCTCGCCGACGACCCGTCGCAGCTCATCGTCAACTTCCGGGACGCGGAGCACTTGAAGATCCAGGAGGTCTTCCCCAGCTCGGCGCGCCGCCGGCTCAGCGAGACGCTCGACTCCACCGAGGAGATCTCGCTCTTCCTCGATCTCTCCGAGGGACTCGTCCCCCAGGTCCTGACCGTGCAGTTCGCTTATTTCCGAGGCCTGCGGTCCTGGGCGCCGGTCCTGATCCCGATCGTCTTCTTCTTCCTCGGAAATCTGGCGATGCCTGTCTTCATGATGCTCGTGAGGCGCGCCAGCGCCGAGGTCGCGAGTCGCGTTCAGATCGGGCCCGACGGCCCGGCGCGACAAACGGGCGTCATCCTCTCGCGCGATGCGCTCGCGAAGCTCGAGCCGGGAGCGACGACGTACGAGGAGGTCCTGCGGCTCTGCGGCCCCAACGTCGAGGAGCACCAGCAGCTCGCGACCCCGGACCACCGCACGCTCGTGTACCGGGGACGCCGCGTCGTCCCCGAGGGCCGGCGCCGCCTCGGCTGGCTGGCGACCGTGAGTCGCTGGTCCCTCGAGCAGCACGAGGTCGAGATCACGCTGGAGCGGGACATCGTCACCGACGTGCAGGCGCGCGTGCGCCGCTCACCCCTCGCGCAACCCCAGGCGAGCTGAGGGCGTCGCGGCGGGGCGCCGGGCCTTGACAGGGCCGGCGAATCGCCCCCATATAGACCACCACTGATATCTCGAACCCCACGCACCGCCGAGGGAGGCGTCCAGATGGCAGAGATGACTCGACGTGACGCGCTCAAGATCGCGGCCGCCGGCGCAGTCGCGGCGCTGCCGGGATCGCCGCGCTCCGCTCAGGCGCAGACCACCCAGAAGCGCGAGCTCGTCGTCGCTCAGGGCGGCGACATTGCCGCCCTTGATCCGCACCTGAGCACGTCGTCGAACGACATCCGCATCTCGTTCAACATCTTCGACAATCTCACCAGTCGCAGGCCCGACGGCAAGCTCGTCCCGGGCCTCGCGACGGAGTGGAAGCTGCAGGGCCAGACGACGTGGGCGTTCAAGCTTCGCCCGGGCGTCAAATGGCACAACGGCGACCCGTTCTCCTCGGCCGACGTCAAGTTCAGCATCGACCGCTCGTTGGATACAGGCCTGAAGGGCAACCGCGTGAGCACCGTCTTGACGACGGTCGATCGGGTCGAGACTCCGGACCCGGGTACCGTCCTCGTCCACACCAAGAAACCCGATCCGCTGCTGCCGGCGCGCCTGGGCTTTTACGGCGGACAGATCATCCCCAAGAAATACGTGGAGGCGGTGGGCCCCGACACCTTCAACCAGAAGCCGGTCGGCACGGGGCCGCTGCGCTTCGTGTCGTGGACGAAGGACGACAAGGTCGTGCTGGAGGCCAACCCGGACTACTGGGGCGGGCGGGTCGACTTCGATCGGCTGGTCGTTCGGGCCTTGCCCGAGATGGCCCCGCGCGTGGCCGCCCTGCTCAAGGGCGAGGTCGACCTGATCACCCAGCTCCCACCCGATCAGGGCGAGCGGGTCAAGGCCAACGCCGGCACGGCGGTGAGCGGCGCACTCTACGGCGGGCTCTATGTGCTCGCCGTGAACTCCAAGCGGCCGCCGCTGGACAATCCCCTGGTGAAGCAGGCGCTCTCCCTGGCCGTCGACCGTGAGTCGATCGTGAAGGAGCTGTGGCGCGGGCGCGGCGTCGTCCCGAACTCGATGATCGCCAAGGGCGACAACCACTTCGACGCTTCGCTGCCGCCGCTGGCCTTCAATCCGGGCGAGGCGAAGGACCGGCTCCGCAAGTCCGGCTACAAGGGCGAGGAGATCATCCTGGAGACCACCGCGGGCTACCTGGCGGGCGACAAGCCCATGGCCGAGGCGATTCAGGCCATGTGGCGGGACATCGGCGTCAATGCCAAGGTCGAGGTCTTCGAGTATTCCGTGCGCGCGCAGCGGATCCGCGACAGGAGCTTCAAGGGCCTCTGGTGGTCGGACCCGACGTCGACGCTGCGCGACCCCGACGGCATGATGTGGCGGCTCCTGGGCCCGGGCGGGCCGCAGGACTACTGGCGTCATCCGGAGTTCGACGAGTTCGGCAGCGCGGCCCGCTTCTCGGTCGACGAGAAGTTCCGGGCCGACGCGTACCGGAAGATGACCAAGATATTCCTCGAGCACTTCCCGTGGATTCCGGTGATCCAGCCGTACGAGGACTACGGTCTTCAGAAGTACGTGGAGTGGACGCCCGATCCGCTCCAGCAGCTCGAGATCCGACGCTTCAACTTCAAGTTTCGTCGCGCGTAGATCCGCGTTTCGGGGCGGAGCCGTCGAGGCTCCGCCCCATCGCGCATGCGCGGTCTCCTCCCGTTCCTCGGCTCCCGGCTCTTCCGCGCGGCCATCGCGCTCTGGCTCGTCTCCACCGTCGTCTTCGTCGTCATGCGTCTGTCCGGCGATCCCGTGCCGCTGCTCTTGCCCCCGGACGCCCCCCGCAGCGAGATCTTCCGCGTGCGTGCCGAGCTCGGCCTCGACCGCCCGCTGCCGGTGCAGTACGCCGTCTTCCTCGGCAACGTGCTCCGCGGCGACTTCGGCCGGTCGATCCATTTCCGCCAGTCCGCCTTCCGTGTGGTCGTCGGCTACCTGCCGGCGACGCTCGAGCTCGGCCTGACGGCGTTCGTCCTGGCGTTCGTGGTCGCCCTGCCCATCGGCGTGATCTCCGCGGTGCGGCGTAACTCCGTCGTCGACCAGGCGACCATGGCGCTGGCGCTCGTCGGCCAGTCGGCGCCGACCTTCTTCATCGGGATCCTCCTGATCCTCATCGTCTCGCTGAACCTCGGCCTGCTCCCGACTTCGGGCCGCGAGGGGTGGCGTCACCTCGTGCTGCCCGCGCTCACGCTCGGAGCCTTCGCCATGGCCTCGATCGCCCGGCTCACCCGGTCGGCGGTGCTCGAAGTGCTGCGCGCGGACTACATCCGGACCGCCCGCGCCAAGGGCGTGACGGAGGCGCTGGTGATCGCCAAGCACACGCTCAAGAACGCGGCGGTCCCCATCGTCACCATCACGGGCCTGCAGTTCGGCACGCTGCTCGGCGGGGCCGTCGTGACGGAGACGGTGTTCGCGTGGCCGGGCATTGGACGGCTCGCGATCCAGTCCATCTACAACCGCGACTACCCCGTCGTGCAGTGCACCGTGTTCCTCTCCGCCGTGCTCTTCATCGTGATCAACTTCTGCATCGACCTGATCTATGGCCTCCTCGATCCCCGCGTCCGCGCGAGCTGAGCTGGCGCCGGTCGCGGCGCCGGCGGTCCACGCCAGCCGCGCGCGCCGAACCCGCGTCATGGCGCTCGGCGGCGGCGCGTTCGTCGTGCTGCTGATCGTGACGGCGCTGGCGGCGCCGCTGATCGCGCCGCACGATCCCATCCGTCAGTCGCTGCGGGCGCGGCTGGCGGCGCCCACGCTCGCGGCCGTCGACGGCAAGGCGCACCTGCTCGGCACCGACCACCTCGGGCGCGACGTCCTCTCGCGCATGATCCACGGAGCGCGGGTCTCGCTGCTGGTGGGCTTCGCGGCCGTGGTGGTGGGCGGGATCGTCGGCGCCACCCTCGGCCTGCTGGCCGGCTTCCGGGGCGGTTGGACCGACAGCGTCATCATGACCCTCGCCGACGCCCAGCTCGCGTTCCCCTTCATCCTGCTCGCGATCGGGATCATCGCCGTGCTCGGGCCGAGCTTCCCCACCCTGATCGTCGTGATCGGGCTCTCGGGATGGGTCACCTACGCCCGCGTGCTTCGGTCCCAGGTGCTGGTGCTGCGCTCGCGTGAGTTCATCGACGCGATCCAGGCCCTCGGCGGCTCGGTGGCGCGGGTGATCGCCCGCCACATCCTCCCCAACGTGCTCTCGTCACTCGTCGTCATCGCGACGCTCGAGCTGGCCCGCGCGATCGTGCTCGAGGCGACGCTCTCGTTCCTGGGCCTCGGCGTCCAGCCGCCGACGCCGTCCTGGGGCGGGATGGTGCAAGAGGGACGGGAGTACCTCGACTCGGCGTGGTGGATCTCGACGGCGCCGGGGATCGTGCTCATGCTGACGTCGATCGTCGTGAGCCGCACCGGGGACTGGCTCCGCGATCTGCTCGACCCAACGCTGCGGGGCGAGTAGAGTCGGCTCGGGTGCCGGGGGACCCGCCCTTGGTCCTATGGTGGACGAAGCCGATGTCCGGTAGATTCCCTTCGATGTGCCAGACGCGGACGAAAGGAGCCGTCGACTCATGAGACATGGATCACCCGGCGTGATCGTGATCGGAAGCTTGCTCGCGTGCCTCGCGGCCGGGGTGGCCCCGGCGCAGGACAAGCCCGCGGACAACATGGAGATCCTCCGCGAGAAGGTGCGGGCGGACAAGAAGGTCGTCGTGGCCTCGGTGCTCGCGCTGACGGAGAGCGAGGCCAAGGTCTTCTGGCCGGTCTACAACGCCTATCAAGGCGACATGGTCAGCCACTACGATCGGGTCCTCAAGCTCATCGACACCTACGGCAAGGCGTACGACACGATGACCGACGAGACGGCCACGACGTTGCTCAATCAGGCCCTGGCGCTCGAGCGCGATCACGTCGCGTTGCTCAACGCCTACGTCGCTCGCTTCCGAAAGGTGCTCCCGGCCAAAAAGGTCGCGCGCCTGTACCAGATCGAGAACAAGGTCCGGGCCCTCGTGAACTACGAGCTCGCGCGCGATATCCCGTTCATCAAATAGGCGGGGCGTGCTCCGGGACCGCCCCGTCAACCCCTGGCGCTCACAGCGCGTGATCGAAGGAGAACGAACGATGGTCAAGGTACAAGTCGGAGCTGGCCTGCTGGTGCTTGCTCTCGTGATGCCGACGTCGATGAGCGTGCGACCCGCCGTGGCTGCATCGGCGGCGGAGATAAACCGCGATGTCAACATAGCCCTGGAAAAGCTCTATGCCGGTACTCCGGAGGCCCAACATCTCGCAACGCGAGCGAAGGGGATCCTCGTCTTTCCGAACATCGTCAAGGCCGGGTTCCTCTTCGGCGCCCAGTACGGCGACGGCGCCCTGCGCCGGCAGGGCAAGACCGTCGGCTACTACAACACGGTAGCGGCGTCGTACGGCCTCCAGGCCGGCGTCCAGACGTTCGGATACGTCCTGTTCTTCATGACCGATTCGGCGCTGACGTATCTGGACAAGAGCGACGGCTTCGAGCTCGGCGTTGGGCCGAGCATTGTCGTCCTGGACGCCGGGATGGCGAAAACGCTCACGACGACGACCGCCCAGAGCGATATGTATGCGATCATCTTCGACCAGAGGGGTCTGATGGCCGGGCTCGGGCTGCAGGGCTCGAAGATCAGCCGAATCGACAAGTGATCACGTCGACCGGCGGATGCACGGTCCGACCGGGCTAGACCGCGTCAGCAACCGGGATGCGCTCGAGGACGCAGAACGGGATCGTCACGCTCTCGGTGCACGCCAGGCAGTAGAAGTCGAGCTCGAGCCCCGCGCGCTGCCCGTGCAGCGAGAGCCGCCGATTGCACCGGGAGTGGTGGAGCCCGCCGTCGAGCGCCCTGTACACGGTCACAACCTCCGCCGACACTTCCGAGTTCATCGACGTTGCCCTCCTGCACCCGTGAGAGAGCAATCCGCATTCCAGCGACGGGTCGATCCACCCCGAAGCCAACCCCGCGATATCTAAGGTGGACCTGAAGGCCGAGGGCACCTCGGTGCACAAGAACTGGACGGCGACTGGGAAGCTCTGGACCGGCCGGAGTCAGCCGCGCCAGTGCGAGAGCTTGTCGTTCAGGTGATCGAGCGCCAGGACGATCGCGATCGACGCGGCCGACACGAGTCCGGTCGCGGCGAAGAGCTCGGGCGCCTGGAAGCCGTTGGCGAGGGAGCCCATGACGTGGCCCATGCCGCGGACCCCGGCGAACATCTCGACCACGAGGACGCCCAGCAGGCAGAAGACGATCCCGAGCCGCATCCCCGCGAGCACCGAGGGGACGATCGCCGGCAGCAGCACCTTCCAGTAGAGCTGCCACGTCGTGGCGCCGAGTGACCGCGCCACGGTCACGAGCGTGCGGTCCACGTCGCGCACGGCGCCCATCACGAGCACCATGATCGGGAAGACGCCGTGCAGCGTTCCATAGAAGATCGCCGGGGTCGTGCCGTAGCCGAGCAACAGGACGATCCACGGCAGCACGAGAATCTTCGGGATGCCGTAGAGCGCGATCACGTACGGGGACAGCACGTCACGTAGGAGTCGGACCGAGCCGACGGCGACGCCGGCCGAGGCGCCGAGCGCGACCGACAGCACGTAGGCGACGGCCGTCTTGCCGAGCGTGTCGGCGAGACCGGCCAGCGCGGGGCCGCCGATCCCGAGGAACGCCCCGGCGACCGCGCTCGGCGCGGGGACGAAGAGCGGGTCCACCCACAGGCGCCGCGCGGCGAGCTCCCACGCCGCGAGCCCGACGACGACGGTCGCGAGCTGGGCGACGCGAACCGAGGCGAGACCGGGCTTCACTCCGTCCATCGGCGCGCGTGGCGTTCGAGGAGGCTCGCGAGGACGTCGGAACCGACGACCAGCGCCAGTGTGACCAGCACGAGCGCGACGTAGTCTCCGGTCCGGAGCAGACCGTAGGCGTGGTTGATGAGGGCGCCCATGCCGGCCTTCGAGCCCAGGATCTCGCCGACGACGACGCCGATCACGCACAGCGCGAGCCCCGTCCGCAGCCCGCCGACGAGCGTGAAGAGCATCGAGGGCAGCATGACCCGGCGGAAGACCGTCACCGCGCCGGCGCCGTACGCACGCGCGACGACGACGAGCTGCGGGTTCACCTGACGGACGCCGGCGAGAACCGCCAGGGTGATCGGGAAGAAGCCCAGCAGGAAGCCGAAGGCGATCTTGGAGGCCGCGTCGAGCCCGAAGAAGAGCATCAGCGAGGGATACCAGACGACCGCCGGCACCGCGTAGAGCGCCGCGATCATGGGCCCCCAGGCGCGCCCGACCAGCCGGTACATGCCGAGCACGAAGCCGCAGCCGAGCCCGGCTGCGACCGCCAGCGCGTACGCCGTCCCGATCTCGCGGAGCGTCAGCAGCAGGCTCGCGGGCAGATCGGGATAGGAGCGCAGCAGAAGCAGATCGCGCAGCGCGGGCAGGACGGCCGAGGGCGGGACGGCCAGCAACGGGTTCGCCGCACGCCCCGCGACCTCCCAGACGGCCAGGAGGACGGCGAGCAGGCCGAGGCGCAGCAGGCCTACCTTCATGGTTGCATCGCCCGCAGGGACTCCTCGCGGATCTCGCTCCAGAGCTTGGCGCGGAGCGCCACCATTTCGGGCGACTCCATCGAGCGCGGGTATTCCATCGACAGCTCCAGCACCGACTTGATCCGGCCGGGCCGCGCCGTCATGACGGCGACGCGGGTCGACAGGAAGAGCGCCTCGTGCAGGCTGTGCGTCACGAAGATGACGGTCTTGCGGGTGCGCCGCCAGATGTCGAGGAGCCACTCGCCCATCAGGGCGCGCGTCTGCTCGTCGAGCGCGCCGAACGGCTCGTCCATCAGGAGGATCTTCGCGTCGAGCGCGAGCGCGCGGCCGATCGCCACGCGCTGCTTCATCCCGCCCGACAGCTCGCGCGGATACTTCGCGGCGAAGCCGCGCAGCCCGAGGGGGCCGAGCAGCTCGCTGGCCGTCCGGCGGCGGCGCTCGACCGGCACGCCCTGGAGCTCGAGGCCGAACTCGACGTTCTGGAGGGCGGTCCGCCACGGGAAGAGGCCGGCCTCCTGGAACACGGTCGCGACGCGCCGCGGGTCCGGGCCCGTCACCGGCTGGCCGTCGACGACGAGGCGACCGTGGTCGGGCGCCACGAGGCCGCCCAGCATGCCGAGCAGTGTGGACTTGCCGCACCCGGAGGGACCGATGAGCGTGCAGAACTCGCCCTCGCCCACGGAGAGCGAGACGTCGTGGAGCGCCTCCACCGGGCCGGAGCCGGTGAGGTAACGCTTGGTGACGCCCTCGATGGCGATCAGCGCGCCGGGGCGGGCGCTCACGTGAGCTGGAGGATCCCCCGAGCGATGACCATGCGCTGGATCTCGGACGTGCCTTCTCCGATCTCGGTGAGCTTCGCGTCGCGGAAAATACGCTCGACCGGGAACTCCGTGATGTAGCCGGCGCCGCCGTGGAGCTGGACCGCCTTCGACGCCGCCTTCATCGCCGCCTCGGACGCGAACAGCTTCGCCATCGCCGCGGCGTGCAGCGCCGGCCGGCCCGTGTCTTTCAAATAAGCCGCGCGCAGCGTGAGCAGCCGCGCCACCTCGACCTCGGTCCCGACCTCGGCGATCATGCCCTGGAGCCCGTTGAACTCGGCGAGCGTGCGGCCGAAGGCGGTGCGCTGGCGCATGTACTTGACCGCCTGGTCGACCGCGGCCTGGGCGATTCCCACCGCCATCGCCGCCATCGCGATGCGCCCGCCCTCCAGAACCTGCATGGCCTGCACGAACCCGGTGCCGCGCTCGGCGATCAGGTTCGCCGCGGGGACACGCGCGTCGTCGAAGATCAGCTCGGCCGTGTTCGAGGCGTGCAGGCCGAGCTTGCGATAGGGCTTGCCGCTGCTGAAGCCGGGCATGCCCTTCTCCACGATGAAGGCCGAGATCCCCCTGGATTGCCGGCCCGGGTCGGTGCGGACCATGACGACCGCGGTGGCGGCGACCGACGCGTTGGTGATGAAGGCCTTGCTCCCGTTCAGCACCCACTCACCGTTGCGGAGCTCGGCGCGCGTGGCGAGCGCCGCCGCGTCGGAGCCCGAGCCGGGCTCGGTGAGACCCCAGGCGCCCAGCACCTCGCCGCTGGCGAGCGGGGGCAGATACTTCCGCTTCTGCTCCGGCGACGCGAAGGTCGCGATGTGGTTGGTGCAGAGCGAGTTGTGCGCCCACATCGTGATGCCGACCGACGCGTCGCCGCGGCAGAGCTCCTCCACGATCAGCGCGTAGGACACGTAGTCGAGCCCGGCGCCGCCGAGGTCCTCGGGCACGAGGACGCCGAGGAAGCCGAGCGGACCCAGCTTCGCGACGATCTGGTGGGGGAACTCGTGGCGCTCGTCGTAGGGCGCGATCTTGTCGCCGAGCTCGGCCTCGGCGAACTGGCGCGCGACGTCGCGGAGCTGCTGCTGCTCGGGGGTCAGGTCGAAGTCCACGCGCCTAGCCCGGATTATTCATGAACGACACCACGACGAACGGGCGGGTGGCGCCGGGTGCGGCCCCGGCCGGCGGGGCGGAATGGGACCCCTTCGTACCTTCGCACTTCGAAGAAGTGCGTGGACCCGGCGCCACCCGCCCGCCGATCGCGTCGATCGTTCATGAATTATCCGGGCTGGCCTCGGGCGCGCCGCCGCGCGCCGCTCGTCTTGAGGTGCTTGAACATCTCGATCTGGCGCAGGCGCTTCTCGGCCTCGGCCTTCGTGGCGTGGGTGCCGAACCGCCGCCCGGTCGACTCCGACAGCACCACGTACTTCCCGCCGATCCTCTTGATCATCTCCCTGAATCAGACCGCCGCGCGAATGTGCTCGCGGACGAAGCGGACGATGTCCTGGGTCGATGTGCCGGGCGTGAAGAGCTCCTTGACGCCGATCGCCTTGAGGGCGGCGACGTCCTCCGGGGGAATGATCCCGCCGCCGAAGACCGCGATGTCGGCGGCGCCCTGCTCGGCGAGCAGCTCGAGGACCCGCTGGAAGAGGTAGTTGTGGGCGCCCGAGAGGACGGAGAGCCCGATGGCGTCGGCGTCCTCCTGGACCGCCGTGGCGACGATCTGCTCGGGCGTCTGGTGGAGCCCGGTGTAGATGACCTCGAAGCCCGCGTCGCGCAGCGCGCGCGCGACGATCTTCGCCCCGCGGTCGTGGCCGTCGAGCCCCGGCTTGGCGACCACGACGCGGATCGACCGTTCGACCATCAGTGGCCTCCTCCGAGTGCCGCGCGGAGCTTCTCGCCGACCTTCATCATTTGCGCCCGATCGCCCGGGACGACCTTCCAGTCGAATCCCTTGCCGTCGTTGGTCCAGCGCGGAATCAGATGCAGATGGAAGTGCGGCACCGACTGAAACGCCGCCGGGCCGTTGGCCTGCAGCACGTTCAGGCCGTCCGGCCGGAGCGCCGTCCGCTGGGCCGCGGCGACCCGCTTGGCCGTCGTGATCGCGGCCTGCAGGTCCGCCGGCTCGGCGTCGAAGATCGTCGGCGCGTGCGTCTTGATGAGCACCAGGCAGTGCCCGGAGTTGAGCGGGTTGATGTCCATGATGCACAGCGTGCGCTCGTCCTCGTAGAGCTTCATCGACGGGATCTGCCCGTCGCGGATCTTGCAGAAGACGCAGTCGCTCATCGACGTCGCCTAGACGGCCACCGTCCAGCCGCGGGTGTCCGGTGCCGTCCCGTACTGGATGCCGACGATCGCGTCGTAGAGCTTCTGGGTCAGCGGGCCGATCCGTCCGCCGTTGATCACGATCCGCTCGTTCTTGTACGCGAGCTCGCCGACGGGCGAGATGACGGCGGCGGTGCCGGTCCCCCAGACTTCCGCGAGCGTGCCCTTGCGGGCGGCGGCGGCGACCTCGTCGATCGTCACCGGGCGCTCGGAGACCCGGAGACCCCAGTCGCGCATCAGCGTCAGGACCGAGTCGCGGGTGACGCCGGCCAGGATCGTTCCGCTGAGCGGCGGGGTGACGATCTCGTCGCCGATCTTCAGCATGATGTTCATCGTGCCCACTTCGTCGATGTACTTGCGCTCGCGGCCGTCGAGCCACAGCACCTGGGTGAACCCGCGCTGCTTGGCCTCCTCGGCGGCGTAGAGGCTCGCCGCGTAGTTGACGCCGGTCTTGGCGCCGCCCACCCCGCCCTCCACCGCGCGCACGTACTGGTCGACCACCAGGATCTTCACGGGATTCATCCCCTCGGGGTAGTACGCGCCGACGGGCGACAGGATCACGTAGTAGATGTAGGACTTCGCCGGCCGGACGCCGAGGAACGCCTCGCTCGCGATGATCGTCGGCCTGACGTAGAGCGACGTCCCGACCGTCGACGGCACCCACTCTTTCTCCATCCCGACGAGGGTCACGAGCGACTTCAGCGCGAGGTCGGGATCGAGCGGCGGGATGCACAGGCGCCGGGACGACTCGATCAGCCGCTCCACGTGCTTCTGGGGCCGGAAGAGCCGGACCTGGCCGTCGCGGGCGCGGAAGGCCTTGAGCCCGTCGAACACCGCCTGGGCGTAGTGGAGCACGGCCGCCGCCGGGTCCATCGAGAACGGCCCGTACGGCTCGACCCGCGGGTCGTACCAGCCCTTCTCCTCCTGGAAGTCCATGACGAACATGTGGTCGGTGAAGACGGTCCCGAACGTGAGCTCGCGGTCCTTGGGCTTGGGCTTCTTCGTCGCCGCGCGGCTGATCCTGATCGGCTCGCTCATGTCGTTCCTCACATTCGCCGCCGGTGCGCCCGGGCGCCCGACGGTCGTGCCTTGACCCCTCGGCTAGAAGATTATGGGCTCGCGGTAGAGCCCGAACACTTGACGGTACACGTCCGAGATCTCGCCGAGGCTCACGTAGTCCTTCACCGCGTCGACGAGCACCGGCATCACGTTCCGCTGCTCGCGGCACGCCTCGGCCAGCTGTTTGAGCCGCCGCTCGACCTTCGCGGTGTCGCGCGCGGCCTTGAAGCGCCCGGTGCGCTCGACCTGTTCGCGCTCGACGGCCGCGTCGATCTTCAGGTAGTTGATGGGGCGCTCCTCCGCCATCACGTACTTGTTGACGCCGACGACGACCTTCTCGCGGCGATCGTCCATCAGCTGGTAGTGGTACGCGGCGTCCGCGATCTCCCGCTGCGGGTAGCCGGCGTCGATCGCGCGGATCACGCCGCCCATCGCGTCGATCCTCCGGATGTACTCGAGCGCGCCCGCCTCCATCTGGTCCGTCAGCGTCTCGAGATAGTAGGAGCCCCCGAGCGGGTCGATCGTCTGGGCGACGCCGGATTCCTCGGCGATGATCTGCTGGGTCCTGAGCGCGACCGTCACCGCGTCCTCGGTCGGCAGCGCCCAGGTCTCGTCGTAGGAGTTGGTGTGGAGCGACTGCGCACCGCCGAGGACGGCCGCCAGCGCCTGGAGGGCGACCCGGGCGATGTTGTTGAGGGGCTGCTGGGCGGTCGCCGAGACACCGGCCGTCTGGGTGTGCGTCCGGAGCCGCATCGACTCGGGCTTCCGGGCGCCGAACCGCTCCTTCATGAAACGCGCCCAGAGACGCCGCGCCGCCCGGAGCTTGGCGATCTCCTCGAAGAAGTCGTTGTGGATGTCGAAGAAGAACGAGAGCCGCGGCGCGAAGCTGTCGATGTCGAGCCCGCGCGCGCACGCCGCTTCGACGTAGCCGAGCCCGTCGGCCAGCGTGAACGCGAGCTCCTGCACCGCGGTCGCGCCCGCCTCGCGGATGTGGTAGCCGGAGATCGAGACCGGATTGAAGCGCGGAACGTGCTTCGCGGTGAACTCGATCATGTCGACGACGATCCGAACCGCGGGCTCGGGCGGGCAGATCCACTCTTTTTGCGCGATGAACTCCTTGAGCATGTCGTTCTGCATCGTGCCGCCGACGCGGTCCCACGACACCCCCTGCTTCTCGGCGACCGCCAGGTACATGGCGAGCGCGACCGACGCCGTGCAGTTGATCGTCATCGAGGTGGTGACGTCGCCGAGCGGGATGTCCGCGAACAGCCGCTCGAAGTCGTCGAGCGTCGAGATCGACACGCCTTCCTTGCCGACT